>JAZSPG010000029.1:0-7428 GCA_045537295.1 Candidatus Scatosoma sp. | reverse complement strand
CATTTTAATTTTTGATTGCTTTGTTTCATAACATATCCGCCGCCTTTGCGTTGATGGATATAGTATATCACAAATCTTTTCTTTTGGCAAGTAGGCGGCGGCAAGGGGGGATTGTTTCGGGAAAAATAAAAATTTTTCTTATTTTTTCAACAGGTGTGGGCTATAGAATCTTGAAAAGTACGTTTTATTTGAAAAAACGAGCCGTTTTCAATTACTTTGTTCGTCTATTGCGATAGCATAAAATAAACGGGGTGGCGGCGCGACTTGTCGCGCCGTTCCGACACGTTTATTTTAAAAACTTTTCAAAAATTTTATCAAGTTGTAAATGAACTTCTTTATCAATTGCCTTTTCAATCTCTTGCTCTTGCTTTTTATCTAACGCTTGTTGTCTTTGTTTCTCTTGTCTTTTTTTAAGTTTTTCATGAATTTTTTTCTTTTGCATCCATAAATTGTATTCGGGGGACATACCGTTTATTTGATAATAAACGTAATCAGGCATCTTTCCTGTTTCATGTAAATATTCAATTTGTTCTCTTGTCATAATTTTTCTCCTTATCAATTGTATTAAAAAAGCAACCAAAGATTATCGGTTGCTTTTGATTCTCATATAATATTAAATTTTTCATAATAGGATTTTTTAATTTTGTCTTAAATCGCCTTAACGCGTCATTCGTTTGTCATTTTCCCTATTATAGTTATATATTATTTATTATATATTTCTCTATACTCTAACTAATTACTTTTTACGATGTTCGCGATTTTTTAGCGTTGGTCGTTTGTTATTTACGGCATTTGTTGAGAGTACGTATGCCGTACGTTTAGAAATAAAAAGCTTCGTGTTGCAACCTTTCTTTTTCCTTTGCTTTGAGTTCTATTAAATGCGGAGGTTCAGCATAGAAATTGTAAATATTGCTTCCTTTTTGTATAGGAACTAAATACTTTTTCTCGACAAGCTTTTTGAATTGATCGCGTACAGTGGAATCGGGCATTCCAAAGTTTGTTGCGATATTAGCAGGCGAAAATTCAAGCTGAAAACCGTCTTTATTACAACATAAGCACAGGTATAAATAGAATGCAGTTGCGTTTAAATCCTTGTAGGCGGCGGTCATGGTTTGAACGTTTAACGATACAAAAGGTTCTTTTTGCTTATTTTCCTTATGAATCTTAATAATTTTTTGATTAGGGAAAGACATAATTCACCTCCTTTATACGCTCAGGGCGGTGTCCGCTGCGAATTGCTCTTTGAATTTTCCCCATTCTTTGACTTCGGGGAACGTTTCCAAAAACCATTTCTTGATGACAGGATAGCGGATAGAGTGGCATTCAGCCATAAACCGCATTTCTTTGTACTTTTGACGAATAGCAACAGAAACATTGTAAAATTCCAAATACTTTTGCATAAATTCGTAAGTTAAGCCGTTAAATGCTTCTTTTTGCGGATTCCTTTTGATGGTTTTTCTTTCTACACCGTAATCAGGATAATCTCGTCTTGCGTTTTGTAAGTGCGTATATTCCTGCGTTCCATAGATAGAGGATTTGATAGAAAATTCTCTATCCATAATAATTTTACCGTTCTTATGATCAATTTTCAAAACATTCCTCATCTTTTCATCACCCCCTTTTATGCCGCCAAAATCCAATCTGCTTTTGTTTTGCAGTCTTTAAACACAGGATATTGCTCAACAAACCAAGCTTTAATTTCAGAATACGTAAGACCGCTGATTTGAAGTTTTTCAAATGCATCCATTTGCCTATCGCTATTTTCATGAGTCATGATATAGTTGCGCATAAAGTCGTAATCGATACCTTTAATTGCCATTCTTTTCGGCTTCTGAATTTCAAGCTTGTAGCCAGAATGCGCTTTTTGTGCTTCAGTAAGCATAAGGTATTCACTAGAGCCATAGATACTTGCTTTCTTTGCGAAAGAGATAGATACTTCGATAGTTTTGGTAATAAAGTTTACTTTTAAATTTTTCATGATTTTATCATTCCTTTTTATTTTTTATTTTGTAAATCCGTTTTGGGCGGTACCGTTCCCTCAACCTTTTTACACTCATATTATAACACATATATAGGGCAAACCTGTCATTTAAATATGACAGTATAAAGTTTTTGGAAAATTTATAAAAACTTTTTTTGTAAATAAAAAATCTTTATTTCAAGATGATAAAAACTTGTAACAAAGATTCTTTCAGATTGCTATTAAGATGTTTTTCTGTCGTTAAAAAGTAATTAAAAATCTATATATTTTTTGAATGTTTTCTTGTCATGCGACGGTTATTTCTTGACATTTTTGCGCGGATTTGATATAATATAATCAGGTCAACAGTTAGGTCAAAAAGGTCAACAAATCGGCTGTTGATACTATTAAAATTGGGCATAAATGATGTAAAAATCCTTATTTTCAAGGACTTTTAGCGTGGCGGTGACCGAATGGCATTCAAAAGGTCAGGGGTTCGACTCCCCTTAGCTCCACCAACGAAACAGGACGGCATTAGCCGTCTTTTTTCGTTGGTAGCGGGGAACGAGAACCGCTGAAATTAGTCAGGGGGGCGGGCGAGTTTTGCGTTTGTGCGTTTGGGAAAAGAACGGCGTAAAATAAAGCAAAACGACGCGTTGGCAAAAGCCAAACTCCGCCTTAGCTCCACCATAAACTTATCAAAACGGGTTTGACGTATTCGTCAAACCCGTTTTTCTTTTATTCGTTTTATTTTTTACTTAATAAACGCACGGAACGCAAGGTATTCCTCGTACAAATCCGCTTTGGAAATCACTTCGTAAGGCGCGTGCATAGAAATTACGCCGACCCCGATATCAATGGTGTCGATATTCATTTTCGCGATATATTTCGCAACCGTACCGCCACCGCCGATATCCACTTTGCCCAGCTCGCCCGTTTGCCAAATTACGCCGTTCTCGTCAAACAGTTTACGCAAGAACCCGATATATTCCGCGTCCGCGTCCGACGAACCGCTCTTACCGCGCGCGCCCGTAAATTTGGTTACGCCTGCACCGCAGGAAAGATAAGTTGCGTTTTGCTTTTCCAAAACTTCCGCAAAGTTAGGGTCGTAACCCGCGTTCACGTCCGCGGAAAGACATTTCGAGTTCGCACGGATACACGCCGAAGTCGTATCGAACGAACGCGCCAGCTCGTCGATTAAATCGGTGAACACCGCGCATTGCATACCCGTCGTACCCTCGCTACCGATTTCCTCTTTATCCGCAAGCACGACCATTACGGTATGCTCGTTAGAGCTCTCGTCGAAAAGCGCGGTAAACGCGGGATAGGAACAAACCCTGTCGTCGTGGCCGTACGCACCGATAAGCGCGCGGTCAAACCCAACGTCCTTCGCCTTGAACGCAGGTACGAGCGAAAGCTCGGCAGACAGGAAATCCGCCTCGTCCATACCGTATTTCTCGTGTAAAATACGCAAAACGTTTTCTTTCACCGTCTTGTCCTTGTCGTTTTCCGCTACGGTGTAGGGCATATTGCCAAACCAAATATTCAAGCCCTCGCCCTCGATAGCCTCGCCCAGCGTTTTCGCGTTTTGTTTTTGCGCGAGGTGGGGTAAAAGGTCGCTGATATAAAATACGGGGTCCGTTTCGTCCTCGCCGATTTTTACGTTCAAAACGCTACCGTCTTTGAGCGCCACTGCGCCGTGCAATGCAAGGGGAATGGTCGTCCATTGATATTTACGGATACCGCCGTAATAATGCGTTTTGCCAAACGCAATACCCTCGCTTTCGTAAAGGGGTACTTGTTTCAAATCAATTCTCGGGCTGTCGATATGCGAGGCGAGAATACGAATACCGTCCTTAGAAATATCCGCGTTCCCTACCTTGATTAAGTATAAATTCTTACCGCGGTTGTTGTAGTACACCTTGTCGCCCTTTTTGAGTTTTTGTCCAAAGGTAAAGGGTTTATATCCGTTTTTCTCCGCCATTGCTTTTGCATAGGCGCAAGCCTCGCGTTCCGTCTTACCATTGTCAAGGAACACTTTATACCCCTCCGCATACGCAAAAATGTCCTTCATCAATTTTTCGTCCGCGATTTCATACACGTTCGTTCTTTTGTAAGCAAGTTCACTCATAGTTTTTATTCTCCTTATTTTTTAATGTAAAAATCCTTTTATAATTTGTTCTTCCGCTTCTTTTTCGCTAAGCCCCAAAGTCATAAGCTTTATAAGCTGTTCTCCTGCGATTTTGCCTATCGCCGCCTCGTGAATAAGCTCCGCGTCGATATGGTTCGCCGACAAGCAAGGCTTAGCCGTCACCGACGCCTCGTCCATAATAATCGCGTCGCACTCGGTATGCCCGTAACACCGCGCATTACCGTTCATCGTCGATACGAACCGTTGTACCGATTTGCCCGACGCCACCGACCGCGAAACAATATCCGCGCGACAGCCCTCGCCGTTCATATCCACCACAAAATCAGTATCCGCCTCCTGTACGCCGTGGGTGTACAGTTTTTCCTTTACAATCAAGCTCGCGCCCGCTTTCAAGATCGCACGGGTAAGACGCTTGGTCGAGTCAATCCCTTTGATTTGCGTGGTTTCCAGCACCATCTCCGCGTTTTCTTCCAAATGCACCACCGTTTCGGGATTCATCACGTTTTTACCGTTACCGTCCCCCTCGCCGTAATGCTTTTCTACGTATTTCACCTTAGCGTTTTTGCCCAAATAAAAGGTATGCACGCCGTCGTGACGGGAAGTAAGCTCCGTGCCACCGCAGTTATGAATACCGCAACCAGCCACGATAACCACGTCCGCGTCCTCACCGATATAAAAATCGTTATACACGACCTCCTGCAATCCCGCCTTAGAAATAATCACGGGGATATGCACGCTTTGGTTTTTCGTACCCGCCTTGATATGAATATCTATCCCCGACTTTCCGTCCGTTTTGGTGATAATATCGATATTTTCCGTCGTTTTTCTGCCCTTTAACTCGCTGTTCCCGCGAATGTTATACGCGCCCTCGGGAACACCGTGTAAATCGGCTATTTGTAAAAGTAAGTCCTTTTCAATCGCGTCCATAAACCCCTCCTTTTACATCTTGTCCGTAAGCACTTTACAGGATTCCCCGCGCAAAAGCTGAGGCAAAATATCCTCTTTCTTGCCCTGCGTTTGTACCCCGCCGTTTGCAATTACTACGATTTTATCCGCAATATTGAGTATGCGTTCCTGATGCGAAATAATCAAAATATTCCCCTTGGTCTTTTCGTGCATATTCTCAAACACTTTAATCAGATTCCCAAAGCTCCACAAATCGATACCCGCCTCTGGCTCGTCGAAAATAGAAAGCTTGGTGCTACGCGCCAAAATGGTCGCAATTTCAATCCGCTTTAACTCCCCGCCCGACAGCGACGCGTTCACCTCGCGGTCGATATAATCCCTCGCGCACATACCCACCTCAGATAAATACGCGCAAGCGTCCGACACCTTTAACTGCTTGCCCGACGCGATATTGATTAAATCCCGAACGGTCAAACCCTTAAACCGCACGGGCTGTTGAAAGGCGTACGAAACGCCCTTTTGCGCGCGCTCGGTAATGGAAAGCGCGGTAATATCCTCGCCGTCTAAATATATCCTGCCTTCCGTGGGCTGAATAATCCCCGCAATCACCTTGGCAAGCGTGGATTTCCCCCCGCCGTTTGGACCGGTAAAAGCAACGAACCGCTCGCTGAGCGTTAAGTTAATGTCCTTTAAGATATATTTTTCTTGACCGTTATCGTCTACACGATAGCTTACGTTTTTCAGTTCTAACATACTTTCCTCTTTCGGAAATTTCTTCTTTTACTTATTTTATACCGCAATTCCGCGTTTTCTAAACGCCGTCGCGACTTTTTCCTCTCTTTTCCCTTATTTAGAAAATTCTAAATAATATCTTCCTATCCCGCAACCATTTCCGCTTAAAATACCAGTCGGGGCAGAACCTTTCCACCTCTGCCCAAAACCAGCGCGAGTGGTTTTTATACCGAATATGCGCCAGCTCGTGTATCGCCAAATATTCCATTACGGCAGACGGCGCGTACAAAATGCGGAAGGTGTATTTCAAACCGTTCTTTTGCGTGCAACCGCCCCAGTAGCTTTTTGGGTCGTTGATTTGCAAAGACGTATAGCTTACGCCCATAATTTGCGCCCATTTATCCGTAATACCTTTCATTACGAAATAGGCAAGCTCTTTCAGCCAAGCGACGATTTCCGCTTGTCCTTGCCCTCTGGGCAAATACAGTTTTTTTTGTTCGCTGTCGTAGCGTATTTTACCCCCGTCCGTTTCCGCAATTTGACAAGGCTCACCAAATAAGTAGAAGGAATAGCCGTCTAAACGCTTCTTAGGCAACGCCATTTCGACGTACTTTAACTGCTCCCTTTTGCGCGTTATCCAGCTTTCCTTCTTTTTCACGATAGCGTCAATATCTTTTTTCGGCATACCCTTAGGCGCGTACACGCTGAGTACGCCAAATTCGTCCAGCGAAACGGATACCGTCTTTCGATTTGCCCGAACGAGCCGATATTCCTGCATAAATAGTTATGCCTCGTAGCCCATCGGATTACCGCTTTGCCACTTCCATTGCGAATCGCACATTTCCTCAATGCCGAACTTCGCCTCCCATTTGAGCTCCTTTTTCGCCTTATCGGGACAAGCGTAGCAAGTCGCGATATCGCCGGGACGGCGTTCGCAAATTTTATACGGTAATTTCTTCCCGCACGCCTTTTCAAAGGCGTGAATCATATCCAAAACGCTGTAACCGTGCCCCGTACCCAAGTTATAGATATGCACCCCGCTCTCGTTGCATTGCTCGATAGACGCAATATGCCCCAGCGCCAAATCGACGACGTGGATATAATCGCGCACCCCCGTACCGTCGGGCGTATCGTAATCGTTACCGAACACGTTGATACACGCGAGTTTTCCGCTCGCCACCTGCGCTACGTACGGCATTAAGTTGTTGGGAATACCTTTGGGGTCTTCGCCGATTAACCCGCTTTCGTGCGCGCCGACGGGGTTGAAATAACGAAGTAAAATGATATTCCATTCGTTATCCGCTTTATACAAATCCTGCATAATCATTTCCATCATCAATTTGGTACTGCCGTACGGGTTGGTGGTAGAAAGACGGCACGTTTCGTCCAAAGGTAAACGTTCGGGGTCGCCGTAAACGGTAGCCGACGACGAGAAGATGATTTTCTTGACGCCGTATTGCCCCATAATGCGAAGCAAGGCAACCGTACCCGAAATGTTGTTTTCATAATATTTCAAAGGCAACTTACAGCTTTCCCCTACCGCCTTAAAGGCCGCAAAGTGAATAACTGCGTCAATCGTATGCGTTTGGAAAATTTCTTCCATCTTCTTTTCGTCGCGGATATCCGCTTCGTAAAGTCGGAGGCCAAGCGGTCTTAGGAAGACAACAATGGGCACCAA
>JAZSPG010000035.1:0-4336 GCA_045537295.1 Candidatus Scatosoma sp. | reverse complement strand
ATGCAATCGGCAAAGCTCCCACCGTGTTATTATTAAACGAGGCGGGCAAATCCACAGACGAAGAATTGATGCAATACTTCTTAGACAAAGGCTACGCTGTCCTTGCCCCCGATTATTCGGGTAAAATGCACGGGGATATAGAGGGGACTTTACGCACCGTCTACCCGCCCTCGCTAGCACACGGCAACTTAGAACAGGCGCGCGGACTTTTGGATATGCAAGATTTACAGTCGGACGAAACGACTTGGTTCGAGTGGGCGTACGTCGCGCTCATATCCGTCAAATACCTTTCCTCGCGTGAGGATATCGGCAATATCGGCGTAGTAGGCGTGCGCACGGGCGGTGATATTGCATGGCAAACGATGCTACTTCCCGAGGTAAAATGCGGAGTACCCATCAACGCGGTGGGTTGGAAATCGTTCGCGTCCATAGCCAAATTCGGCGACAATATCGCGCACAATTTAAGCGACGATATGCATAGATATATCGCGGGGGTGGAGGCGCAGTCATACGCGTCCTACGTAAAATGCCCCGTACTAATGCTTTGTTCTTTGCGCGATAACTGTTTTGATTGCGACAGAGCGTACGACACGTTTTCGCGGATAGGCAACGAATACGGCAACGCGCTGGTGTATTCCTTGGACAGCGGAGCTTGTATCGGACCGAACGGCTTAAACGATATGCACCTGTTCTTAGAGAAAAACCTAAAAGGACGGGAAATTTATATCCCCGAAACGCCTACGGTAACGGTAAGGGAAACGCCCGACGGCTTAAAGATAGAGGTAGAAAGCGATAAGGAAGGCATTTTAGAAGAAGGCGGTATTTTCTACGCGGAGGCGGACTTGGGTACGCGTTGCGCTTATCGCGACTGGCACCAAATCTATAAAGTAGACGGCAAATCGGTGAAAGACGGTAATTTTTCCTGTCCGATAAAATATTACGAGGGCGCGAAAGCGGTGTTCGCCTACGCGTACGCGAAATATATAAACGGATTTAGAGTGGTGTCTAAAATTACGGTAAAAAAACTAACCCACCCCAATCCCAGCGCGGTAAAAAGCCGAATGCTTTTTTCGGGCAAGGAAATGGACGCGTTCGGCGTTGCGGTGTACGACGACTACGCGGTCGGCGATATCTTCTTAGAACGCGAGGCGATACCCAAACAAGTGGTAGGCTACGGCGGGGTAACGGGCGCGTTCTCGGTAGGCGGAATAAAAACGTATAAAATCAGCTCGCCGAGATATATCCCCGACGAAAACGCGTTGCTTTCTTTTGAAGCGTATTGCAAGCAGTCGCAGGAATTAAAAATAACTGTTGACGTAGGCGATATGCAAAGCGAATCGGAAAAATACACCTGTTTTGTGGAAGTGAACGGTGGCGGGAAATGGAAACGCATAATCCTCAAGGCTACCGATTTCAAAGGCGAAACCTGCAACCGCCCCCTGCCCAACTTTTTCGAGGGCAGAGCGCTTACCTTCAAAGCGGAAAACGACGAGGCGGAACTTGCCGTCACGAATATTTTGTGGCTGTAAGGGGTAGGTATGTACGAGATAAACGAGCGTTTAATCCTCAAAAAACCGCACGCCTGCGGGAATACCGCGTTTAAGGTGGTGCGAGTCGGCGCGGATATAAAAATACAGTGTGAGGCGTGCGGAAGATTTATCAATTTAACGCGCGACGAATTGAAAAAACGGGTAAAAGAGAGAAGGACGGATTTATAAAATGACGGAAAAACCGCTCAGCGACGGAGAATTATACCAATCGCGGTTTGGCGAAAAGGACAATAAAGCAACTACTGTTTTTTGGACGGTAGTATTCCTTTTGTTCGCCGTAATTCTTTGTTTTCGGGCGTATATATCCGCGCATTTTATAGGGGTAGAGGTATCAGGACCGTCTATGAACCAAACGTTGTATAACGGCGAGGAGCTGTTAATGCGTAAGGTAGACGAGGACTATAAAGCAAAGCGTGGAGATATTATCGTCGTGTCCGTTTGGCACTATCCCGAATTTCAAAACCGCAAGGAAGAAGAACCCACCAAGTATTTGATAAAGCGTTTAATCGCGGTAGAGGGGGATAGAGTGCGCTGTCAAGACGGCGTGGTGGAAATTTGCTACGCAGGCACGGACGAATTTACCGTTTTAGACGAACCGTACGCCTATTATTCTAACGCTACGGCTTACGATTTTGAGGAATACGCGGTAGGCGAGGGGGAAGTGTTTTTCCTTGGCGATAATAGAAACAACAGCAAAGACAGCCGATATGCGCAAAAAGGCGGTTCTGCGCTCACCTGTTTGTATAAAGAAACGGACATATACGGCGTCGTACCCACTTGGGCGGTAGACAATCAAAAGGTACTCAAATGGATTTTCTTCACGAGAAATCCCTTCGATAAAAACAAAAAATAAAAAAGAATTACCATAAAAAAGGAGAAAGACTTATGGCAATCAGAATTACTTCAGACAGCACTTGCGACTTAAATCACTTGATTGAGGAGCGGAATATCGGCATTATGGCATTGCAGGTCAACTTAGACGCAACGGCATATCGCGACGGCGTGGATATCACCCCGCAGGACATTTTCGATTTCGTAGCGGAAACGAAAATTTTGCCGAAAACCAGCGCACCCAGCGTGGGCGAATACGAGGAATTTTTTGCCGAGCAACTCAAAGGCCACGACGAGCTTATCCATTTTAGTATATCCTCTAAAAGCTCTGGCTCGCACCATTTCGCAAAGACCGCCGCGGAAAGCTTTGACGGCAAGGTAAAAGTTATCGACAGTAAAGCGCTTTCGACGGGACAAGGCTTACTCGTACTCGTTGCTTGCGATATGCGCGACGAGGGCAAAACAGCAGACGAAATCGTTTCGGCTATCGAAGAACTTCGTTCGCGCGTCAACACCTCGTTCGTGCCCGACAGTTTAGACTATTTGCATAAAGGCGGTAGAGTATCGGGTATGGTAAAAGTCGCCGCGAGTATGTTCAAAATCCACCCGCAAATTTTAATGGACGACGGACAGCTCGTTCCCGGCAAAAAATATATAGGCAAGATGAATATGTGTTTGCCCAGATATATCCAAGACCTCAAAGACGCTTATCCCAATTACGATAAAAAGCGTTGCTTTATCACGCACTCGTCCGCGGATAAAGCCATCGTGGATTTAGCCAAAGCCAAGGTGAAAGAACTTTTCGATTTCGACGAAGTAATCGAAACGGTAGCAGGCTCGATAATCACCAGCCATTGCGGAAAAGGCACGCTTGGGGTACTGTTTATTTATAATTAAAAAAGGAACAATGAAAATGACTTCCATATACACCGACGCCGATTTCTTATCGGCATACAAACAAAAACAGCGGATATTCAGCGTATTTATGACGGTGACGACGGCGTATTTGGTACTTTGTATCGGAATGCTTATCTACCATATCACCCTGCCGTACGCCGACCCTCGCGACGCCTTACCCAAAGCGCTGGCATATATCGCCACGGCGTTATACGTTTTGACGATGTTTCCGTTTATGGCGATAAAATACAGCCGTATCCGCCGTTATTTCAAAATTCTCACCTTTATCAACGAGGGAATGAAAGCGGAGGAACGCAACTATTTTTACACATTCCGCGAAAAGAGCCTGCAAAAAGACAACGTGGACGTCGTAGGTTGCGTATTCGAAACTTGGAGCAAGAAAAAACAGGAATGGATGGAACGCGAGGCGTACTTCGACCCAGAAAAACCCCTACCCGCCTTTGAAAGCGGGGATTTGGTACGGTATATCGTCCAAAGCAACTTTATCATACAATACGACATTTTAGAAAAACACGCCTACGAGTTTTCCGAATACGAGGAAGACGAAGAGGAAAATGACGAGGGAATTATAACGCAAGAAGAGCAAGGAGAACAAGAACAATGAGAGCAGTTGTCACCGTAACGGGTAAAGACAAAAAAGGCATAATTGCAAAGGTAAGCGCGTTCCTTTCCGAACGCGGAGCAAACATAGAAGATATATCCCAAACGATTTTAGGCGAATATTTTGCGATGATAATGATAGTAAATATATCCGCGGTGGAAGTAGAACTTTCCGCTTTGGCGAAAGAATGTGCGGAGCTTGGCAAGCAAATCGGAATGTCCGTTTACTTACAGCACGAAGACATCTTTAACGCAATGCACAACGTCTAAGCGTTAAAAGCAAGGAGAGAGAATATGTTCAGTAAAAACGACGTTTTAGAAACGGTTGCAATGGTCGAAAAGGAACATTTGGATATCCGCACCATCACGATGGGTATATCTTTGCTGAGCTGTATCCGCGACAGCGCGGAAGAAACGGCGCAAAAGGTATACGATTT
>JAZSPG010000114.1:0-35150 GCA_045537295.1 Candidatus Scatosoma sp. | reverse complement strand
GAAATGGGCAAAATCGCGGGTGCGTTGGCGCAGGCGGAAGAGGGCAAAACGCCGTTGCAAATTAAGCTGGGCCAGTTGTCCAAAGAAGTCGGAGGCCAAGCGGTCTTAGGAAGACAACAATGGGCACCAACTCCTTGGCTCACAGAACGACATGGCTACGATCCGACTTGAAATGGGCAAAATCGCGGGTGCGTTGGCGCAGGCGGAAGAGGGCAAAACGCCGTTGCAAATTAAGCTGGGCCAGTTGTCCAAAGCGCTCACTTGGTTGGTGCTTGGTATCAGCGTCGTCGTGTTTGGCGTGCAGTTGATACGCGCGGGCAGGTTTGAATTTGATTTCTTTATGATAGCGGTGTCGTTGGCGGTTGCGGCAATCCCCGAGGGGCTTGCGGCGGTGGTGACGGTGGTGCTGTCTATCGGCGTTACGAATATGTCTAAACGCAACGCCATTATCCGTAAACTGACGGCGGTGGAAACGCTGGGGTGTGCGCAAATTATTTGCTCGGATAAAACGGGTACGCTTACCCAAAACAAGATGACCGTCGTGGAATGTTACGGCGAGGACGAACAGCGTATAGCCTTAGGTATGGCGCTTTGTTCGGACGCGGAACAAAACGAGGATTTAACGATTACGGGCGAACCGACGGAAGCGGCGCTCGTGGCTTGGTCGGCAAAAGTCGGTTGCCCCAAACCGCAACTAAAAGAGCGTTTTGCGCGGGTGGGCGAGTTACCGTTCGATTCCAAACGTAAAATGATGTCCACCTTCCATCCAATAGAGGACGGGTTCGTGCAGTATACCAAGGGTGCGCCCGACGTCGTCATTGACAGATGCGCATATTGTTTGCAAAACGGCGAAATGGTGGAAATGACCGCGGAATTGAAGTCGAAGATTTTGTCCGCGAACAAGGAAATGGCGGATAGGGCGCTTCGCGTACTTGCCTTAGCAGAACGCGTTTGGAAAGAATTGCCCAAGGAATACGAATCGGAAAGCGTCGAAACGCAAATGTGCTTTACGGGGCTTTGCGGTATGATAGACCCCGTTCGTCCTGAGGTAAAAACGGCGATTGAGCAATGCCGAGAGGCAGGGATTCGTCCGATAATGATTACGGGCGACCACGTGGATACGGCGGTGGCGATTGCCAAGGAATTAGGCATTTTAAGCGACGGAGCGAAAGCGGTGACGGGCGCGCAACTTAGCGAAATGAGCGACGAGGAATTTGAAAAGGAATTCCGCAATATCAGCGTCTACGCGCGTGTTCAGCCCGAACATAAAACGCGTATTGTCAACGCTTGGCGCGGTGCAGGGTTTGTTACGGCAATGACGGGCGACGGGGTAAACGACGCGCCGTCGATTAAGTCGGCAGATATCGGTGTGGGTATGGGCATTACGGGTACGGACGTTACCAAAAACGTCGCGGATATGGTGCTTACGGACGACAACTTTGCAACCATCGTCGGCGCGGTGGAAGAAGGTCGCCGTATCTACGAAAATATCCGTAAAGCCATTCAATTCCTGCTCGCTTCGAATATGAGCGAAGTCATTTCTATTTTCGTAGCGACCTTGCTTGGTTTTACCATTCTCAAACCCGTGCATTTGCTTTGGATTAACTTGGTTACGGATACCTTCCCCGCCTTAGCGCTGGGTATGGAAAAATCCGAACCTGACGTTATGAAACGAAAACCGAGGGACTCGAAATCGGGGATTTTTTCGGGCGGTTTGGGTATCGATTTGCTTTATCAAGGGCTGTTGGTATCGGCGTTAACGCTTTTATCCTATTTCCTCGGTCACTATATCGAATCGGGCGAGTGGACGATAACCAACAGTGAATACGGCGTGACGATGGCGTTTTTAACGATGTCGATGGCGGAGATTTTCCATAGCTTGAATATGCGTTCGCAACGCAAGAGTATTTTTGCCTTAAAAACGACGAATAAGACCTTGCTGTTCGCGCTCGTCGGCTCGTTGCTTGCCACGACGCTCGTTTGCGAAGTACCTTTCCTTGCAAGCGCGTTCGGATTTGCGCCGATAAGCTTGTTGCATTACGGGATTGCTATCGCGCTCGGCGCGTGCGTCGTTCCGATTGTCGAACTTGTCAAATGTATACAAAGAAAACGCGCAAAGCGTGCATAAGACTTTGCTTGTCGAAAACGCTCGAAAGAGCGGGAAAAATACAAACGGGAATACCGTGTACGCGTTGAACGATAAAAACCGCCCTGTGAAAAGGGCGGTTTTTTTGAAAAAAATACGATTTAGAGCGAGTTTTTTTTGTAAAACCCTTGACCGAACGCATAAGATATGGTATAATAATACTTGTAGAAGTAGGATTTTAGCTTTTTACAAAGCAAACAAATAAATCAAAACCAAAACTGAGGTGTAAAATGGCTGATAAAAGACAGTTAGACGCAAGTAAAATCGACGCGTTGTACAGTTGGATTTCGTACGATTTGCAAAAAATGAAAGGCGAACTTTTGAACGAGTTGAAGTATTCCGCCGTTCAAGTAAGCGCTTTGCATAAAGAGCTTAAACAAAGCGAGGAAAAAAACGCGACGACGTCGGCGCAGTCCGCACAAGCGATTTCGCAGGAAATCCGTTATAGCTACAAGCAAAACCAAACGATTTACGACGGTATTGCGTCTATGCTGGGCGGGGATATCGGTGCGGATTTAGCCAAGATAAAAGAAAGCGTTTCGGTGCTTGGCAATCTTGACGCGGACACCTTGACGGAAACGGTGAAAGCAAAGGTTTCGGAAATTCTTCCTCAGCTCGACGAGGCGGTTGGCGAAATCAAATACAGCTACTTACAGCATCAAGCGATTTACGACGGACTTACCGCGCTTATCTCGGGCGAGGTAATCACTAAACTCAACGACGTAGAGGCAAAGCTCGCGCTCGTCGAACAGCTTGACACGGCGTTGGAAGAAATCAACGCACGTATCGCGGAAGGTATCGCGTTGTTCGAAGACGCGGACTATAAAGCGGTGATTGAATCGGTTGCGGAAAAAACGGAAGAAAGCGTATCCGAGCATAGCCGTCAAATCCTCGACGCCGTAGCGTCTATTCCCGTTGCGGAGAACGTGGATTATACCCGTATCGTAGACGAAGTCGGCGATAAGGTTTTGGAAATTTTAAGCGAGGTAGTCGCGCACGAACCCGCGCCTGCTCCCGCAAACGAACCCGTGAAAGCGGAAATTGATTATGATAAAATTGTATACGGCACGGCGGAAAAGGTTGTGGAATCCTTGCCCTATCCCGAAAAAGTGGATTATCGCCGTATAGACGAGCATTTTAACAAGGCAGTACAAGGCGTACAAATTACCGTTCCTGAGGACGTAATCGCAAACGCGGTGTCTAAGGCGGTAGCACAAGCAATGGCGTCGTTGGATATTGACGCAATAGCAAGCGCGGTAGCGTCGAAAATCCAGCCCCCCGTTATTGAACAACCCGAAATCGACTACGAATTGCTTTCCGATATGGTGGTAGCAAAACTTGCCGAAAACGTAGACCAAACCTACGACGTGGTTTTGGACGAAACGGGTATCGAACAAATCGCGAGCAAAGTATCCGAGAAAATCGGAACGGTAGAAACGGTAGATTACGCGCGTATCGAGGCTATGAAAACGGCGGAAGTGGATTACGAGCGCATCTCGGCTATCGTAGAGGAAAAGACCGCGAAAGAAGACCCTACATACGAGCTTGTTATCGACGAAGAGGGAATGGACGCGATAGCGCAAAACGTTTCCCGCCGTATTTGCGATATGTGCGCGGAATGTGCGTTACAGGAAGATGAACAAGCGGTAGAAGAAACGGCGGAAGAGCCTGTCGTTGAAGAAGTTGAAGAAACGCCCGTAGAAGAACCTGCGCCTGAAATCGTAGAAGAACCCGTGGAAACGGTACAAGAAGAACCCGTACAAGAAGAACTTGCGGTGTCCGCTGAGCCTGTTATTCAAGAGGTGGACGACCAGCTCGTAGACGCGGAAACGGGTTTGGTTATCCGCTTAAAGAGAAGTTTTACGGCGAAGTTAAAGCAAAGCGAGGAAAGCGTTAAGGGATATTACAGCGATATTAAAAACGCGCTCATCTCGTATAAGAAGATTAACTCCAACGTAAGCTGGCACGGCGACAGATTTAACTTCGGTAGAGATACGGTTGCAAAAATGGCAATTTGCGGTAAAACGCTTTGCTTATACCTCGCGCTTGACCCTGAAAATCCCGAGTTAAAGCAAACGGTATACCATCAAAGAAACGTAGGCAACCAAAAAGCGCACGAAAACACGCCGTTTATGATAAAGATTAAGAGCGAGGCTGGGGCAAAGAAAGCCGTTCGTTTGGTTGCGTATCTTGCGGAAAGCAAGGGAGCGGTTGCAAAGACGGATTTCGAGGCGGTGGATTACGTAGAACAATTTGCGTACGCATCTACCAAACAGCTCTTTGACGAAGGCTTTATCAAGGTTACCAAGGAAAAGAAGGTTGAGTTCAACTTTTAATCGCAACGCAAGAGAAAAGACATATAAATAGAAAAGAGAGAGCTGATAATTCCACATAATTTTCGGCTCTCTATTTTATGAGGACGGAGGGAAATCCGTCAAGGAGAAGTAAAGAAAAGGTGAAGGAAAAAAAGGAAAAGAAAGAAAAGACAGAAAAGACAGAAACCCAAACGAACCAGCGAACGAAAAACACGCGCGGACAAGCTAACGCAAAAACCGAACGAAACAAGCGTAACGCGCCGAGAAGTAAAACCAACCCGCAGGGTACAGCGTTTCATACGGAGGAAATATCTTTCGTTGCAGGGCAACCCGTAGCGCGCGTTCGCGCGCCGAGAACGCCTCGCGCAAAAAACGCGGTGAAACCGCAAGAGACGGATATAGAGGTAAGCAAATCCACCAAACCCAAGCGTTTGCAAATGCCCAAGGCGAAATCCGCGCAAAATAAGGAAAAAACGCCGAAGAAAAAACCCGTTAAAATTATCTTTTTAGGCGGGGTAGGGGAAATCGGTAAAAATATGACGGCTATCGAGTACGGTGACGATATCATTATCGTGGACGCGGGCTTGACGTTCCCCAACAGCGAGGATATGCCGGGTATTGATTCGGTTGTTCCCGATATCACCTACTTGGCACAAAACAAAGAAAAAATCCGCGGTGTGTTGCTTACGCACGGCCACGAGGACCATATCGGCGGTGTACCGTATTTAATGAAGGAATTAAATCCCGACACAGCCATTTACGGTACGAAACTTACGTTGATGCTCACTGACAATAAACTGCAAGAACATCATATTACGAATTCCGTGCAACGCGTGGTAAAAGCAGGCGATAGAATGCGTTTGGGCGCGTTCGAGGTAGAATTTATCAACGTCAACCATTCCATTTCTGGCGCGTGCGCGCTGGCAATCCGCACCCCGCAGGGCTTAATTTATCACAGCGGGGATTTCAAAATCGACTTAACGCCTGTTGCGGGCGAGCCTATCGACTTAAAGAGAATTGCCGAACTTGGCAACGAGGGCGTCCTTTTGTATATGGCGGAATCGACGAATATCGAACGCGCGGGCTATACAATGAGCGAAACGGTCGTCGGTACGACCTTAGACCATTTATTCTCGGAAAATATGACCCGTCGTTTGATTATTGCGACGTTCGCATCTAACGTACACCGTTTACAGCAAATTATTGATTTGGCGGTGAAATACCGTAGAAAAGTCGCGCTTTCGGGTCGTAGTATGTTCAAGGTTGTGGACGCCGCGGTGAAAATCGGGGAACTAATTATTCCCGAGGGCGTGCTGATTGATATTGAAAAGACGAAAAATTTATTCGACGGCGAGCTTTTGATTGTTTCGACGGGTTCGCAGGGCGAACCGATGAGCGCACTTACGCGTATGGCGTCGGGTGAGTTCAATAAAGTGACGGTAGGCGAAAACGATACCATTATCATTTCGGCAAATCCTATTCCTGGGAATGAGAAAATGATTTATCGCGTGATTAATAATTTGTATAAAAAGGGTGCGCGGGTGGTATACGAGAGCTTGGAAAAAATCCACGTTTCCGGTCACGCCTGCCAAGAAGAGCATAAAATTTTGCATTCCCTGTTAAAGCCCAAGTTCTTTATTCCAGTACACGGCGAATACCGTCATCTTAAACGCCACGCGCAACTTGCCGAGGCGTTGGGTATGCCTGAACAAAATATTTTAATAACGGAAATCGGGAATTGCGTCGAGCTTACGCAAAAAAGTCTTGCGCACGGGGAAAATATTCCCGCGGGTACGCGTTTGATAGACGGCGAGGGCTTTGAGGATTACGGTACGAGCGAGGTTATGAAGGACAGATTGAAAATGTCCGCCGAGGGTATTTTCACGGTCGCGCTCGCGGTGACGGGAAATTATGTCATCAACACGCCTATCGTCGAATCGCACGGATTCGTGTTTACCGAACAAACGGGTACGGAGGCGGAAATTAAAGGACTCGTGCAACGCGCGATTGAGGCGTTTGATTATCAAAACGCAAGCAAGGATGAGCTTTGTAATTATCTCAAACGCGGATTGAAGAATTATTTTTATAAAAGAACCAAACAGTCACCTTTGATTATCGTATCCATAATCGAGGTATAATACAAGGAAAACGCAAATG
Organism: Candidatus Scatosoma sp.; assembly: GCA_045537295.1. Lineage (GTDB taxonomy): Bacteria > Bacillota > Clostridia > Christensenellales > Borkfalkiaceae > Scatosoma. Next base: position 28,532 of record JAZSPG010000114.1, on the reverse strand, counting down.
AAGTACACCGCCTCGTTGGTAAAACTGAATATTGACGAACGCTTACGAAAATACCGCGAGGACGCGCTTTCTCGCGGTGTTCCCGTTGCCGACGACGAAACTTTACAGTTTTTACTCGTTACCTTGCAAGCGGTTAAACCGACGAAAATTTTAGAAATCGGTACGGCGGTAGGGCTTTCGGGCGTGGCTATGCTACAAGCGTGCGAAAACGCAAAGCTTACGACGATAGAGTTGGAAGAGGACAGACATTTAGAGGCGCTTGGAAATTTTTCTAAATTTGGCGTAGCGGATAGAGTGACCGCTTATCTTGGCGACGCGGGCGAAATTTTAGCAATGATGGACGGGGAATACGACTTCGTATTTTTAGACGGACCGAAGGCGCAGTACGAAAAATATTTATTCGACTTAAAACGTTTAATGAAAAAGGGAGCGACGCTGTTTTCGGACGACGTGTTGTTGTTCGGTTGGGTAAGCGGGGCGGAAGAAACGCCCCAAAAACGCCGTTCTATCGTGGAAAAAATCCGTTCGTATTTGCAGGTAATCACGGCGGACAAAGATTTTATCACTTCGGTACTTGATATCGGTGACGGCGTGGCGCTGTCGGTGTATAATCCAAGCAGTAACGGCGCAGGAGGTAAGGTATGATAAACGCGGAACTTTTAGCGCCCGCAGGTAGTTACGCTAAATTCCTTACGGCGTTGCATTTCGGCGCGGACGCGGTGTATTTGGGCGGAAAAGCCTTTTCCTTGCGTACCTTTGCGGACAATTTTACCGCAGAGGAAATGCGTTTGGCGGTTGCCTTGGCGCATCAGCAAAACAAAAAAGTATATATTACGGTGAATATTTACGCCCGTAACGCCGATTTTGCATATCTTTCCGAGTATTTGCAAGAACTCGAACTGCTTGGCGTGGACGGGGTAATCGTCAGCGACCCCGGGATTGTGTATTTAATCAAAAAAGTCGCACCAAAGCTTTGTATTCATTTATCCACGCAAGCCAACACCACGAATAAATACGCCGTTAAATTTTGGACGGAACAAGGCGTTTCGCGTATCGTGCTTGCGCGGGAATTACCGTTAAAAGATATCGCCGAAATTCACGAATTTACGCCTGAAACCGAGTTGGAGGCGTTCGTACACGGCGCAATGTGCATTTCGTACAGCGGTAGATGCTTGCTTTCCGATTACTTGGACGGACGCTCGTCCAACCGCGGTGCTTGCGTGCAGTCTTGCCGTTGGAAATACGAGGTGCGCGCTTTGGATAACGGCAAGGAAAACGGGGCGTGGTTGCCCGTAGAACAGGATAGTAAAGGCACGTATATTTTTAACAGCAAGGATTTGAATATGCTCTCGAAATTAAAGCAAATGGAGGGGGCAGGTATTTGTTCATTCAAGATTGAGGGCAGAATGAAGAGCGGATATTATCTTGCTACGGTGATTAACGCCTACAAGCGCGCAATGCGCGGAGAAGAGCTTGCCGTATCCGAAGAAGAACTGCTCTGCGTGGCGCACCGCGATTATACGCAAGCGTATGCAGACGGCGAAAACGCGCACACCGTCAATTATACGGACAGTCAATCGCACGGGGAATACGCGTATATCGCCGATATTTTGGATAGTGACGGGCAGTATATAACGGTGGAAATGCGTAACCGTTTCCGCGCGGGCGATACCTTAGAGGCGCTCACGCCCGACGGGAATTTCAAAAAGTCTTTCGTCGTCGAGGAAATCCTCGATAGTAAGGGCGAAAGCACGGCGGACGCGAAACTCGTGCAAGGCGTATATAAAATTGCCTGCCCGCTGTTACTCAAAAAAGGTGATTTTTTAAGAAGAAAAACGTTGGGGAATACGCAAAAATGAAAAAGAAAATTTTGTTAATCGCAACGGGCGGAACGATAGCCAGCCACTTGGGTGCGGAGGGGTTAATCCCCGAAATTAGCGCGAAAGATTTGCTCAAATGCGTTCCTGAAATTTTAGAACTTTGCGAGGTGGACGCGGTTCAGCCGTACAATATCGACAGTACCAACGTCACGCCTGCACACTGGGTATTGCTGGTAAATACTATTAAAGAAAACTACGATAACTACGACGGGTTCGTGATTTGTCACGGTACGGACACGATGTCGTATACCTCGGCAATGCTTTCGTATTTAATTCAGCACTCGCCCAAGCCTATCGTTTTAACGGGTTCGCAACAGCCTATCGATAAAGAGGACACGGACGGCAGAATTAACCTGCGCGACAGTTTTTTATACGCGACCTCGGATAACGCAAGTGACGTCGTTATCGTTTTTCAAGGCAAAGTGATAGTAGGCACGCGCGCGAAAAAGGTGCGCACGAAAAGCTTTAACGCCTTTTCCAGTGTAGATTTTCCCAACCCCGCCGTTATTCGCGACGGCAAAGTTATTCAGTATATTTATACGCCGAAAGCGGAAAAACCTGTGTTTTTCACAACAATTAACGAAAAAGTGGGTTTGTTGACGCTTACCCCGGGCGTAAAAGGCGAAATTTTAGACGCGTATTTCCGCGTCAACGACGCCGTTGTACTGTCGGGTTACGGAACGGGCGGGATACCCGAGGGCGAGTATTACGGTTTTTACGAGGTAATCAAAAGCTGGGAGAAAAAAGGCAAAACCTTGGTCGTGACTACGCAAGTGCAAAACGAGGGTAGCGATATGAACGTCTACCGTGTCGGCAGGGGCTTGAAAAACCGTTTCGATTTATTAGAAAGCTATTCAATGACTTACGAGAGTATTATCACCAAGCTTATGTGGATACTTGCAATAACCAAGGACGACGAAGAGGTTAAAAAACTGTTCTATCAAACGGTAAATTACGATTTAATCGGGTAAATAGGCATACCAGGTATGCGTTGAAGATAAAAAAGGAGGAAAAAATTATGGATAAAAATCAGCTTCAAAAATACGCCGAACTGTTGGCGAAAGTAGGCTTGAACGTACAAAAAGACCAAACGGTGTTTATCGGTGCGGGGCTTGAACAGCCCGAATTTGTCACGATGGTGGTGGAGGAATGTTACAAGGCGGGCGCGAGCGAAGTGTACGTGGAATGGAGTCACCAACCCGTAGAAAAGCTTTCCGCGAATTATAGAACGCTGGAATCCTTGTCCGAGGTGAAATCTTGGGCTAAGGCAAAACTTGAATATAAGGCGTCGAATTTGTCCTGTCGGTTGTTTATTGAATCGGACGACCCCGACGGAATGAACGGCGTAGACCAAGAAAAAATGAGCGCCGTCCGTCGTGCGCAATATCCGATTATCAAGCCGTACCGTCAAGCGATGGAAAACCGTCATCAATGGTGTATCGGTGCAGTACCGGGGAAAGCTTGGGCGAAAAAGGTGTTCCCGCACTTACCTGAGAACGAGGCTATGGAAGAAATGTGGCGCGTGATTTTGCTCACCGCGCGTGCGGACGGGGAAAATCCTATCGAGGCTTGGCAAAAACATAACGCGGACTTGGACGCGCGTTGTGCGTATCTCAACGGTTTGGGGTTGCAGTATTTGGAATACAAAAGCGCGAACGGCACGGATTTCAAGGTGGAATTAAACGAGGACGGCGTGTTTTGCGGTGGGAATGAAAAGACCTTGCAGGGCAGGGTGTTCAATCCGAATATTCCTAGCGAAGAGGTATTCACTTCGCCAAAAGCGGGTAAGGCGGAAGGTATTGTGTATTCCACAAAACCCTTATCGTATATGGGCGAGCTGATTGAGAATTTCTCAATGCGTTTCGAGGACGGCAAGGTAGTGGAAGTCAAAGCCGAAAAGGGTGAGGAATTGCTGAAAAAAATGGTATCTATGGACGAGGGCGCAGGGAAACTTGGCGAAGTAGCGTTAATTCCCTACGATTCGCCTATCAACAATTCGGGTGTTTTGTTCTATAACACGTTGTTCGACGAAAATGCAAGCTGTCACTTAGCGGTGGGCGCAGGCTTTAACGAAACCTTGAAAGGATTTGAAAATTATACGGACGCGGAATGTAAGGCGCGTGGAATTAACGAGAGTATGATTCACGTCGATTTTATGATAGGCGCAAAGGACTTGGATATCGTCGGCGTAACCAGAACGGGCGAACGCGTTCAAATTTTCAAAAACGGCAACTGGGCGTTTTAAGGTTTTTGCGTTTGAAAAATTATAAATTACGGTATATATGAAGTAAAGAGGTGTATACGAATGACCAAAATAGATATTTTTTCGGGGTTTTTAGGCGCGGGCAAAACCACGCTGATTAAAAAACTTATCCAAGAGGCGTATAAAGGCGAAAAAGTCGTTTTGATAGAAAATGAATTTGGCGAAATCGGGATTGACGGCGGTTTTTTACAAGAGGCGGGTATTAATATCACCGAAATGAATTCGGGTTGTATCTGCTGTTCGCTCGTCGGCGACTTTTCCAAAGCGTTACGGCGGGTATCCACGCTGTATTCGCCCGATAGAATTATTATCGAACCGTCTGGTGTGGGCAAGCTCTCGGACGTTATCAAGGCGGTGGAGAGAGCCAAGCTCGACCACGCAACGTTGAACGCGTTTTGTACGGTGGTGGACGCGTCCAAATGTAAAATGTATATGAAAAACTTCGGTGAGTTCTTCAACGACCAAGTGGAAAACGCAAGCTGTATTATCCTTTCTCACACGGACAAAGCCGGCGAGGACAAGCTCGCGGTTGCGGTGGGACTTTTGAAAGAGAAAAACCCCACGGCAACACTCGTTACGGCAAGCTGGGAGGCTTTGGACGGTAAAGAAATTCTTTCGGCAATGGAACAGAAAAACAGCTTACAAGCGGAGCTGGATAAGCTTTCTCGCGAAGTGGAACACCACCACGACCACGAGTGCCACGACCCCAACTGCGATTGCCATAACCATAACCACGACCACGAGACGCACGAGCATCACGACCACGAACACGAATGTCACGACCCGAACTGTGACTGCCATCACCACGGACACGAGCACGGGCATCATCACGCGGACGAGGTGTTTACCAGCTGGGGCAGGGAAACGACGAAAAAATATACCAAGCAACAGCTTATCGAGATTTTGCAAGCATTTGATAGTGAGGAAAAATTCGGCGTAATCTTACGGGCAAAGGGTATCGTCGCGGGTGAAACCGCGTGGTTGCATTTCGATTTTGTGCCCGGCGGGGTAGACGTGCGCGAGGGAGCGCCGTCCGTTACGGGCAGACTTTGCGTTATCGGTTGCAATTTGAACGAAGAAGAGCTTGCAAAAGCGTTTAATATTTAATTTGTAAAGGTGGAACTATGAAAAGACTTCCCACGGAAACGCCCGTATACCTGTTTTTAGGTTTTTTGGAATCGGGCAAAACGAAATTTATACAGGAAACCTTAGAAGACCCCCGTTTTTCTAACGGTGAAAAAACTTTACTTCTCGTCACCGAAGAGGGTGAGGAGGAATACGAAACGATAAAATTCGTTGACGCGGAAAAGGTGGATTTCGTGCTTTTGGACGATAAAACCAAACTGACGGAGGAATATTTAACTAAGTTACAGCTCGAACACGGCGCGGAGCGCATAGTGGTGGAATATAACGGTACTTGGCTGTTAGAGGACTTTTTCAACGCTATGCCGGAGGGTTGGATAGTCAATCAAATTATGACATTTTTCGATTCCAACACCTTCTTAAACTACAACGCGAATATGCGCCAGTTTACTTACGATAAAATCCAAGACACCCAGCTCGTCGTGTTCAATAGATTTAACGAGAGTATGGACAAAATGCAGTTCCATAAAATCGTGCGCGGGATTTCCCGCCGTTGCGATATCGTGTACGAACGCGTGGACGGCAAGGCGGATTTTGACGATATCGAGGACCCTCTGCCGTTTGACATTAACGCGCCCGTTATTGAAATCGAGGACAAGGATTACGCCTTTTTCTATCGAGATTTAACGGAAAATATGGAGGCGTATATCGGTAAAACGGTAAAATTCAGAGGGTTAGTCGCAACGGATAAACGCCTTTCCCCGCAGGATATCGTCGTGGGCAGGCACGTAATGACCTGTTGTGCGGACGATATTCAATATTGCGGTTTGGCTTGCGTATTACCGCAAGCAATGGACTTACAAACGCGCGACTGGATAAACGTTACGGCGAAAATTCAATTCCAAAAACACCGTATTTATAAGGGCAAAGGACCTGTTTTGGTAGCTGAGCGTGTAATCGTTTGCGAGCAGATTGAAGAACCGCTTGCGACTTTCTATTAAGTAAAAAAATATAAAACGAATAGGGCAGGTATGCGTTGAATTGCATACCTGCCCTTAAAATTTTCATAAAGCTAAATTTAGTTTTCCTCGGCTAAAAGGTGTTTCATCTCATACCTGCCTGCCTCTTTGCCGTGCAAGAACTTCGCCGCGCGGATAGCGCCCGTCGCAAACACGCGTTTACTTCTCGCGCTGTGCGAAATTGTGATAATCTCGTCCTCGCCCGCAAAGAGAACTTCGTGTTCGCCGACGATAGTACCGCCTCTAACGGCGTGCATACCGATTTCCGCTTTCGTTCTCGCGCCGACGATACCCGCTCTGCCGTTCACGATTTGTTTTTTCTTAGCAAACGCCTCGTTGACGGAATCGGCAAGCATTAACGCCGTTCCGCTGGGCGCGTCCTTTTTCAAATTGTGGTGTTTTTCGATAATTTCTACGTCGTAGCTATCGCCTAACACTTCCGCAACCGTTTTAACAAGCGCTTGCATTAAATTTACGCCGAGCGATAAATTCGCAGTTTTGAAAATAGGGATATAGTTGGCATACTCGTCAATCGTTTTCAAATCCTCTTGGGTAAAACCCGTCGAGGCAAGCACGATACCAAGCCCTTTTTGCTTAGCGTATTCCAAGCGTTCGGCAAGGTTTTCCGCCGAAGAAAAGTCGATAATGACGTCCGCATCTTCGTTTATTTCCGCAAAATTTTTATAGACGGGAATACCGATTTCACGGGGGAATAAATCCACCCCGCAAACCGCAACCGCATTTTCGTCCTCGGCAAGTAAGCTTAATACGTTACCGCCCATTTTTCCGCAAGCCCCGCAAAGAATAATTCTCGTCTTCATCTTATTTTATCTCCAAACCGAAGTTTTGCATAGCCACGCGCAATTTTTCCTTGTTTTGCGGTTCGATTTCGGTAAGGGGCGCGCGAGGTGTTCCCGCGTTAAAACCGAGCAAATTCACGCCCGCTTTGACGGGGATAGGGTTTACTTCTACGAAACAAGCGTTTGCAAGCGGGAGCAGTTTGTCGTTCAAAACGGACGCCTCTTGCAATTTACATTCTTCTACCAAAGTGCAAAGCGCTTTCACAGCCTTAGGTGCAAGGTTGGAAACGACGGAAATAACGCCGACCCCGCCTACCGCTAAGATAGGGAAGTTGAGCGCGTCCTCGCCTGAATACAAATCGCATTTGTCCTTAATTAAGCGCAGGGTTTCCATTGTCTTGCTCATATTCCCGCCCGCGTCTTTAATACCTGCGATATTTGGTATTTCCGCGATTTTCGCCATCGTCGCGGGTTGGATTTCCACGCCCGTACGACCGGGAACGTTGTACGCGATAACGGGGATAGACACCGCCTCGCAAATGGCTTTATAATACGCAACCAAACCGTTTTGCGTGCATTTGTTATAGTAAGGCGTAACGGCAAGCAACCCGTCCGCGCCGAACTGTTCGGCGTATTTCGCCGTCATCACCGCGTCCGCCGTGCAGTTACTACCGCAACCGAAAATAACCTTGGCTCTGCCATTCACCTTTTTCACGGCGAAGTCCATTAAAATATGTTCTTCCTCGAAAGACATCGTGGACGGTTCGCCCGTCGTGCCGAGGAATACGATAGCGTCCGTACCGCCTTCGATTTGGTATTCGATAAGCTGAGCGAGCGTATCGTAGTTTACGCCGTTTTCGTCGAACGGGGTAATGAGCGCCGTCGCGCTACCCTTAAAAAATCCTTTCATAATTATTCTCCCTGTATAATTAGTTTATTATTTTTTGACTTTGGTTTGTGCGTTAGTCGAAATAACCCTTTTTCGCTAACAGTTCGGCGAGCAACACCGCACCGCCCGCAGCGCCTCGTAAGGTGTTGTGCGAAAGACCGACGAATTTGTAATCGAACACGAAATCTTGGCGAAGTCTGCCCGCTGAAACGCTCATACCGTTACCTTCCATTCTATCCAGCTTGGCTTGGGGACGGTTATCTTCCTCGAAATAGCGGATAAATTGCGCGGGAGCGGAGGGGAGCGCAAGTTCTTGGGGTGCGCCCTTGAAATTCGCCCAAGCGGAAAGAATTTGTTCCTTGCTGGGTTTCTTTTCAAAACTTACGAATACCGCCGCGGTATGCCCGTCGGAAACGGGAACACGCAAGCATTGCGCCGTGATAGAGGGCGCGGTAGCCGAAACAATTTCGCCGTTTTGGATATTGCCCCAAATTTTAAGCGGTTCTTTTTCGCTCTTTTCTTCTTCCCCGCCGATATAGGGTATGATGTTATCTAAAATTTCAGGCATCGTGGTAAAGGTTTTGCCCGCGCCGGAAATGGCTTGGTAGGTGCAAACCACCGCTTGCTTAATCCCAAATTCTTTCAAGGGGTGCAAGAGGGGTACGTACGATTGTAACGAGCAGTTGGATTTTACCGCGATAAACCCGCGTTTCGTACCAAGGCGTTCGCGTTGCGCGGAAATAACCTCGATATGTTCGGGGTTAATTTCGGGAATGACCATCGGAACGTCCGCAGTAAAGCGGTGCGCCGAGTTGTTGGAAACGACGGGGATTTCCGCTTTTGCGTAAGTTTCTTCTAACGCGCGGATTTTCGCTTTGTCCATATTTACCGCGCAGAACACGAAATCTACCTTTTTTGCAATTTCGTCCATATCCGCCTCTGCGTCCAACACCGTCATAGCGCGGTATTTTTCAGGGATAGCGCGTTCAAAGGCCCATTTATCGCCCACGGCTTGTTCGTAGGTTTTGCCCGCCGAGCGCGCGGATGCGCCGAGCGCCGTTACGTTAAACCAAGGATGGTTTTCCAGCAATAGCATAAATCTTTGTCCAACCATACCGGTTGCGCCAATAACGCCAACATTAAATTTTTTCATAATACTTTACTCCTTTATGGATAAAAAATTGAACAAAAGAAACGACGGGGTACACCCGTCGCGGAAAAGCTACCTAACGCCTTATAAAATAAGGGGAATATAAGCAAATAGCTCTTCACGCAGGTGACAGTCATACCGGTATTCTCCCGTATGCCCAGCGCAAAGGGAACGATATTTGCGCTTCGGCGGAGATACCCTTTCCGTTCCTTTGCGAAAGCCTAAATTCGTTCCAAATCGCGCGCAAAGGGGTACTAATGTTCGTCCGCTCCTCTATTTAGCTATTTTATTTTAACACAAAAAATGCGAAAAGTCAAAGATTTTTCAAAGAAATTTCGTTCTCGGTAAATTTTATTTGAATTTTTTAAGAAAATTCCTTGAAATAATCACAAATTTGTAGTAGAATAGATAAGGTAGTAATTTTTACGGGCTTTTTCGCTTTTAGAGTTTGAAAAGACGGAAAGGGTGGTATATAATACCGTAATATATTTTTTTGGAGTACGATATGGCGCAACAAAAGAAAGGGCTGATAACCCGACTTTTAGAAGGAAAAGAAAAAAGCGAGGAATACGCAAGAAGTACTTTGCCTACGAACAGATGGCAGTTGTTTTGGGACGTATTTAAGGGTAACTTTGGGAAAATCGTAAAGGTGAATTTACTCACCTTGCTCTTTTTCGTACCGATGATTGCCGTTATCGTCATTTACTTTTTGCTTGGCGAAGTGAACGCCACGACCTATCCGTTCGGCGCGAACTTAGGGGTAGGATATCCTTCCGCGCCTGGACAAAAAGGGCTTTCCGAAAGCTTGGCTATGTATAACGATTTAATGTTGTACGTCGGTCTTGCTATCACTTCGCTGATTGCGTCGGTAGGGCTTGCGGGCGGTATGTACGTCGTGCGGAATATGGTTTGGACGGAGGGTATTTTCGTATCTAACGATTTTTGGCGCGGGATAAAATTGAACTACAAAAACGCATTGCAAACGGCGCTCTTTTTCTGTTTGATTTTGCTTTTGAGCGGAACGCTTATCAATCTTTCGGAATTTACGATTGCGACGGGGGAAATTACCAAAGGTCAAAAGGCTTGGATGCGTATTTCCGAGGCTATGAGCTATGTGCTTATCATCGGCTCGGCTATGATGAGCTTTTGGATGATTGCGCTCGGCGTAAACTATAAATTGAAATTCTTTACGATGCTTCGCAACGCGTTTTTACTTATGATAGGTACGCTTCCGCAGACGATTTTCTTCGGCGTGCTTGCCTTGTTGCCGTTCGTGCTCTTCCTCTTTAACGCTACCTTTTTGACGGTGGTAGCTGTAGTGATGGTCTTGTTGTTCGGGCTTGCGTACGCGCTTTTGGTGTGGCTTGATTTCGCACAATGGGTATTCGATAAGTATATCAACCCGAAAATCGAGGGTGCGAAAGTGGGCAGAGGTATTTACAGTAAAGACGGTTCGTCTACGCTTACGGGCGACGACAGCTCTGCGTCTATCGAGTATCAGCGCACGATTTTGTCGTACGGTAAATCCCGCTTGGTTGCCCGTCCGATTAAACCGATTGACGACTCGTTACAGGTGTACGAATTGCCGTCCTCGTTTACGCGTGAGGACTTGAAACGCTTGCGCGACAGCAAACAAAGTATCGCGGACGATTCCGAGGCATACGCGGAAGAACATAAAAACGATTTGCGGTACGTGGAATATAACCGTCAGTTCGAGGAACGCGAACGTGCGTTGCAGGACGAAACGGATAAGAACGGGAAAAAGAAACGGAGAAGACCGCCTAAAATGCTCGGCGACGATTAAGGCGGAAGCTAACTTATGAATAAAACAGTGGCGTATACAAATCTTGCCGAATGGTTTGAATATCTAAACGACGACTGCGACTATGAAAATTGGTCGCAGTATTTAATTTCGAAGTTGAAAAACTACCCGCTGAGCGTCGGTTTAGACGTGGGTTGCGGTGGCGGTTGGTTTACGCGCGCGTTTGCCCGTGCGGGCTATCAAATGACGGGTTTGGATATTTCCCCGCAAATGTTAGACTACGCGCAAAACAAAGCCTTAAAAGAGGGCGTGCGGGGGGAATATTTGCTCGGAGATATCGCAACGAAAAAAATGCCCCGACGTTTCGATTTCGTTACCGCTATTAACGACTGTATCAATTATATACCCAAAACTAAAATAAACTCGGCGGTAAAAAATATCGCGGGTGCGCTGAAAAAAGGTGGAATTTTCCTCTTTGATATCAGCTCTAAACGGAAATTTGAGAAGAAAATTGCAAATACTGTCAGCGTGGACGATAGGGAAAATATCACCTATTTTTCCTTTAATAAGGTAGAAGGCGATAGGGCGGTAATGGAGGTTTCGCTGTTTATCAAACGCCAAGACGGCGCGTTTGATAGAAAGGACGAAACGCATATTCAGTATATTTACGACGAAGCGGAAATTATCCAAGCGCTTGAAAACAACGCTTTTTCCGTTGTGCTTATCGAAGGGCATCTTGGCGAAGATAAAACGCAAAGCGACAGGCTTTGTTTTTTGGCGAAAAAGGAAGGGTGAGGTATGGCAAATCTTTTACGAACGCTTATTTTTGATAAACAGGTATCGCTTACCCTTGCGGACACGACGCAAATGGTCAAAAAAGCGGTGGCTTTGCATAAATTAACCCCTGCGTCCGCGGAAATTTTAGGCAAAACGCTTTCGGCAATGACCTTTATGAGCGCGTGCTTAAAAGGGGATTTGGGCGAAATTTCCCTGTCCTTGAAAACGGACGGGAACGCTGGTGAAATCGGCGTTTCGGGCAATCGTCGCTTGTTTATGCGCGGGTTTATCGAAAATACCAAGCTTACGGACGAAACGGAGGCGTTTGGACAAAACGGTTCGCTTACGATTATCCGTGACGACGGTTACGCCCGTCCTTTCGTTGGGGCTTGTCAATGGCAAGCCGAAGGGGTCGATAAATCGTTTGAGGAATATTTTAGAATCAGCGAACAGCTCCCCACCTATATCGCGACGCAAGTGGGGTTTAACGAAAAAGGCGAGGTGGCGTTTGCGGGAGTCGCCGTGTTACAGCCCTTGCCGTTTGCGGACGAAGCGACACTTGCAAAAACGCGGAGTATACCTTTATACGAGCTGTTAAAAGCGTTGCGGGAACAGGGTATACAAAAGACGGTAGAGGGGTATTTCCCGATAGATAAAACGGTGTGGGAAGAACGCGAGGCGAAATATAAATGTAACTGTTCGCGGGCGTATTTAACGCGTGTTTTGGTGACGCTTGGCAACGAGCAAATGTCGCAAATTATCAAAGAGGACGGCGCGGTGCGGGTGCATTGCCATTACTGCAACCGCGATTATGAGTTTACGGACGAGGACAGGCGGAAGATTTTCCGTGAGGAATAAGACGGTAGATATGAACAACCAACGAGTGAAAAAAATGGATTTTTCCCGCGAGCGTTACGCGCGTCTTGCGGATAAATATTACAACGAGGGCAAATATCTTTCCGCCCTCCGTTTCGCCTACGCCGAATTAGAAATGACGGGCGGGGACGGCGAAGTATACGCGCGCCTTGCCGATATTTATGAGAATATGGGCTTGCACGGTTCGGCAATCAACTGGTTATACCGTTATTTAGATATTGCGGAAACTGAGGAGCTACCCGATATTTACGAGTCGCTTGCCGTCAACTATTTAAGTATGGGGCAGGAGGCGCAGTCGGCGTATTATTACAACCGTTTAATCGACGTGGACGAAACCTTGCCCGACGAAACGAAAATGGACATAGCCCGCGCGTTTTCGCACGATAAAAAAAGCGGGTTTCGGTTTGTATATCCCCCTCGGCTTGCCGATTATTCCAAGGAAGTGGACGCGGGTTCGTTCGCGCTGAAAAACGGGGACTGTAAACGCGCGATTTCCTATTTGTCGCAGGTGGAAAAGGGTTCGAAAGAATACGCGAACGCGCAAGAAATGCAGGCGGTTGCGTATTTATTGCAGGGCGAGGTGCCAAAGGCGCGGGAGATTTGCGAGAATTTGCTCGCCGACAATCCCGACGATATGCGCGCCTTGGCTACGCTTGCCGCCGTTGCCTTGGAACAGGGGAACGCGGACGAGGGTCGCGCAATCGCCGAAAAGCTTTGTAAAATGCCTCAGGAAACGACGGACGATTTGTATAAAGTCGCGACGGTATGCTGTGAAAACGGTTTGCACAAAGAGGCGTACGAGAAATTTTGTCAGCTCGAAAAAAAACTCGCTTTCGACGGCAGAATGTTGTATTTTAAGGCGGTTTCGGCGTTTAAGAGCGGTCTGTATCGCGAAGCGGAAAAAGCGTTTGATGAGCTTTGCGCGGTATATCCCGACGCGGAGGTCGCGAAATATTACTTGAAGGAATTAAAAGAATATAACGGTGCGTTGGAGGAGGGTGCGGAAAACCCGCAAAAACCTACCGAACCTAATTATTTTTACCATTTACCGCAAGAAGAGCGCGAGGAACGTTGCAAAACGCTGATGCGCATTCAGGCGTGTACGCGCGACGAGGCACAGTTGTTCGGTTTAATTGCTTGGCACGACGGGTATTTCAACTGGTGTTTCGACGAAATGGACGGGGGCGACCACGATTTGCAGTATCTTGCCTTAATGGTAGCCGAACGGGTACGCGCGGACGATTTTATCAAAGAGGTACTTTTAGACGACGAGGTTATCGACGTTTTGAAGGTGGAAACCTTGCGTATCCTGTTAGAGCGCAACGAAAATAAGTGTTTGGGGTTGGTGCTTTGCCATATTTATCGGCGCGTTCGGTTGTTAAGCATTTCCGTTGGCAGAAAGAAACGCAAGAGTTTTATACAGGCGCACGCGAAGGTGGCGTCGAAATTTGTGGTAATCAACGACGAATACGCCGAAAAGATAAAGAACGCGACGGAAAAGCTGTATAGCTGTTTACAGCGTTTGGAGGCGTTGGATTTGGTGAAAAGTACCGACGATTTGGCTTGCGCGATTTTACTTTTGTCGGGGATAAAAGAAATGCGGGGCGACGCGCAAACGATAGCGGGTGCGTTCGACGCGGATTTGGAACGGGTGCAAATGCTGTTAACTTCGGTAGAGTATTGCGAGAAGTTAAACGAAGAAAAAACGGTTGTTGAGGACGAGAAAAAATGAAACTCATAGATTTTGACGGATTGTTTGATGAAAAGCTCACGCAATTTATGGAAGAGAATAAGGATAAATACACCGAAAAACAATGGGAAGATATTATCCCGAAACTGTATAAAAAGTTTGGGGATACTTACGTTTCTAAAATCAAATGTACGCCCAAGGAATATTTTGCGAAAATGACGGACGGGGAATTGTCTGATTGTTTGCGCGCGCATTTGTTAGAAGATATACCCGTACCCGAATTTTTATGTTCGGAAATAGAAAATAGAAAGAATATCGACACGCTGTTGCCTTTACTTTTCGACGAGGATTTGCGCGCCGTTTCCTACGCCGTCAATATGCTCACGGATGATATGCGCGCTTTCGACGCGTATTTTAAGGTATTGGAAGAAAACCTCGCGGATGAGGATATCCGTAGCGATATTACGGATATTTTGCGTTTACACGCAGACGAGCTGAAAGAACGCGTGCTGGAAAACTATCAAAAGGGTTTGGCGAAAGAGAATATGCTGGAAATACTTTCGCGCGTAAAGATACGCGACGAGCGCGTGTTTGAAGTTTTGCTTTCCGCGTTCCGCTCGAACGAAAATATACCGCTGTACGCAGGGTATTTGGCGTCGTACGGCGACGAGCGCGCGTTACCTTATTTACTCAAAAGGATAGAGGACAAAACGCTGGGTTTCGTGGAATTTCAAGAACTCAAATACGCGATTGAGGCGCTTGGTGGCGAATACAACGAACCTCGCGATTTTACGGGTGATAAGGACTATCTTGCCGTGGAAGCGGAAGCGCTTTCAAGGCATTCGCAAAAAGACGGCGGGCTTAGAAGTTAGGTAAAACCGTACATAAATAAAAAATTCTCCGCATATAGTAAACCGTAAGGTTTTGTTGCGGAGTTTTTTTTACGGAAAAATTCAATTTACGCGCAATTAATAGGGAGGTCGGCAATGGAAAATTACAGCGTATACGAGGATATTTCACGCCGTACGGGCGGGGACGTATACTTGGGCGTGGTAGGACCCGTTCGAACGGGTAAATCTACCTTTATTAAACGGTTTATGGAAACGCTCGTGTTGCCTAACGTGGCGGAGAACGAGCGCGCGGAGGTGATAGACGAATTACCGCAATCTGCGTCTGGAAAAACGGTGATGACTACCGAACCTAAGTTCATACCCGCAAAGGCGACGAAAATTCGCATCGCGAAAGGCGCGGAGGCGTCGGTACGGTTGGTGGATTGCGTGGGGTTTGCGGTAGAGGGCGTAAGCGGGTTTGAAGAGGACGGCGCGCCTCGGCTCGTTAAAACGCCTTGGCAGGAGCAACCTATCCCCTTTGAAAAGGCGGCGGAAATGGGTACGCAAAAGGTCATTCAAGAACATTCTACGATAGGAATTTTGGTGACGACGGACGGTAGTATAACGGAAATTCCGCGTAGCGCGTACGTGTCGGCGGAAGAACGCGCGGTGACCGAATTAAAGGCGTTGGATAAACCGTTCGTGGTGTTGTTAAACTGTCGCGCACCCGCCAAACAAAACGCGTTGCGCGCGTCGATGGAGGAAAAATACGGCGTACCCGTACTCGCCGTGAATATCGAAACGATGGGCGAAAAGGAGCTTTTGGAAATTTTGCAAAAAGCGCTGTTCGAGTTCCCGCTTACGAGTATCGATATTAAATTACCCCGTTTCGTGCAAGCCCTGCCCGAGAGTAGTTCGGCGGTGGAAACGGTGCTTGGTTCGTTGAAAAAACTCGCGCCGAGCATTGTAAAAATGCGCGATTGCTTTGCCTTGGAAACGCTGTTTGAAGAGGGGGCGGATTTTCTCAACCCTGACGAGATTAAAATGGATTTGGGTAAAGGTAAGGTGGAAATTACCTTGCAACCCGCCGAGGATTTATTCTATCGCGTGCTTAGCGAAACGAGCGGGGTAAATCTTTCGGACGATTTAGCGCTTATGCAGTTCGTTTGCGAGCTTGCGAAAATTAAACGCGGTTACGATAAGATGAAAGACGCGCTCGCCGAGGCGGATAAAAACGGTTACGGTATCGTATATCCCACGCAGGAGGATTACCGTTTGGAAGAACCGCAACTTATCAAAAAGAGCGCGGGCTACGGCGTACAGTTTAAGGCGAACGCGAGTAGCTATCATATCGTCAAGGTGGATATTGCGGGTTCGGTAAGTAATATTATCGGAACGAAACAGCAATGCGAGGAGTTTGTGGACGAGAGCAAACGCGCGTATGAGGAGGACGGGGACGCGGTTTGGGAAACGAATATTTTCGGGAAATCTTTGCGCGCGTTGGTGGGGGATGAGCTTGCCTCTAAAAATAACGCAATGCCCGTGGATTTGCGTCGTAAAATGCGCCGTGTAATGACGAGAATCGTCAACGAAGGCAAAAGCAATATTTTTTGTTTGCTTTTTTAACGGGAATAAAAATCCGCTTTAACGGGCATACTTTTTACAAAATTTTCTCGCGGAGGATTTTGTATGGGCAAATCGTCGAAAAATAAAAAGAACAAAGTGCCTAAAATCACGGAGGAGGAATACGTTCGCTATCTTTCTTCGTTAAAAGATGAGGGGCAGGTATGCGTTGAACGCAAAACCGTCGGTATAAAAACGCAAGCGAATATAAACGATACGACGCTGAAATAGGAAGAAAAAACGGGTATTTTACAAAAAGAATATCCGTTTTTTTTGTATACAAAAATTTGCGCTTGGGCATAGTATAGGTAGTGAATAAAAAAAGGAGGGTATTGCCGATGAATCCATTTGAGGAAAAAGCAAAACCGATAGAGAAAGCCTTACAAAACTGGCAGGAGCTGTATCCAAAGCCTTACGACAAGCGCGAGGTGGACCCGTATACCAAAACGCGTATTATTTTAATGAACGGTACGGAATTTGAGGCAAACTGGTTTTCGCATCAATTCGCCCGCCATATCAGCGACAACGATTTACGGCGCGATTTGGCGCTTACGCGCGAAGTAGAAAAACAACAGCAATTAAAAATTTCGTTATTAAAACCGCAAGACGAAACGCCTCTTGAACACACGATAGGCTACGAACAGCTCGCCGTGGATTTAACGGCGGAACTTGCCAAGCGCGAGGCGGATTGCAACGTAAAAAAGGCGTTGGATTTTGCGCTTTTGGAAGATTTTGACCATTTGTACCGCTATTCCGATTTGCTCGAAATGGAACAGGGCGTATACGCGGAATGGTTGGTAGGGCGTTATACGGAAATTATGCCCGGACGACCGACGATAGCACATCACCGCCACCCCGTCGATAACGTTCGATTTTCCATCAATTCCAAAAAAGCGGATACGCAAACGGTGTTATCTACTATGATAATCACGGCTGCGGAGCAACAAACGATGAATTATTATATGAATATCACGAATTTCGCTTGTACGGATAGAGGTAGAAGATTATACGAGGAAATAGCGCTCGTGGAAGAAGAACACGTTACGCAGTACGAGTCGCTGATGGACCCCAACGGTACTTGGTTGGAAATGCTACTTTGGCACGAGTATTGCGAATGCTATTTGTACTGGTCTTGTTACCAAACGGAAACGGATTCGCGGATTAAAAAGTTTTGGGCGCAAAACCTCGAATTTGAAATTTCGCATTTGCACAAAGCCAAGGAATTGCTAGAAAAATACGAGAAAAAGCAATGGCAAGAGGTGATTAAGGACGCGGAATTTCCCAAACCCTTGTGTTTGCACGAGAATATAGAATACGTGCGTCAAATTCTCGGTTCTACCGTGCAATACACCTCGGAAAAGGAAGAATATAAAAAGGTAAAGGATTTATCGCCCGACGCGGATTTCTTCCGTTATCAAGCGATTATCAATCCCACCACGCAAATCGTACCGTCGCACGTTACGATATGCGATTATATCCGTAAAAACGGAGCGGATTACCGTTTCCAAGTCGCGCCCTCGCCCGTGCCTGAGCTTAGGGACAGACGCAAAGACAACACCTGCGTAGGCAGAAAACCCAACGCGACGAACTCCACGGATTTTTTCTGTAATCAAGACTAAGGATTAAAAAAACGGCGTTTCGGTTAGTTCGAAACGCCGTTAAAAGTTATTTGTTTTCCTCGTCGGGGGAAGGTTTGTTTTCCGTTAGGGTAAAACTGTAATCGATATCGGGGTTGACTTTAAGTAATGCGCGGATTAGCGCCTCGTTATAGCTAAGCGAGGTGGTAACCACGATAAACTGCTCGCCGAAATTCACGGTAAGTTTTTGCGTGTCGGTATCGAATACGATAGCCGTAATCTCTTTAATCGCGAACTTGCTTTTGATAAAACCGTATTTGGAAATGAAATAGGTATCGTCCACTATATATTCGGATTTAATCAAAATCGCCGTTACCAACACGATACAAAAAACGCAAACAGCGATTAAGAAAGGGCTTTGCAAAGCGTCGGAAAAATTATGGATACCGAATTGAATAATTCGCCAAACAGACAAAACCGCGCCGACAAGGCACAGTGCGTAAATGGCGATACATAACCCGATAATCAAAGGGGTAAATTTAATTTTGAATTTTTTTGCCTCTGCGGGCGGTTGCTTTTTGCTCATAGCCCTATTATAACACCCTCTTAGAAAAATTGCAACTTTTTTTACGCGTATAACCGCCGTAACGATTGCAAAATAAAAAAAATGTGTGTATAATAATACTGTTATGAGTACGCAAACGATAAGTAGAGAAAGCCGAATGGACGCCGAAACGGCGGAAATGGAAGCGAGACAATTTGAAAAAATGACCAAAACGCCAATTCCGCGCCTCGTCGTAGGTTTGGGGATTCCCACGATGCTGAATATGATGGTAACTTCCCTTTATAATCTCGCGGACACCCTGTTCGTGTCGGGACTGGGCGAACGCGCCACGGGTGCGGTAAACGTCGTTTTATCCTTGATGTCTATTATTCAAGCGATAGGCTTTACCTTGGGTATGGGTAGCGGTAGTATCGTATCCCGCTTGCTTGGCGCGAGAAAACGAAAGGAAGCGGACGAGGTTTCGTCTTCCGCGTTTTTCGCAGGACTTGCCATCGGCGCGATAATTACCTTTTTAGGTCTTTTATGCCTAACGCCGTTAATGCGCCTGCTCGGTGCGCCCGAGGAAATTGACGGTGCGAAAACGACTTTGGAATACGCCAAGGAATATTCCCGTTTTATCCTAATTTCCGCGCCGATAATGTGTAGTTCGTTCGTAATGAACAACGTGCTTAGAGCAGAGGGGAAAGCTGTACTTTCTATGATAGGCTTGGTGGCGGGCGCGGTCATCAACGTCGCGTTGGACCCGTTGCTTATCTATACCTTTGATATGGGAATGACGGGCGCGGCACTTGCAACCGCTGTCAGCCAAGCGATTAGTTTTGGGATTTTGCTGGTATTCTTCCTTTCGGGCAAGAGTATCGTGCGCCTTAAAGTTCGTTCGATTTCGCGTAAATGGAACGTGTATTGGAACGTTATCGCAACGGGTTTCCCGTCCTTTTGCCGTCAAATCCTCGCCAGCCTTTGCACCGTATTGTTGAACTGGGCGGTAAAACCTTACGACGGTGCGCTTCCCGCGCTCGGCGTCGTGCAAAAAGTGTTTATGCTCGCCTTTTCCGTTTCGCTTGGGATAGGGCAAGGCTATCAGCCTGTTTTGGGGTATAATTACAGCGCGAAACGCTACGACAGAGTAAAAACGGCGTATATTTTCACGCTTAGCTTTTCCGCCGTGCTGATGGTGGTGTTCGGTGTGGTTTGCTTTATCTTAGCACCCAATATTATGCGGGGCTTTTTGCAGTCGGAAAACTCGGTGGCGGTGGGAACGCTTGCCTTGCGCTTTCAATGCGTGTGTATGCCGTTGTTACCCTTGAACTTTATGGCTGGCGTTACCTATCAAGTGGTAGGTAATAAAGCGGTGGCCTCGCTTTTGTCCATCGCGCGCCAAGGTCTGTTTTATATCCCTGCCGTGCTGATTTTACCAAGCGTTATCGGACTTCTCGGCGTGCAAAGCTGTCAAGCCGTGTCTGATGTTTGTTCGTTTTTGTTCTCTATCCCGTTTACCTTCGCATTTTTTAAGACGCTAAAAAATAAGCAAAACGAAACGGCGGAAAAGCAAGAACTTTAAGTACCCCGAGCCGAAAATGCTACGCGCGTTTTCGGCTCGTTTTCTTTCGGCTTACATAGGCGTACAAATACCCAAGCGCAAGCACGAATAAAAGAAATAGCGTTAGCCAGTAAAACGCGCCGACGAAAAAAGGTCGCTCTTTGGAAAAACCGAATAAGCCCGCGGGCGAGCGGTAGTAGGTGAAAAAGTACGGGTAAGGCACGCCCCGCCCGAAATCTACGGTGAAATACTCTAAAACGCTGACGAAAAGAAGATAGGAAAGCGGTGGAAGAACCGCCAAAGCAATTTGCTTGTTTGCGATAACCGCGCGGTTATCTAAAAGAAAATCGGCGACGGCGAAAAGTGGCGTAACGATATGCGTAAAAATATTAGGGAGCGTCCAAGGCGTATAGCTCTCGTCGGAGAACGGGGCGAGCAATCCGCAGAAAATCAACGCGGTGACGGTGATGGAAACGGTGAATATATACCGCAAAACATATAATCGTTCGCGGTTTCGAGGCGAAAAATGCTCGCGAAAAAGTAACAGTGTGAAAGTAACGCCTACCCAAATATTTGATTGTGCCGTAAAATATAACAGTCGTGTATACCAAACGGAATACCCGTCGGCTCGTGCGGTAATGAGGCTGAGTGTTACGCCGAAAAAGGCGGAAAACGCCGTGATAAGTTTTAGAAGTTTATTTTTGCCGTGCATATAACGGTAGTTTGCGTAATGCGGACGGTTTTTAGACGGTATTTAGACGGTTTTTAGACGGTTTTTAGACGAAAAAAGACGGTACTGTCCGTACCGCCTTTTTTAATTGTTTATTTTTATTTGCTGTATTTTTCTCTCGCGGTGTAGCTCGTATGCAAAAGCTCGTGGGCTTTATGAGAGTTGGGTTTTTCTAAATATTCCTCGTACAGCGCGATAATTTGCGGGTTCTTGTGCGATACGCGGAGCGCTTTGGATTTGTCCTCGCTATACAGCGCCGACGCGCGTTTTGCCTTGTAGGTATCTAAGATATCCGCGTCCTCGTTGGGCAGGAAACAGGGTTTTACATACGGCTGACCGCCACCTGCGATACAACCGCCGGGGCAACCCATAATTTCGATAAAGTGGTATTCGCTCTTACCCTCGCGGATTGCGTCGAGCAGTACTTTCGCGTTTTTCATACCGTGCGCTACGGCGACTTTGATTTGCTTTCCGCCGAGCGTGTAGCTTGCCTCTTTAATGCCTGCAAAACCGCGGATTTCGTGCATTTCCACCGCGTCGAGTTCTTTGCCCGTAAGCATATACGTAGCGGTACGGAGCGCCGCTTCCATAACACCGCCGGTCGTACCGAAAATAACGCCCGCGCCCGTGTAGTCGCCTACGATATCGTTATCGAACGGCTCGTCGGGGAGTTTTGCAAAGTTAATGCCCGAACGCTTAATGAGTTTTCCAAGCTCTCTCGTCGTCAATACGGCGTCTACGTCGGGGATACCGTTCACCGAGAGTTCGGGACGCACCTTTTCCGATTTCTTCGCCGTGCAAGGCATAATGGAAACGACGAACATATCCTTAGGGTCGATGCCGTTCTTTTCGCAATAATAGCTCTTCAACACCGCGCCCAGCATTTCGTGAGGGGATTTGCAAGAGGAAAGGTGGGGGAGCAAATCGCCGTAATTGTATTCGGCGTAATTGACCCAACCGGGCGAACAGGAAGTAATCATAGGCAGTTTTCCGCCGTTTTGAATTCTGCCCAAAAGTTCGGTCGCCTCTTCCATAATCGTAAGGTCAGCGGCGAAGTTGGTGTCGAACACTTTCTTAAAACCAAGACGTCTTAACGCGGAAACCATTTTGCCCGTAACCAGCGTACCGATAGGCATACCGAATTCTTCGCCGAGCGCAGCACGAACGGCGGGGGCGGTTTGTACTACCACGAATTTACCCGCTTTCATAGCCTCGTCTACTTTATCGATTTCCGAAACTTCCATAAGCGCGCCCGTGGGACAAACGCTTACGCATTGTCCGCAAAGAATACAGGGCGATTTCGCAAAACTTCTGTCTTCCGCAGGGGCTACGATTGTGTTAAAGCCTCTCTTTTCAAAGCCCAAAATACCAAGCCCGTGCGCATTTTTACATCTTTCCACGCATCTACCGCAAAGTACGCATTTAGAGGTATCTCTCACGATAGAGGGGGTAAGTCTGTCTAAGGTCGTGGGCGTTTGTTCGCCTTGGAAAACACCGTCGCGCGCGCCCGTGACTTTGGCTACGTGTAAAAGTTCGCAGTTACCGTTCTTTTCGCATTGCTGGCAGTTTTTGTTATGGTTAGAAAGCAAAAGTTCCACCGAGGTTCTTCTCGCGGAAGTGGCTTTGGGCGAGGAAATGGTGATTTCCATACCCTCGGCTACGGGGTACACGCAGGAGGCGACCAAACCTCTCGCGCCCGTCGCCTCTACCAAGCATACACGGCACGAGCCTTTCGAACATTCGCCGTGGTTGAACGCGCAAAGGGAGGGGATTTCAAAACCGCAAGCTTTCGCTGCCTCTAAAATGGTCAAGCCCGCGTCTACTTCAAAAGGTATACCTTCAATTTTAATATGCACTTTCATTTCTTTATCCTCCGCTTACTTTTTCACGATAGCCTTAAATTTACAGCTGGCGATACACATACCGCATTTGATGCACTTGTCTTGGTTGATAGCGTACGCAGGCAGTTTTTTGCCGGGCGCGATATAGTCCGTTTTTACGAACGCGTCGACGGGGCAGGCTCTTGCGCAAGCACCGCAACCGAAACATTTGTCTTGAATTACCGTGTATTGCATAAGGTTTTTACAAATATGCGCGGGGCATTTTTTGTCTACGATATGCGCGATATATTCCTCTCTAAAATGCGCGAGCGTGGAAAGTACGGGGTTGGGCGCGGTTTGACCAAGACCGCAAAGCGAGTTGCTCTTAACGCTCTGCGCGAGGTTTTCCAGTTCTGTCAAATCGTCCATCGTCGCTTTGCCGTCGGTAATTTTCGTTAAGATTTCGAGCATTCTCTTCGTACCGATACGGCAAGGGGTACATTTTCCGCAGGATTCGTCGCAAATAAATTCCATATAGAATTTCGCTACGTCCACCATACAGTTGTCCTCGTCCATAACGATAGCACCGCCCGAACCCATCATCGAGCCTTTGGCTACGAGGTTGTCGAAGTCGATAGGGGTGTCTAAATCTTCTTCGGTTAAACAACCGCCTGACGGACCGCCCGTTTGAATGGCTTTGAATTTTTTACCGTCGGGAATACCACCGCCGATATCGTAAATGAGTTCGCGTAAGGTCGTACCCATAGGGATTTCCACAAGCCCGACGTTGTTGATTTTTCCGCCCAAGGCAAAAACTTTCGTTCCTTTGGATTTTTCCGTTCCGTAGATAGAGAATTTTTCTTTGCCTTCGCGTAAAATGTAAGGTACGCAAGCCAACGTTTCGACGTTATTGATAATGGTAGGCTTGCCCCAAAGCCCTTTCACAGCCGGGAAAGGCGGACGGGGACGGGGCATACCGCGTTGACCTTCGATAGAGTTCAAAAGCGCCGTTTCCTCACCGCAGACGAACGCGCCTGCACCAAGGCGCAAATGTACTCTGAACGAGAAGTTCGTGCCGAGGATATTGTCGCCCAACAGTCCGAGTTCTTCCGCTTGCTGAATGGCGAGCTTTAATCTGTTTACGGCGATAGGGTATTCCGCACGAACGTAGAAATAACCGTTTTGTGCGCCGATAGCGTAGCCCGCTATCATCATACCTTCAATCACCGCGAGGGGATTGCCTTCCAAAATGGAACGGTCCATAAACGCGCCGGGGTCGCCCTCGTCGCCGTTACATACCACGTATTTTTCGCCTTCGGGTTGCGCATAAGCAAACTGCCATTTTCTACCTGCGGGGAAACCACCGCCACCGCGACCGCGAAGTCCGGATTCGAGAATTTCGTTGATAACGTCCGCTCTATCCATTTGGAGCGCGCGGGCAAGACCCTTAAACGCGCCTGCGCCAAGGCTTTCGTTGATGTCCTCGGGGTTGATACTACCGCAACCGTGGAGCGCGACGCGGACTTGTTTTTTATAGAAATTGATATCCTCTTGTTTGGTCACCTTTTCCGCGGTGTTGGGGTCTACGTATAAAAGTCTTTCAATTATTTCCCCGCCGATAATATCCTTTTCGATAATTTCCGCGACGTCCTCAATTTGCACGAGGCGGTAAAGGGTATCATCTGGATAGATTTTTACGAAAGGACCTTGCGAGCAGAACCCGAAACAACCGACTTGGTTTACGGTCACTTTATCGCCAAGGTTTCTTTCGGCTACGAGTTTGTTAAATTCTGCCGTGATTTCGTCCGCGCGGGAGGATAAACAACCGGTACCGCCACAAAGAACGATATGTCTTTTTCCGTCCTCGCCCGTGAATTTTGCGCTAAGGCAAGAGGCGCAACTTGCGTGTTTTTCTTTAAGCTCATCAAAATTCTTTATCATTAGTTATTTGCCTCCATTGCTTTGTATTCGTTGACGATTTTGGGTACTGCGTCTACGGTGAGTTTGGGGTATACCTTACCGTTAATGGTAACGGCGGGAGCGATACCGCAAGCACCGATACAGCGGAGGGCATCCAAGGTGAACAAACCGTCGGCGGAAGTTTCGCCAGGTTTAATACCGATAATTTCAGAGAATTTATCGATAATTTGTTGCGCGCCTTTTACGTAGCAAGCCGTACCTAAGCATACGCCGATAACGTATTTTCCCTTAGGGGTAAGGGAAAAGAAGGAATAAAAGGTAACGACGCCGTAAATTTCGGCAACCGAAACGCCCGTTCTGGCGGAAACGATTTCCTGTACTTCCAAAGGAATATAGCCGTATTCCTTTTGGATATCGCTTAAAATCATCATAAGCGGAGTTTTATCGTTGGCGTATCTGTCGCAAATCTCGTTGATTTTTTTGACAGCCGTTTCTTGTAAATGAGCCATATCAGCCCTCCTTAGAAAATATTGTAAATATAATTATGACGGAATAAATCCCATACTGTTTTATTATACTATATTTTTATTGTAAGTGTCAAGACAAAAAACAATAATTTTTTCACTTTAACAAAATTTTATAAAAAAAAGGAACGCCTGCGCAAAAGCGTTCCTAAAATTATGTTTTTACCTTTTTATGAGGCGATAGGGGATTACACGATTTTACGGTTACACGATACCGTGCGCCATCATTGCGTCTGCAACCTTTTCAAAGCCCGCGATATTCGCGCCCATTACGTAATTGCCTTCAAAACCGTAACGCTTTGCCGCGTCGTCGATATTGTGGTAAATGTTTATCATAATCGTTTTGAGTTTCGCGTCTACTTCTTCTGCCGACCAGTACAGTCTGCCCGAGGATTGCGCCATTTCCAAAGCCGACGTCGCCACCCCGCCCGCGTTTGCCGCTTTCGCAGGTAAATATACGGTATTTTTCGCGTTTTGGAATACTTCGATAGCCTCTAAGGTAGAGGGCATATTTGCGCCTTCGGCAACGTATTTCACGCCGTTCGCCACGAGTGCTTTCGCGCTTTCGCCGTCGATTTCGTTTTGCGTTGCGCAGGGCAAAACCACGTCGCAGGGAATCGTCCAAATCCCCTTGCAACCCTCGAAATATTGCGCGCCCGCGACTCTTTCCGCGTATACTTTAATACGCGCACGTTCTACTTCCTTGATTTGTTTAATCACGTCGAGCTGAATACCGTTCGGGTCGTAAATATAGCCGTTAGAATCGTACATGGCTACCACTTTTGCCCCAAGCTGTTGTGCTTTTTCGCAGGCGTAAATGGCAACGTTTCCGCTACCCGAAACGATAGTGGTTTTGCCATCGAACGAATCCCCGCGAAGTCGCATTGCTTCGGCGGTTATGTACACCAAGCCGTAGCCCGTCGCTTCCTTTCTAATGAGCGAACCGCCGTAGGAAAGACCGCGCCCCGTAAATACGCCGACGTGTTCGTCGCGCAGTCTTTTATATTGACCGAATAAGTAGCCGACTTCGCGTGCGCCGACGCCGATATCGCCCGCGGGTACGTCCGTATCCGCGCCGATATGGCGGTACAGTTCATTCATAAAGCTTTGGCAGAACGCCATAATTTCTCTATCCGATTTGCCTTTGGGGTCGAAGTCCGAACCGCCTTTACCGCCACCGATAGGCAGACCTGTCAAGCTGTTCTTCAAAATTTGCTCTAAGCCGAGGAATTTAATCACGGAAAGGTTGACGGAGGGGTGGAAACGAAGACCGCCCTTATAAGGCCCGATTGCGCTGTTGAATTGAACGCGATAACCTTTGTTTACGTGAACTGCGCCGTTGTCGTCCACCCAAGGCACGCGGAATAAAATGGTGCGTTCGGGTTCGGTGAACCGTTCTAAGAGCGCGGATTTTTCGTATTCAGGGTGCGCGTTGATAACGGGTTCTAAGGTCAATAAAATTTCCGTTGCAGCTTGGTGAAATTCCTTTTCACCGGGGTTGTTCTTTTTGAGTTGTTCTAAAACTCTTTCTACATAAGTCATAAAAAATTACTCCTCGAAAAATAGATTTTTAAGCGTTTATCAATCGATTTTTTTGATACGATAATATCTTATCATTTTTTTTACGAATTTGCAACAATTTGAGAGGGGAAATTTACAAAAAGTATAAAAAATATTTGCCTTTTTTGAAAAAAAGGTGTATACTAATAAGGCTACGTTATGCGAGGTATAACCTTATGTTATAGCGATAGAAAAAACAGTAGAATAATTGCTTCCGTAGTTAAATGGATATAACAGTCCCCTCCTAAGGGTGTGATATATCCGTAACAAAATGCAAAATAATGCTCATTTTTGCTAAAAAACATATCAAAAAAGCCTGTTTTTGAGCGTTCTCAACTTCGAGGTATAAATGGAAGTATAAATTTTTTATACTTGCAAATTGTTCAATAAATTCCATTTTGAACACCAAAATTTAATAAAATGTTCTCATAGTTAAACGGATATAATAAGCCCCTCCTAAGGGCTAGTTCGGGGTTCGATTCCCTGTGGGAACGCCATAGACCACAAGATATTGTGGTCTTTTCTTTTATTTTTTACTAAATATTGATTTCATTTAGGGCTTTACATTTATACTTCATTTATACTTTCTGTCTTTTTAGGACCTTTCTTACGTTTTATTCTTCTGATTTTGTAATTAGTTTTCCTAAAATATTCTTCTATGACGATTTCCAACTGAGAATAATTGATTATCCATCTATTTCCATAGTTATAAGCAAATACTCGTTTGTTTTTTAGAAAACGTTCTACGGTGTGTTTATCAATGATTTGACTAAACCGTCTATGTTTGTTGTTCCACATACGAACGCATTGTCTAATGTTTCTCATTATCGGCAAGTCGTAGTGTTTGCTTATTCTACTTGGATTAACTTTTTCCATAAATGGCTTAAAATCAATCAGCCAAGCCTTTTCGTGGATTTCCATATAAATATCATTGTCTAGGCAAAATTTACGGCAGTTAGGACGATTTATAATCGTTCTTTTATCTTCGGAAAGGTATAGCCTTTGTAATTCGCCTGATGTAACTAATCTTTTCATTTTCTTTTACCCCAAAAGAAAGCATAAAGCTCGTCCATATTAACGAGCCAAGCACTTCCATATTTTAATTTACTTAGTTTTCCAGTCCATATTAGATGACGTATCATAGTATATGTTACGTTAAAATCAGGGTCTTTTTCTTTAATTTCTTTTACTGCATCGTTTATATATCTTAAACGTGGTATATACATAAAACCTCCATATAGATTAAAAAGACCGAGATTAAATCCCGGTCTTTTCACTAGAATAATTTGTCTAAGGCATCTATAACTTTTTCTTGAGTGTCTGGAATAAAGTGAGCATGGTGTTGGCTTTATCTATGATGGAAACGGCAGAGTTGTGCAACAAAGCAATGGTCTTGAATTTTTCTACGACAATACTGGCGTAGCAGGCTTAAAATATAACAATGAAACTTTCGTTTACAGAAAAAATGTTCAAGGCGACGTAGTAGCAATACTTGACACAACTGGTAAAATTGTGGTAAAATATACTTACGATGCGTGGGGAAACCACGGCGTAGAAGTATTAGATTCGTCCCTCGAAACGCTTGCGAATATCAATCCGTTCCGTTATAGAAGTTACTATTACGATGCAGAAACGGAATTGTATTTCCTTAAGA
>JAZSPG010000013.1:0-23951 GCA_045537295.1 Candidatus Scatosoma sp. | reverse complement strand
ATCACGACGATAGCGGAGCGAGTTTCTTTAATTTCGTTTAGCCATTTGCAATCGCGCGCATCGCCTGCTATCATTTGATAGTTGTCTGATAAAGCGTAGTATTTTTTGCGTTCTTCAATCACTTCCGCAAAATCTAAGTCGTACCATTTGCGGGTTTTATCGTCTACCCGTAACACGCGACTATCCATTCCGCACCCGATATAGAGGACTATGGCGTCTGGCAAATCGTGGAGCTTTTCTTTTACCCATTCGTCAAACACGGCGGAACGCACGCCCATATAGTACGCAAGCCATTTCGATTTTGCTTTGCATTTAAGCGGAAAGCCCACCGCATCCCAAATTTCTTCCGCTTTTGTATCCGTTAAAAACAGACCTTTTTTGCTAACGAAAGATTTCGCGTACAACGGTATGTATAAGGTTTTATTTATACTATTCATAATTGTACCTGTAAATTTTTTTCGTGTCTTAGGTATATTATAGCAAAAAACGCGTTGAATTTCAAGCTATTTTATAAAAATGAACGAAACACGGGTAAATTGGGGCGTTTCTCGCCTCTCGCGAAAAAAGATAAAACGCCCCAAAGGCGTTTTATCTTTTTTGGTGGACGCTTGGGGTTCTTGTTTTTACAAAACGAGGGTAGCGCAACGCCGAAAAAATCGAGCGGAAGAAAGGGGGTAATGCGTTCGGACGTTGCTCACGCGAACCTCCGCTAATTACGGAGTTTCTCGCCTCTCGCGAAAAAAAGCAAAACACCCCAAAGGGTGTTTTGCTTTTTTGGTGGACGCGAGAGGGCTCGAACCTCCGACCTCTACCATGTCAAGGTAGCGCTCTAACCAACTGAGCTACGCCTCCAAATCTTACTTTGCTATTATAGCAAATAAAATACCTTCCGTCAATCGTTTTTGCCTGTTATTTCCTAAAAAATTTTGCGCGTATAAACGAGCGCCCTCGGCGTTGTTGCCGAGGGCGAGGTTTTTGTTTTTTACCCGTTTATTTCGTGTGTCTTTTTAGAGAAAAGATAGAAGAAACCGACGAAGAACAGGATGTTCAATAAATAAATCGTGGGGATAAGCACGAACGAAAGCAGTTGCGAGGGAATTGTAATATCCGCTTTGCAATACACCGCAACCATCGTTACGGCGATTACCGCAATCACGAACAAAATACAAGCTGTCGTGATATACGAGGCGCGTTTTTTCCGCCTAACCCTCGTCTTAAATCCGTTCGCGTACAAAATTGCGCACACGATAAACGCGGTGAAACCTAACCCAAACGCTACGGCGGGGTACGCTACGGGTACGCCCAAGAAGTCTTTGATAAAGAAACAAAGCAAACTTTCGAACGCAACGATACAGAACACGATAAACGCCGATTTGAAAAGGCTGAGCCCTAAATTGTAATACCCGCGTTCCGTCGCTTGCGCGCTTTGCGCCTTTTGCGTGGTTTGTGCAAAACCCGCGTTCATATTTCCCGCGGTATTTAATTTAATACCTTCCGTTTGCGCGCGCTGGCGAATGTCTGCGTACGGTTCTTCCGCTTGCACTTGCGCTTGTTGCGGGGCGTAGCCGAACGCCGTTTCGGCGGTGGGGGAAGGGTACGCGTAACCGTAACCGCTCTGCGCGTAAGTCGCCGTGGCGTATTGTCGAGCGCGTAAATCCCGCGCCATATTGTTCAACGCGTTTTCGCGGTTGTTGAGTTCTAATTCGCGTTCTTGAATTTCGCCGACCTTTCGTTGCAGTTGCGCTTGTTCTTCGTTAAGGCGCTGTTGCGCCAAAGCTGTTTCTTCTTGCGCTTGCGTGAGTTTTTTGCGCTGTTCTTCTAAATCCGCAACCGCTTGCGCGTGCTGTTCCTGTTCGCCTTGCAATTTCGCGCGTTCCGCCTCTAATTTTTCGAGGTTTTCATTGAAGAGTTTCACCTGTAAATTATACGAACTCAATTTATCCGCAAAATCGAACTGTTGCGTGGCGAGCGCGTTCTTTCTCGTGATGAAATCAAGCTGTTGCTGATTGTATACCGCTTGACGCGCGGAAAGCTCTTTTTGCTGTTGCGCTACGCGTTCCAAATCCTCTTGCAGTTTTTGCGCATTTTTATGAAGTTCCGTTTCGCGCGCCTGCAAGTCTTCGCGCTGACGGCGCAAATCCTCGTCCGCCTCGTCCGTAACCGTTTGCTTGTCGCTAACCGTGCGCTGTTGCTCGTCTACCGCGTATTCGCGTTGCGTAATTTCGTAGGTCTTTCTATCCAGCTCTAACCGCTCGGCTTGCAAGGCCTCGCGCAAGGCGCTAAGCTCGTCTTTATCCTTTTCCAAATCAAGTTTCGCCTGTTCCAAAGCCTCGTTGTCGGCGCGGAGCGTATCGCGTTCTACTTCTAAAATTTCCAGTTTGGTTTTGAGCTCCTCACGCTCGGCATCTAATTCCCGTTTTTGCGTTTCTAATTCGGCTAAAAGCGCGGTTTTACCGTCCTCGGTTTCCTGCGCGATTTGCGACTTTTCGGCAAGTGCCTGTTCGCGTTCGGTTAATTGGGCTTCTTTTTCCTCTAAGCGTTTTCTTTCCGTTTCCAGCTTGTCTTTTTGTATTTCAATTTGTGCCTGTTGTGCACGTAATTCCAAGCCTCTATTGTAAAATTCCGAGGATTTGTTTTCGTAATCGGCTTTGAGCAGAGCAATCGCGCCTTCTTGCGAGGCGAGCGCGGAATTTAACGCTGTAATCACGCCGTTTTTATTTTCTATTTCCGCTTGCGCTTGCGCTAAATCCGCTTTGGCTTGCTCTAATTCTTCGCTATTGCCCGCGCTGAGCGCGAGTTCTTCCGCTTGCTTTTGCAAAGCGAGAATGGTGGACTCGTTTTCCGCAATTTTGCGTTCCTGTTCGTCGAATGCGTCTTTTTGCGCTTGTAATAACTGCTGTAACTTCGCAATTTCTTCGCTTTGGCGGGTAAGTTCGGTTTTCGTTTGAGAAATTTCTTCTTCCTTTAACGCTAATTCTGCCTCTTTTGCGCTTAAAATTGCTTGTTGCGCAAGAAGTTCTTCCTGCTTTTGCTCTAATTCGCGGGTTTGTTCTTCTACCCGTTCCTTTAATTCCTTAAAATCCGTCTTTTGTGAGGTGAGAGAGGAACTTTGCGTGGAAAGTAACGCCCGTTCGCGCTGTAACTCGTTCTTCAACCCCGCAAGCGCTTTTTTCTCGTCTTCAAGCGCCGATTCGCGTGCCGATAACGCCCGTTTTAATTCCTCTAATTCCTTTTGTTTTTCGCTGATGAACGAGAAATCGTAGTGCGCCTCGCCGTCCGAGATTAAACTGTCGATAATCGTCCTCGAATATTCCCACTCGGAAAGATTTTTTTCGGTGATGTGCTTGCCCTCGTCGGTGAGGGAGAAATACTTTCTTCTCCCGCCGTACGAAGAATCTCCGTAGTACGATTTTACGTACCGCAACGATTCCAAACGCTTTAACGCGCTGTAAAGGGTGGGCTGTTTAATCGTGTATAAACCACCGCTTTTGCGCTCAATTTCGTAAATAATATCGTAACCGTATTTATCTCCGTCGTATAAACAACGCAGAATAATGGTGTTGATATGACCGCGGATAAGGTCGGCACTTATCCCTAAATTTTGCTCTTCACCGCCCGTAATGCCTTCGTCAAGGTCTACGGTTTTTTCGGTTTCTGCCATAATTTTGCTCTCCTTTGTGTGATAGAGTACCTAATTTAATACTTTTATAAAAGTATTATATCACAAATAGTAGCGTTTGTCAATACTATTTCAGACAAAATTCTAAATAAATTTTATAACAATGGTATTTTTTGCCAAAATTTCCTTTTTTGCGTATTGACTTTTGCATAAAAAGCGTGTATAATGTTGCGTATGAAAAAAGGCGAGGTGTAAGCTATGCGCAAAAACGGGATAGACAAACGGATACACGAAATAGACGGCGGGGTGTGCGCGCCGTCGGGGTTTTCCGCGACCGGCGTTTTTTGCGGGATTGAGCTTGCCGACCCCGAAACTTGCGCTACGCAAAAAGAGGATTTGGCGATAATCGCTTGCGAAAAACGCGTGCCGACGGCGTGCGTGTTTTCAGACGGCGGTATCGTTTGCCCGTCCGTTGCCGTCACGCAAAAGCACTTAAAATCTAACGGCGGTAGGGCGCAGGCTATTTTGCTAAACGGCGGGATTGCAAACTATCTTGAAAACGGCTCGGCGGTAATTGAAAATTTTTGTCGGGATTTAGAGCGGAAGGCGCAAATTTCCCGCGACGAAAGCGTGGTAATTTCGGTTGGCGAGATAGGAAAGCATTTTCCGCAAACCGTTTATTTACAAGGCGTGGAACTACTTGTAAAGGGATGGGGAAGTACAAATTCCGCCTCGCAAAAGGTTGCCCGCGCAATAGCGTTTGGCGAGCAAAGCCAAAACCAAACGGCGTTTTCCTTTCGTTTAGGCGATACGCCCTGCAAAATCGGTGCGGTGTACCAAAAGGGGTTACATAACAAAAACGCGTTATCGGGCTTGGTTTGCCTTTTGACTACGGACGCTTGCATTACGCCCGAAATGTTACAAAAAGCCTTGGACGGCGCGGTGAAGGATTCGTTTGATATGCTTTGCTTAAACGGCGCAAATTCGCCCTCGGACACCGTTTGTATAATGGCGAGCGGGAACGCGGGAAATTACCAAATTTCCGCCGAGGACACCGAATACGATAAATTCCGTTATTTCTTAACGCAAGTATTACAAAAAATTAGCGAAAAAATCGCGACGAATACCGCGAAAACGGGCGTTTTCACCTGTCGGGTAGAGGGCGCGAAATCCAAGCGCGTGGCGAGGGAAACGGCAAAAGCCTTAGCCTTTTCAAACGCCATAAAAAGCGGTCTGCGTAAAGGAATAATAAACGCCGACGAGGCGGTTTGTATTTTGCACGGCGTCGGCGAAGGCGTAGCGTTTGGGCAAATTACGCTCAGCGTTAAATCGGAAAAGGGCGAGGCGGTGCTTTTTGAAGATAGTAAACGCGCGGGGATTTGCGAAAGCGCGCTTAAAAGAATTTTATCCGCAAACCGAATGGAAATTTGCTTGAAAATAGGGCGGGGAAATTATTCCGCGACGGCAATGGGTACGCTTTAACGGAATAATACGGAATAATATAGAAAAACGCGCGCGGAAATAGATAAAAATATATAAAAAAGTTTAGAAAAAAATGCGCGGAAACCGCCTTGAAAGGTTGACAAGAAAAATTGCTTGTGCTATAATAGTAAAAATTCGGCAGGTGGAAGTATGTTTTTTACAAAAAACAAAAAATCGAATACGGCAACGGGTAACGAAACGGCAACCGTCGTTCTCGCAGTTTCTCGTTTTTCTATTCTTCCACAAACCTCAAAATTTCTTAAACGGGACTGATTTTCAAAATCAGTCTTTTTTTTAGAAAAAAGGGCTTGGGGTTTGACCGACGATAAATACGGTAATAATAAAATTTTCGAGATAAAAAGAAGGAAGTGCTTATGAAGAAGAAAGTGTACGTAACCTTACAAAACGGAAGAAGTTTCCAAGGCTGGCGCTTTGGCGCGGACGGCGAAGTTTCGGGTGAGCTGGCGTTTTCGACGAATATGGTCGGATACGTTGAAACGCTTACCGACCCTACCAACTACGGACGCATTATCGTCCAAACCTTTCCTTTAATCGGTAATTACGGCGTGATGAAGGCGGATATGGAAAGCGATAGGGCTTGGGCAAAAGCGTTTATCGTGCGCGAGGCGTGCGAAATACCCTCGAATTTCCGTTTGGAAGATACGCTGGAAAATTTCTTGAAAGAACAAAATATCGTGGGCGTGTACGGTATCGACACGCGCGAACTTACTAAGGTCTTGCGCGAAGAGGGTACGATGACGGCGTTTATCAGCGACAAACCGTTGTTTGCGGGCTGTCCTGCGAATTGCGTGGAAAAAGACGGCGTAAAAACGGTTGCGCCTACGCAAAAAGAAACGTTCGGCGCCAACGACGCGGAATATACGCTCGCGCTTTTGAATTTAGGCACGAAAAAGAGTATAATCGAGGGGTTCGTCAATCAAAACTGCCGTATCGTAAGCCTGCCCGCAACGGCGACGGCGGAGGAAATGTTGGCGGTTGGCGCGGACGGCGTGATTATCGGCGACGGTCCGGGCGACCCTAAGGAAAATCCGCAAATTGTCAACGAAATTAAAAAAATTATGGGAAAAACCGCGGTATTCGGCGTAGGGCTGGGGCATTTGCTCGTGGCGCTTGCGCTCGGCGCGGATACCAAAAAACTTAAATACGGACACCGCGGAGCAAATCAGCCCGTAAAATGTTTGAGCTGTGGCAAGGTGTATATTTCTACGCAAAACCACGATTACGAGGTGGTAAGCCAAACGGTGAAAAAGGGCGAAGTGCGTTTCGTCAACGTCAACGACAATTCCTGCGAGGGTATCGTTTACGAGGATTTGAACGCAATTACCTTGCAATGCGCGCCCGATTCGTTCGGGGTCGGTCACGCGGAAAATCCGATTTACAAAAAATTCTTTACGCTGGTGAAAAAGGAGAACG
Source organism: Candidatus Scatosoma sp. (assembly GCA_045537295.1). GTDB lineage: Bacteria > Bacillota > Clostridia > Christensenellales > Borkfalkiaceae > Scatosoma. The sequence goes on along the minus strand of JAZSPG010000013.1, from coordinate 17,416 downwards.
GAAATGCCTAAGAGAAGTGATATTAAAAAAGTACTTGTAATCGGTTCTGGTCCTATCGTTATCGGACAAGCCGCGGAATTTGACTACGCAGGCGCGCAAGCCTGTCGCGTTTTGAAAAGCGAAGGGGTGAACGTCGTACTTTGCAATTCTAACCCCGCGACGATTATGACGGATAAGGCACTTGCGGACGAAATTTATCTCGAACCGCTCACCGAAGAAACCTTAAAGCGTATTATCATCAAAGAAAAACCCGACAGTTTACTTGCCTCGTTAGGCGGTCAAACGGGTTTGACGATGGGTTGCAAATTAGCTAAATCTGGCTTTTTAGCGCAACACGGCGTCAAACTTATCGGTACGAAATTAGACGCTATCGACCGTTCGGAAGACAGAGAACTGTTCAAGGCGACGATGGAAAAAATTAACCAGCCCTGCGTTCCCTCCGATATCGCGTATACCGTAGAGGAATGTGTGGCGATAGCGAATAAACTCGGCTATCCCGTTATTATCCGTCCTGCGTACACGCTCGGCGGTGCGGGTGGCGGTGTTGCGTACAACGAAGAAGAACTGCGTCTTATCTCGCATAACGGTTTGATGCTTTCGCCGATTACGCAGGTATTGATTGAAAAATATATCGCAGGCTGGAAAGAAATCGAGTTTGAAGTTTTGCGCGACAGCGCAGGGAACGTTCTCACCGTTTGTTCGATGGAAAACGTAGACCCCGTCGGTATTCACACGGGCGACTCTATCGTCGTTGCGCCTGCGGTAACGCTTTCCAACAAAGAATATTCTATGCTCAGAGGCTCGGCGCTTGCAATTATCAGCGAACTGGGTATCGAGGGCGGTTGCAACGTGCAGTTCGCGCTCAATCCCGACTCGTTCGAGTATTCGGTAATCGAGGTAAATCCCCGTGTTAGCCGTTCGTCCGCGCTTGCCTCTAAGGCGACGGGTTTCCCGATTGCAAAGGTAACTTCTAAAATCGCGCTCGGCTATACCTTAGACGAAATCGTGAACGACGTAACGGGTAATACCTACGCTTGTTTCGAACCGACGATTGACTATCTCGTCGTAAAAATGCCCAAGTGGCCGTTTGATAAATTCCTGTACGCAAAACGCGAGCTGGGTACGAGAATGAAAGCGACGGGCGAGGTGATGTCGATAGGTACGTCCTTTGAAATGGCAATGATGAAAGCCGTCAGAGGCGCGGAAATTTCGACGAGTACGATGAACTATAAAAAGTTCTTAGACTGGTCGAAAGAGGAACTCATTCCTCAGCTTTCCGTGCAATCGGACGAACGCATTTTCGCCGTATATTCCGCGCTGAAAAAGGGCGTGAGCGTAGACGAAGTGTTCAATATTACCAAAATCGACAGATGGTTCTTAAATAAATTCAAAAACTTAATCGCGTACGAAGAGGCTTTGGCAACGCAAAAGCTCACGCGCGAATTGTACGAGGAAGGCAAACGCCTCGGCTATTTGGATAAGGATATCGCTTTGCTCAGCGGGCAAAAAGTGCCTTACCGTAAAAAAGTCGCCTATAAAATGGTAGACACATGTGCCGCGGAATTTCCCGCGAAAACCCCGTATTTCTATTCGACTTCCGACCCCTACGAACACGACGAGGCAAGACCGTTTATCGATAAAACGGGCAAAAAGCGTATCGTGGTTATCGGTTCTGGACCTATCCGTATCGGTCAGGGTATTGAGTTTGACTACTCGTCCGTGCATTGCGTTTGGACGCTCAAAGAACTCGGCTATGAAGTGGCGATTATCAATAATAACCCCGAAACCGTTTCCACCGACTTCGATACGGCGGACAGACTGTATTTCGAACCGCTTACGCCCGAGGACGTACAGCACGTTTTGGATATCGAAAAACCGTACGGCGTTATCATTACGTTCGGCGGTCAAACGGCAATCAACCTTTGCGCGTATTTCGCATCGCACGGTATCCGCATTTTAGGTACTTCGGCGGACAGCGTAGACAGAGCAGAGGACAGAGAACGGTTTGAGGAATTGCTTGAAAAGTATTCCATTCCCCGTCCGAAAGCCATCACGGTTATGACGAAAGACGAAGCGCTTCAAGCAGCGGAAAAATTAGAATACCCCGTATTGCTCCGTCCGTCCTACGTAATCGGCGGGCAAAATATGACGATAGCGTTCACGCAAGAGGACGTATGTCGGTATATGGACGTCATTTTGGCGCAGGGTATTGAAAACCCCGTGCTTTGCGATAAGTATTTGATGGGTACGGAATTAGAGGTAGACGCCATTTCCGACGGAAAAGACGTGCTTATCCCCGGTATTATGCAACATATCGAAAGAACGGGTATTCACTCGGGCGACTCTATCGCTGTGTACCCGCCTTACAACCTCGACGACGTGATGCTTGAAAAAATTATCGAGGTTTCCACCCAGCTTGCCTTAGAGCTTAAAACTAAGGGCTTAATCAACATTCAGTATCTTATCTACCGCGGTCAGCTGTACGTAATCGAGGTAAATCCCCGCGCGTCGCGTACCGTTCCGTATATTTCCAAGGTAACGGGCGTACCGATGGTAGAGCTTGCCACGAAGATTATCACGGGTGCAAGACTTAAAAAGCTCGGCTACGGTACGGGGTTATACCCCTCGTCGCCGTACGTAGCGGTGAAAGTACCCGTGTTCAGCTTTGAAAAGCTCAACGACGTCAACTCCCAGCTCGGTCCGCAAATGAAATCGACGGGCGAAGTTTTGGGTATCGGCAAAACGATAGAGGAAGCAATGTTCAAAGGTCTTGTGTCCGCGGGCTTTAAGATGTGCCACCCGTCCGAACGCCGTCCTGTCGGTGTGTATATGACGGTAAACGACCAAGACAAGCTGGATTTGTTGACGATTGCCAAAAAGTTCGGGGATTTGGGCTGTACAATGTACGCGACCAAAGGTACGGCGAAGGTTATCAATGATTTGGGTATCGATTGTAGCGTCGTAGACAGATTGTCCGCCACCGACACCGTTATCAAGTTGATGGACGAGGGCAAAATCGACTATATCGTTTACACGGGTAAAACGGATATGGAATCGATTAACGACTTTATTAAATTGCACCACCACGCAATCTTGCTGGGTATCACCGTATTGACGGCGCTCGACACTGCCAACGCGCTTGCGGATATTATCGCAAGTAAGTTTACCGAAGATAACACCGAACTCGTGGATATCAACGCGTTGCGTAGTGAAAAGTTAAAATTAAACTTTACCAAAATGCAGTCCTGCGGGAACGATTATATTGTTTTCGATAACCGCGACGGGAAAATTACCTGCCCCGAATCGATAGCGGTCAATTACGTTATTCAGCATTACGGTATCGGCGGTGACGGTATCGCGCTTATCGAGCGTTCGGAAATTGCGGACGCGAAAATGCGCGTGTTCAATAGGGACGGTTCGGAAGCGCACCAAGGCGGTAACGCGATTAGATGTATCGGTAAATACCTCTACGAAAAGGGGATTGTGCGCAAAAAGGAAATGAAGATAGAAACGGCGAAAGGCGTTTGCGACGTAAGGGTATTCTCGTTCGGCGGAAAGGTAAATTCGGCAAGCGTAAACTTGGGCAAAGCGGAGCTTGCAGGCAAAAACATCCCTTGCGTTTGGGACGAGGAACAAATCGTCGGTAAAACGGTGAACGTGGGCGGTATCGATTATAAAGTAACGCTCGTCAACGTGGGCAACCCGCATTGCGTCGTGTTTAGCGAAAAGGTAGACGCTATCAACGTTTCGGCAATCGGTCCTGAATTTGAAACCTGCGAATATTTCCCCGAGGGTATCAACACCGAATTTATCCGCGTGGTAAACAAAGTTACGCTGAAAATGCGCGTTTGGGAACGCGGTAGCGGTGAAACTTGGGCTTGCGGTACGGGCGCGTGTGCGGCGGTAGTTGCGTCGGTGCTTAGCGGGTACTGCGAAAAGGATACGAATATTACGGTGAAATTACGCGGAGGCGATTTGACGGTAAACTACCGCTCGGACGGCTCGGTAGAGCTTATGGGTAGCGTAAAAACGGTATACGAGGGTACGCTGGAAATTTAATCGAATTTAAGTAAAAGGAGTAAAAAATGGACGCTTTTTACGAAGAAAGCGCGGTAAACCAAAACGCGAAAAAGGGAGAACGGCGGTATCGGATAGTGCATATCGTATCCGTAGTATTTATAACGCTCGCCATTATTCTTTTGGTGATTTGTCTGTTTACCATACAGTTTGGAACGCCGGGTGCGGACGCGACAGCCGACCAAATTGCAGGCTATCAATTCACTAAATTTATTTGCGTTTTTTGCGGTATAAACGGCGCACTGTTTTTGGTGTTCTGGTTTATTTTGCGCAAGATAAAAATGAATATCAACGTCAGCTACGATTACTGTTTCGTATCGGGCGAGTTGCGTATTTCTAAGGTAATCAATATCAACCGCAGACGGCTTGTCGCGCGTATCGATTGCGCCGATATGATACAGGTCGGGGATATCGACAACAGCTCGTACGAACGCTTTAAGGCGGACCCTACCGTAAAAGAAATTATTTGCACTTCGAATAACGAGGCGGGCGAGGGTAAGTTCTTTATGTACGTGCTGGCGAGTATAGACGGGAAAAAGATGTATATCTTGGAATGCCGTGAAAATTTATTGATGAATATTATGAAATTTGCAAAGCGTACCGTGTTAGAGAGCGATTACGTTATGCAGGAACGGAAACAAAAGTAAAATGATTTATTTGGATAACGCCGCGACGACCAAACCCAGCGAAAGCGCGTTTGCGCGGGCGACGGCGTTCGTAACGGAAAAGTATTATAATCCCTCCGCCTTATACGCGGAGGGGTACGCATTACAGGGCGAGCTGAAAAAAGCGCGCTCCGTTTTGCTTAGTAAAATCGCGGACGAAACCGCGTTCGAACTCGTTTTCACCTCTTGCGGTACGGAATCGGACAATCACGCGATATTTGCCTTTGCTAAACGCGGGAACGCGGTCACGACCGCGGGCGAACATTCGGCGGTTAGCTCGGCGTTTGCCGAACTCAAAAACAGAGGGGTAGTGGAAACGCGCGTTGCGCCGTTGGAACAGGACGGCAGGTTAAATGTCCAAAAACTACTCGATTTAATCGACGAAAAAACGAGTTTCGTGTCGGTAATGCAAGTCAACAACGAAATGGGTGCGATAAACGATATCAATGCGATTGCAAAGCTCGTTAAAGCGAAAAATCCGCGCGTTATTTTTCATAGCGACGGCGTGCAGGGTTACGGGAAAATACCCTTCCGTTTGGCAAAAGAGGTGGATTTGTATTCGCTCAGCGCGCATAAAATCGGCGGGATGAAAGGCGTCGGCGCGTTGATAAAACGAAAATCCTTGGTATTACCGCCCTATATTATCGGCGGGGGACAGGAAACGGGCAGGCGTAGCGGAACGGAAAATACTTTCGGGATTAAGCAGTTCGAGTACGCAACGGAAGAAAAATTCGCAACGCTCCGCGAGGATTATCAAAAAATAACGCAGTTTCGCGAGCTTTTGTGGTCGCTTTTGGATAAGGAAATTTTTATAAGACTGTCGTCTAAGGAGGGAACGCCGTATATTTTAAGCGTGTCGGCGGTGGGGCTTCGCGGAGAAACGCTGTTGCATATGGCAAACGATAAGGGCTTGATTATCGGTACGGGTTCGGCTTGTTCGTCCAACGCAAAACGGCGGTTTAGCAAGGTGGTGCTTGCCTGCGGTTACGACGAAAAAACGGCGGACGGCGTGCTGAGATTGAGCTTTTCGCAGGCGACGACGGAAGAAGAAATTAAACAATCGGCAAATATATTAAACGAGGTCGGGAAAGACTTAAAACGCCGAATGAAATAGAGGTAGAGGGTTTATGAAAAAAGTTATCGTAATTAGATACGGGGAAATATGGTTAAAGGGTAAAAATAGAGGTTTTTTCGAACGCGCGTTGGAAGAAAATATCCGTCGCGCAATCCGCGGTTTTGCCTGTCAATTCGTCAAGCAAAGCGGTAGATATTTCGTGCAAAATTTTCACGAGGACGAAATGGATAGCATTATCCAAAAACTGCAAAAGGTGTTCGGGTTACATTCGGTAAGTATCGCCTTGGAAACCTCGTCGGATATGGCGAGTATTTTCGAAGCGTCCAAAATTCTCGCCCGTCCAAGCGGAAGTTTTAAGGTGGAAACGCACCGCGGGGATAAAAAATACCCGCTTACCTCGGTGGAAATCAGCCGAGAACTCGGTGCGAGATTGTTAGAAAACGCAAAAGGCGCGTTGCGCGTAGACGTACATTCGCCTGAGTTTACCGTGCGCGTGGATATTCGCGAACACGGGGTCGCGCTCGTATTTGCGGATTTTATAGACTGTGCGGGCGGTATGCCCGTAGGTACGGCGGGAAAAGGGCTTTTATTGCTTTCGGGCGGGATTGACAGCCCCGTAGCTGGTTATATGCTGGCAAAACGCGGAATGAAAATAGACGGTTTGCATTTTCATAGCTATCCCTACACGAATTTACAGGCGAAAGAAAAGGTGGTGGAACTTGCCACCATTTTGTCCGAATATACCTGCGGTATCAATTTATATACGGTAAGCGTAACGCATATCCAAGAGGCTATCCACGAGCATTGCAAGCCCGAACTGATGATTACGCTACTCCGCCGTTTTATGTACCGTATCGCCGAACGCCACGCGCGCAAAATCGGCGCGCAATGCTTGATTACGGGCGAAAGTTTGGGGCAGGTAGCCAGCCAAACGATAGAGGGTATGACCTCTTCCAACTCTGTGGTGGAGCAGTTGCCCGTACTTCGTCCGTTGGTTGGGTTTGATAAAAGCGAAATTGTCGAGCTTTCGGAAAAGATAGGTACTTACGAAACTTCGATATTGCCTTACGAGGATTGCTGTACGGTGTTCTTACCCGATTTTCCTGCCATTCGTCCGAAACTGTCGGAAATTTTAGAGGAAGAGAGTAAGCTGGATGTTGAGGGCTTGATAGCACAGTCGTTATCGTTCGTGGAGAAAATAAAATTATAAGAGATGATAAAAAACCCGCGGTTGTGAAAACCGCGGGTTTTTTACTATGCGTAAATGCGTTACGCTTTATTCGCTTTATATTCCAAAATCGCCTTAGAAAGCTGGTCGGGGCAGGAGGTGTTGTTTCTGCAACGGATACCCGCAAGCAAAGCGGACACCTCGTCGATATCTTTGCCTTCCACAAGGCGCGCAATGCCTTGTAAATTTCCACCGCAACCGCCGATAAAACGGACGTTGTGCATTTTGTTGTTTTCGTCCACGTCAAATAAAATTTGACGGGAACAAGTACCTCTCGTCGAATAAGTGAACATGATATTTTCTCCTTGCGTCTAAAATATAGACAGTCTAATTTTTTTACGAATTTAGTTTTAGTCCACGAGCGTTTCGTAAATTGCCGAATACAGCTCGGAGGCTTTGCTTTCCCAGTTTTTATAGATATTTTGCGCCGTTTTTTTGTCGGGAACGACGAATTTAAGTTCCAGCATAGGTTGCACGGGCGCGAGGATTTTCAAAAACACGGTGTAAGTACCGTCTACGTTTTGATAGTAGTCCGATTTACATTCCTGACGGTTGCGAAGTTTTCCGCTGTTCTTTTTAACGAACGAAGAAATTTCGTCGCGGATACTTTTCGGGATAGTGATATAAAAATTATTCAAACTTTCCCGCCCGTCGCTCGTGATAGTGTAAAGCGGTTCTTCGTCGGGGGAAGAAATACGGCAAATAAACCCGTCGTCTAAAAGGCGGGGCAAAAGTTCCATACAATCCATATAGTTCAACCAGTTATTGCCCGCAGTACACATCTCGACGATAGTGCGTTCGGAAAGCGCGCTTTCCATTTTATCGAAAACGAAAAGCACGATAAGCTTATTTACCGAAGTTTCTCCTTGAATTTGCATTTGTAAATCCTCTTTTTGTTAAAAAAAGTCGCGCGGTTGGGGACGAGCGACTTTATATTCGGGTTAAATAGGCTAAAAAAGCAGGGGGCTTACGCCTCGAACTTTTTCAGCTTCGCCATAAGGTCGTCGCAGTCGTCACTGTAAGCCTCTACCGTGATGGGTTGCGACAAGTCGAGAGAAAAGATACCCAAAATAGATTTTGCGTCTACGATATATCTACCGCTTTTCAGCAAAATTTCGTAAGGATAGTCTTGCGTGACGTTGACAAATTCCTTAACTCTCTGTGCCATTTCCAGCGAAATTTTAATGGATTTCATATTACACCTCCAAATCCAAAATTTAACTGTCCTTATTATACAAGATTTTTTTAATAAAATCAAGATATTTTACCAAAAAATATTGGATAATTTTATAATTTGTGCTATAATGATAACAAACCAAGTTTTTATTGTGGAAATTGCCGAACAGATTATCTTGCGGGCAAGAGAGAGGTTTTTATGGACTACGCGGAAAAAACGGTCAAAAAAAATTATATATACCAAGGCAAAATTTTAACTTTGCGCAAGGACGACGCACTTTTGCCTGACGGTTCGCCCTGTATTCGTGAAATTATCGAACATAGCGGTGGCGCGTGCGCGCTGTATATCGAAAACGGCGAAATTTTGTTCGTGAAACAGTACCGCTACGCCTACGGCGAAAGCGTTTTGGAACTTCCCGCAGGGAAATTAAACGAGGGGGAAGACCCTGCCGTTGCGGTTTTGCGCGAGCTGGAAGAAGAAACGGGGATAAAAGCGAAAAAAGCCGAATTGTTATTCGTCGTTTATCCAACGCCTGGGTATACGAACGAGAAAATTTATATCTACCGCGCGTTTGACGGGGAACGGGTTCAAGCACATACGGACGAAGGGGAATTTGTAGACGCGGTTTGGATAAAAGCGGATAAGGTAAAACAGATGCTAAACACGGGCGAAATTAAGGACGCGAAAACGATAATTGCGTTACAGCGGTACTTTTTAGAAAATTAAAAAAACGCGGGGGGCGGAAAAACCGACCCCCGCGTTTTTGGAGAGCAAAAAAGTTAAGGAGAAAAAGAAGAAAAGCTTAACGGCAATCGCACGAGCAACCGCAATTACAGTTGCAAGGAGGCGTCAATAAGCCAGCCAGCGTTCCGTTTTTATACAAGCAGTACAAGAGCGCGATAAGGATAGGCAATCCGCAACCGCTGAAAATATTGGAACAGAAAATCCCGTTTTTCGAGCCGAGTACAAGCAACGCGATGAGAATCCAAAGGGTAGTGTTATTACCCGAGCAACAACAATTCATAAAAACCTCCTGTGTTTCACCGCAGGGGTATGTAAATTCGACTTCCGAAAACGGATAAATTCCTGCGGTTATTTCTTTCTAATACATAGTATTCCTGAAAATTTCTTTTTGTGCCGTATTTGCGGGGAAAGATGAGAAAAAAATGAAAAAGCTCGTTCATTTTGTTGCGAAAAATTGAAAAATACGCTATAATATTACTATGTCCGTGGCGAATACGCGTTCTTTGCGGTTTGACCGACAAAACGGATAAATATTTATTTTGTCTACGGGTATCCTTTAAGGAACTCGATGGAGGTTTTTTATGGAAAAGAAAAATTTCTTTTCGGCAAAACGCGTTACGGGAACGGCGGTGTTGCTTGCGCTCGTAATCGTGTTACAAGCGTTCGGCGGAACGATAGCTATCGGGGCGGTACAGTTGAATTTTACGCTTATTCCGATTGTGTTGGGTGCGATTTTGTTCGGTCCGCTTATCGGCGCGTTTTTGGGCTTTGCCTGCGGGGTCGTAGTACTTATACAGGTAATAATGGGTATGGTACCGTTTTACGCTTTGATTTGGACGAACGACCCCGTGGTTACTACGCTAACCTGTATTGTAAAAACGACGGTGGCGGGATTTGTTTCGGGGTTGGTTTTCGATTTGCTGTCCCGTAAAAATTCTTTGACGGCGGTATTCGTTGCGTCGGGTATCGTACCCGTAATCAATACGGCGCTGTTTATCGTGGGCTGTCTGTTTATGACCGCGGTGGGCGAGATGGCTGGGGAACAGAACTTATTGGTGTTTATCCTCGTGGGTATCGTCACCTTTAACTTTTTTATCGAATTTGCAATCAATCTTCTCGTTGCGCCTGCAATGCATCGCGTAATCGGGGTTATAGAAAAGCATTTCAAAAGGAAATAAGTTATGATTATTTGTATTGATATCGGAAACACGAATATAAAATATGCCATTTACGATAAGGACGAGCTGAAAATGTCCTTTCGCGTGGCAACCGATTTTAAGAAAACTTCGGACGAGTACGGCGCGCAATTAACTTCTATGCTCACGGCACAAGGGGTGGAAATCGGCGTGGTGGAAGGCGGTATCGTATCTTCCGTCGTGCCGTCGCTCGATTATACCATTGACAAAATGTGCGCTTTATATTTGCATATCCAGCCGTTGCATATCGCGCCTGGGTTAAAATCGGGCTTAAATATCCGTTGCGACGACGCGCGGGAAGTGGGGGCGGACAGAATCGTCAACTGCGTTTCCGCTATCGTCGAATACGGCGACGGAACGCCTATGATTGTCGTGGATTTCGGTACGGCGACGACCTTTAATATTATCAGCGAGAAAAACGAGTTTATCGGCGGGGTTATCGCGCCGGGGATAAAGGGTTCGCTGGATTCGCTCGTCAACGGAACGGCGAAACTTCCGCGCGTGGAAATAGAAGCGCCCGATTCGATTATCGCGAAAAACACGGTGACGAATATGCAAGCGGGGATTGTGTTTGGGTTTGCAGGGCTCGTGGAATATATTGTAAAACGCATAAAGAAAGAGCTGAAAACGGATAAAGTAAAGACAATAGCGACGGGTGGGTTCAGTACGATAATTTCCAAGGAAATCGAGGGGATAGACGTCGTGGATAAGCTGTTGACCTTAAAGGGTTTGAAATATCTTTACAATTTGAATACGAAATAAGACGGAAAATGAGGAAATAACGAAACAAGGACGGTACAAAAAATGGTTAAGAAAGTAGGCGTGGCAATTTTAGGGCTTGGCGTCGTAGGTGGCGGTACTTACCAAACACTCGTGGAACATCGCGAGTTTTACAAGAAAACGCAACAGGTGGATATTTCCGTGGAAATGGTTTTGGACCTTTCGACAGAAAGATTAAATCAGCTTGGCGTACCTATGCAAATCCGCGCGAAAAGCATTGAGGAAGTGATTGCAAATCCGAACGTGGATATCGTTATCGAAACGATAGGCGGTATTGGCGTGGCAAAGAATTTCGTCACGATGGCGCTTCGCGAGGGCAAAACGGTGGTTACCTCGAATAAAGAACTGATTTGTAAATATTCGCACGAGCTTGAAAAAATAGCAAAGCACAACCGTTGCGGTCTGTTTTACGAGGCGAGTTGCGTAGGCGGTGTGCCGATTATCCGCACGCTCTTGGACGGTGTGCAAGCCAACCATATCCGTAGTATGATGGGTATTGTAAACGGTACGACGAACTATATTTTAACGAAAATGAGCCACGAGGGCGCGGATTACGCGGAAGTTTTGAAAGAAGCGCAAAAGCTCGGCTATGCCAAGGCGAATCCGACGGCGGACGTCGAGGGCTACGATTCTATGTATAAACTTTCCATTCTCTCGTCAATGGCGTTCCATACGAAAATACCGTATACGAAAATTTCTCGCGAGGGCATTACGAATATCGGCGCAAAGGATATTGCGTACGGCAAAGAACTCGGGTATACCTTGAAACTTTTGGCTATCGGTAAAAACACCGAAAAGGGAATAGAGGTACGCGTACACCCGACCTTTATCGACAACGCGCACCCGCTTGCCAGCGTGAACGATTCGTTTAACGCCGTGTATATGCAGGGCGACGCGGTAGGCGACGTAATGCTGTACGGGCGCGGAGCGGGCGCTTTGCCGACGGCGAGCGCGGTGGTGAGCGACGTTATTTATGCGGGAACACATTCCGAAATTAAATATTCCACATTCAAAAACAACGCGAATGCGGACGGTAGCGTGAAATTTATTTCCGATTTCACCAGCGCGTATTACTTGCGCTTGGCGGTAGAGGATAAGCCTGGTGTTTTGGCGAAAATTTCGGGCGTGTTCGCAAAGTGCGGTATGTCTATCGTAGAAATTGCGCAAAAGCGTAAGGATTGCGATTTAGAGGACGGAATGGTACCGCTCGTCATCATAACGCATCAAACGACGGAGAACACCGTCAAGAAAGCGGTAGAGAAAATTAAAGCGTTGAATATCGGTACGGTAGAATCGGTAATTCACGTGGAATAATTTAAAAAACGGTTTTGGTTTAAGTAAAGGGATAAAGGGGAATGCAACGGAGAATTTTTCGCTCTGCGCTCCCTTTTTGTCATAATTAGGGTACTCAGCGTAAAATAAAAGGGGTTTTGCGGGGAAATTTTATACAAACTTGAAAAAAACCCTTTCAAATTCTTGCATTTTTTCTCTATTTATGATAGGATAAATCAATCAATATTTTTGATTGAAATATTAACTTTGTTCAATTTTTTCGTTGGAGGATATAAAAATATGGAAAGAGTTTACAATTTTTCGGCTGGACCTTCTATGTTACCCGTAGAAGTGTTAGAGCGCGCGCAGGCGGAAATGCTGTGCTACGAGAACAGTGGTTGCTCGGTAATGGAAATGAGCCACCGTTCGCCCGTGTACGAAAAGATTATTGCGGACGCGGAAAGTTTGCTTAGAAAGGTAATGCAAATTCCCGACAATTATAAGGTCTTGTTTTTACAGGGCGGGGCGTCTACGCAATTTTCAGCCGTACCCTTGAATTTGCTGGTCGGTAGCGGTAAAGCCGATTATATTTTATCAGGGCAATTTTCCACCAAAGCCTATCAGGAAGCGCAAAAATACGGCGATATCGCGGTGGCGGGGTCGAGTAAGGATAAGAATTTCTCGTATATTCCGAAAACGGATAAAAGCTCGTTTAGAGCGGACGCGGACTATGTACATATTTGCTTTAATAACACGATATACGGCACGAAATTCGATTATATACCCGACACGCAAAACATACCGCTCGTTGCGGATATGTCCTCGTGTATTTTAAGCGAACCGTTTGAGGTGAGCAAGTTTGGTATGATTTACGCAGGCGCGCAAAAGAATATGGCGCCCGCAGGGCTTACCGTGGTAATTATTCGGGAGGATTTGCTTGGAAGAGCAAAACCTCAAACGCCTGCTATGCTCGATTATAAATTGATGGCGGATAACAGTTCTATGTATAATACGCCACCTTGCTATTGTATTTATGTTGCAAAGCTCGTATACGAATGGATTTTAAGTATCGGCGGTTTGGAAGAAATGAAAAAACGCAACGAGAAAAAAGCAAAGTTGATATACGATTATTTAGACAGCCAAGACTATTATATCGCGCCCGTGGAAAAGCAAAGCCGTTCTATGATGAACGTTACCTTTATAACGGGGGATAGCGAGCTGGATAAAAAATTCGCCAAAGAGGCGGGTGAGAACGGACTGATAAACTTGAAAGGTCACCGCTCGGTCGGCGGTATGCGTGCGTCCATTTACAACGCTATGCCATACGAAGGCGTGGAGAAGTTGGTGGCGTTTATGAAAGAATTTGCAAAAAACAACCCGAAGGCTTAAAAAAAAGAGAGCCGTCGCTTGATTAAGTTGTAAAATCGTGGTATAATAAAATAAGGATTAAAAAAATGCTGAAAATAAAATTGATGAATAAAATCGCGAAAGTGGGAACGGATATGCTTTCGCAGGAAAAATACCAAGTAGGCGAAAGCTTAGAAAACGAGGACGCGATATTAGTGCGTTCGGCGTCGTTGCACGATTTGCCGTTTTCTGAAAATCTTCGCGCCATCGCGCGTTGCGGTGCGGGGGTAAACAATATCCCCGTCGAAAAATGCACGAAAGAGGGTATCGTCGTGTTCAATACCCCTGGTGCGAACGCGAACGCGGTGAAAGAGCTTGCGATTGCCTCGCTCATTTTAGCCTCGCGCGATTTGGTGGGCGGTATCGACTGGGTAAAGACGCTGGCTGGACAAACGGGCGTTGCCAAAGCGGTAGAAGCGGGCAAGTCCGCGTTCGTCGGTCACGAATTAGCAGGCAAAACGCTGGGCGTCGTGGGCTTGGGCGCAATCGGCGGTATGGTGGCGAACTGCGCCATTTCACTGGGTATGAAAGTTATGGGTTACGACCCGTACATCACGGCGAAAGCGGCTTGGAGTCTTGCGCCGTCCGTCACGCAGGCGTCCGATTACGCGGATATTTTCAAAAACTCGGATTATATTACCCTGCACGTACCCGCCACCCCGCAAACGAAGAATATGATATGCGAAAAGAGTATCGCGCAAATGAAAAAGGGCGTTAGAATTATCAACCTTGCGCGCGCCGACCTCGTCAACGCCGAGGATATGAAAAAGGCGTTGCAGGAAAAGAAGGTGTCCGCGTACGTCACCGATTTCCCTACCGACGAAACGGCGGGCGTAGCGGGGATTATCGCTATTCCGCACCTTGGCGCGTCGACGGTGGAGTCGGAGGACCATTGTGCCGTAATGGCGGTGCAACAGCTGGACGAATTTTTGTCCTGCGGGAATATCCGCAACAGCGTGAATTTCCCCACCGTTTGCCTGCCCCGTTCCGTTCAACCCCGCGTTTGCGTTATGCACGACAATATCCCGAATATGCTTTCGCAAATCACTTCGGGGTTCTCGGCGCAAAATTTGAATATCGAGAATATGGCGAGCGGTTCGAAAGGCGAGGTAGCGTATACGATTTTGGAATCGAACGCGGAAATTAACGCGGAGCTTATCAAATCGATTTCGGCAATCGAGGGCGTGTTCGGCGTTCGCGTGTTCTAATAAACAAAGAAAAAAGGAAAAATAAAAAAGATATAAGGAGAAAGAAAAATGATAGTCAAACCGTTTTCAGCGCTTAGACCGCAGGAAAAATACGCAAAGGAATGTGCGGCGTTGCCGTACGACGTTATGTCGAGCGACGAGGCGCGCGAGGAAGTGAAGGGGAAACCGTATTCCTTCTTACATATCGATAAAGCGGAAATCGATTTAGACCCGTCGATTGATTTGTACGACGAGCGCGTATACCAAAAGGCGTCGCAAAACTTGCGCGATTTTGAAAATGCGGGCGTTTACGTGCAGGACAGCGAGAAAAAGTTCTATTTTTACCGTCAAGTAATGGACGGCAGAGGACAAACGGGTATCGTGGGTTGCGCGTCTATCGACGATTATTTGTCTGAAAAAATCAAAAAGCACGAGCTTACGCGCGCGGATAAGGAATTAGACCGTATCCGTCACGTAGACACCTGCTCGGCGCAAACGGGTCCTATCTTTTTGGCGTATAAAAAGAGCGCGACCTTAGACGAAATTATCCAAAGCGAAACGGCAAAAGCGCCGTTGTACGATTTTGTTTCGGACGATGGAATCCGTCACACCGTTTGGGCAAGCTCGAATAAGGAAGTAGACGGCGCGATAGAAAGGGCATTTGCGGGGTTAGAGGCGTTGTATATCGCGGACGGGCATCACCGCGCGGCGTCGGCTGTAAAAGCGGGCTTAAAGCGCAGAGAGGCGAAGAAAAATTACGACGGGAGCGAAGAATTTAACTATTTCTTATCCGTTATTTTCTCCGCGGACAGCTTGAAAATTTTCGATTACAACCGCTTACTCCGCGATTTGAACGGTATGAGCGAGGACGAATTTTTAACGGCGGTAGAAAAGGCGCTTGGCAAGGTAGAGGCGGTAAATTCCAAAGAGCCGTACCGTCCTGACGCGGTGCATACTATCGGTTTGTTCGTCGGCGGAAAGTGGTATAAAGTGACTTTCGACCAAAAAATCTGCAATGCGGAAAATCCGTCCGAGCGTTTGGATTGCGCGATTTTGCAAAAACATTTGCTTGCGCCCGTATTGAATATTCAAGACCCGCGCGTAGACAAGCGTATTGATTTCGTGGGCGGAATCAGAGGTCTTGCGTATTTAGAAGAACGCTGTAAAAAGGACGCGGTTTCGGCTATTTCTATGTATCCCGTAACGATGGACGAGTTGACGGCGGTTGCGGACGCGGGCGAGATTATGCCCCCGAAATCTACTTGGTTCGAACCCAAACTTAGAAGCGGTATTCTCATTCATAAAATCTAAAAAGCAAAGGAGCGAAAAAATGTCCGAGAGCATTTTGAAAGCGGAGGAGCGGATAGCGTTCGCGTTGCGGTCGCTGTATCGTAAATACGGGTATTTACCCTATAAAATGAGCAAGTTCGAGGCGTACGATTTGTACGTGGCGAACAAAGATTTTCTCGTGGGTGACGGGGTGATTACCTTTAACGATACGGACGGGAAACTGTTGGCGTTAAAGCCCGACGTAACGCTTTCGATTATTAAAAACGGTAACGATAGCGAACGGCAAAAGGTGTACTACCACGAAAACGTATACCGTATTTCTGGGGAAACCAAGCAGTTTAAGGAAATACCGCAAGTCGGCGTGGAATGTATCGGCAAACTCGGTGCGTACGATATTTACGAAACGGTAAATTTGGCGCTGGAAAGTTTGCGTTCCATTTCCGAGAATTTCGTTTTGGATATTTCGCATATCGGTATTTTGGCGTCTATTTTACAGGAAATCGGGTTGGACGCACAGTTTAACCGTGAAATAATGCGGTTGCTCGGCGAAAAGAATTTACACGAAACGCGCGCGCTTTGTTTATCGCGCGGTGTTTCGCTTGAAAGCACCGAAAAACTGTTGACGATAGTGGCTTGTTACGGGAATATGCGTTCGGTATTGCAAAAAATCCGTCCGCTTTGCCAAAGCGACGAGGCGCAAGAGGCGTATCAGGAATTAGTAACGCTTTGTGAGCTGTTAGAGGAAAAGGGCTACGGCGATAAGGTACGGCTGGATTTTTCCGTTATCAACGATATGAAATACTATAACGGTATAGTTTTCCGCGGATTTGCCGAGGGAATATGCGAGAGCGTGCTCTCCGGAGGTCAGTACGGCAGACTGATGCAGAGAATGGGCAAGAACAGTGATGCTATAGGCTTTGCTATCTATCTTGACCTGCTTGAAGGCTTAAAGAGCTCCGCTTCTCCTTACGATATCGACGTGCTTCTCCTCTACTCCGAAGGCACACCCAAGGCGGAGATCGCAAAAGCTGTAAAGAAGCTCACCGATGAAAACAAGAGTGTGAGCGCTCAAAGAGAAATTCCAAAAAAATTGCGCTTTGGCGAGATCATTGATATTCGCAGGGAGGTTACCAATGATTAATATTGCACTTCCCAAGGGCAGACTTGGCGAGAAGGTCTACGAAATGTTTGAAAAGGCGGGTTATGAGTGCCCGTCTATAAAAGAAAACAACCGCAAGCTCATCTTTGAAAACGAAGAAAAGCAGGTCCGTTATTTTTGGGTAAAGCCCTCAGACGTTTCAATTTACGTAGAAAGAGG
>JAZSPG010000002.1:0-20757 GCA_045537295.1 Candidatus Scatosoma sp. | reverse complement strand
AGGGCATTGCGAGGCGCGCGTATATGCGGACGCTACCGTCTTCTTTGGCGTGACCTGAATAGGACACGTGACTCCAACGGACGCCCGATTTTTCTTCAATACCCCACTCGCTTGCGCCGAGGGACGTTTGTAAATTAAATTTTTTGAATAACGATACTGCGCTTACTATCATAAAATCCCTTAATAATGAAAGATATTTAATAGACGATTGTTTTTACCTTTGAGCCGTGCGTTTCCGTCGCGCCCGTAACCTCGATTTTGTTGTCAATTCTACGTTTTAATTCCTCGACGTGCGAGATAAGCCCCACCGCGAAGTTTTTACTTAATTTACCCAAGACGTCCATCACCGTTTCCACCAACTTTTCGTCCAGCGTTCCGAAGCCCTCGTCCAAAAAGAAAAATTCTATCGGGCGCAGGGATTTGAGGCATATCGCCGAGCTTAGAGAAAGCGCGAGGGAAAGCGATACCAAAAAGGTTTCTCCGCCCGAAAGCGTTTTTACCGCGCGAAGCGTTCCGCCGTCTAAGTTGTCGCCCACCTTAAATTCCTTATCGTATTGCAAGAAGTATCTTCCGCTCGTTAAGGAAAGCAGGGTCTTGCTTGCCGTTACGCAAATTTCCTGTAAATATTCGCAAGCGATAAATTCTAAAAAGCGGTTGCCTCTGAAAAGCTGGCGCAATTCGTCGCAAAGCTTTTGGTCCTTTTGCTTTTGGGCTAGTTCTTTTTGCAACGCCTCGTATTTTTCGCGAAGGCGTAACAGGCGTTCCAGTCTCGTGTTTTGCGAGGCGATTTGCTGTAAAATTTCGCCGTGCGTTTCTTTCGCAATTTGTTTTTGCGCGCGGGCTTGTTCCGTTTCTTCCTCGCTGTACGAGAGAAGTTTTGCTTTATCCGCGCTGTCGTACTGTCTTTTGCGCGAACCGTATTCGTCGAAAAATTCCTTGCATTGCATTTTCGTTTGCTCTACGCTACCTAAGCTTTGCACGAGTGCAACCGCCTCGTTTGCGCTCGCAAAACCCGTTTCCCGCAAGGCTATTTTGAGCGCCTCGGCAAGTTCTTTTTCCGTTTGTTCGTGCAAACAAAACAAACTTTGCTGTTTCTCGCGTTCGGCGAACGCCGTATTCGCTTTTTCCTGCGCGCGTTCTATGTCCGATTTGGCGAGGGTTTGACGGCGTTTCAAGTCCGCTAAGCTCGCGCTGAGCGTTTCCGCGCTACCTAAGTCCTTGATTTGCGCCGTTTTTTGCTGTGCCGTTTGGTAATTAGCGCGTAAAATTTTGCCCTGCTCGATAAGCAGGTTTTTCTTACTCTCGTTTTCCTCGTATGCGCGACGGCGGGTTTCCAGCTCATCTAACTCCGCTTTGAGAAGTTTGCGTTTGCGGTCGATTTCCTTAAAGGTGAGCTGGATTTGCGAAATATCCGCAAGCTCCGCGCCCTGTTCGGCGGGCGTGTATTTGACGAGTAGCTCGGTTATTTGCGCTTGCGTTTGCGGGTATTTTTCCGCAATCGCGCGTAAATCCGCGCGCATTTCGGCGTAAGCGTCGATAAGAAGGATTTTTTTATAGTGGCGTTTGAGGTAATCGAGCAAGGTTTCGTCTTCGCCGAGCAAGGCAAGTTCTTGCTCTATCCGCGTTCTTTTCGCCGTGAAATCCTCATCCGCGTATTTGTTTTTTAATTGCGTGTATTCCGCGATACAAGCGTCCAACGCGCGTTTGGCTTGTCTTTCCGTTTCCGCGTCCGTCTCCGCGTCTTGGACTTTTTGCAATTTCAAAGAAAGCTCTAAGATTTTTTCCTCGTAGTTTTCTTTGTCGAAGTCCGCTTTGGCTTGCATTGCATTTTTTGCGTATTCCTCGCCCTGCAAAAGCGCGGATTGTAAAAGTCTGCTCGCCTCCGCTTTGGCGGTTTGCGTTTTCGTAAGCGCGGTCGCTTTTTCCGCTACCGCTTGGGCGCGAGGTAATTTATCGAGTAAATCGCGCGTTTTTTCCATTTCGGGCAGGCGCGCTTTTAAGGCGAGGTATTTGCGTTCTAATTCGTCAAACTCGCGTTTTTCTTTTTGAAGGGCGAGCGCGGTGCGTTCTTTTTCTTCGGCTATGCTCAGCGCGGTTTCCGCGTCGGCGAGCGCGAGCTTGCTTTGGGCGAGCTGGGCTTGGCAGGTTTGGATTTGTTCGTCCGTGCCTTCCTCGTTTTCACCGAGTTTGGCTTGCGTAAGGCGGACTTCCTCCTCCGCTTTTGCATATTTTTCGTTGACGGCTTTGACTAAGCGTTCGCCGTAGCGTTCTAAGTTAAACAGTCTTGCGACTAATTTCACGCGTTCGGCGGGCGTGGATTTGACGAGCGCGGAAAAGTCGCCTTGGGGAAGGGCGATACAGGTCTTGAAATCGGTGAAGTTTAAGCCGATAATATCCTCCACCGCCTCGTCTACTTCCCGCGCGCCTTCGGCGAGCGGGATTTGTTTGGTATCCTGCCATTCGTATAACCAAGCTTTCGTCGTGCCGTTTTTGCGTTTGCGTTCGCGTTGAACGCGGTATTTACGGCGTTTGCCGTCTTGGGTGAGTTCAAAATCGAAAATGACGCTCGCTCCGTCGCTTTTGTAGTTGATACAGTCGTTAAACGATTTGGGGGCCCTATCTATCTCGCCGTAGAGCGCGAAATGGATACTGTCGAGTATGGTGCTTTTTCCGCTACCCGTATCGCCGAATATGCCGAATACGCCCCCCGATAAAAGCGAAGAAAAGTCTATCTGCGCTTTTTCCGAAAAGCTGTTTATTCCGCAAAATTCTAAATATACGGGTTTCATAAATCGTTCTTTGTTCCTTATTATTTTTCGTCTTAGCCGTTGGTTATTTCGTTGAGTGTGGTTAAAAACAGGTCTTTGAGTTCTTTTTTGGGTTCTGCGCCGAACGAGGTTTTATAAAACGCGTCGAAGAGCGCGGAATCGGAAAGTCCTTTTCTGGATTCGAACTGTATCTTTTCCCCGCCGTGTATCTCCGTTTGTAAGGACACGAGGTTGGGATTGCTTGCAAGCAAAGCCGAATCCGACGAGGTTAAGGGACTAGTGAGTATGAGTTTGAGTTCTACCCAGCAATCAAGGTAGTTTTGCAAAAGCGCGTGGGCGGAATCAACCGTTTCTGCCTCTAAGCGTACGAGTTTTTTGCCCGCCTGCAAGGGGATATCCTGTAAATTCTCTACGCCGTTTGGCGTTAGGTCGAATACTTTCACGCCTTTGTCCGCCGTTTCGTCAAAAGAGTACTGCAACAGCGAACCGCTGTAATAGCAATGGCCTTTGCCGATATGCTGTTTCTTGTGCAAATGCCCAAGCGCGATATAGTCGGCTGGCGGAAGGTATTCCACGGGGTAGGCGCGCGCTCCGCCTAAGTCGATTTCGCGCTCGCTTTCGCTGATTTGTCCGCCGACAACGAAGATGTGGGCGAGTAAAACGCTGGGCAGGTTTTCCGTGTTGGCGGTTATCCCCTCGTCTATCCAAGCGCGGATTCGCTCGGGGTATTTTAACTCGGATTTCTCTTCCTTAAATCGCGCCTCGTTCGGATAGGGTAAGGTGGCGATAAACGCTCTCTCGCCCGTTTGGTTTTCAAAAATAACGAACCCCTTGCCAGAAGCCACGGGTTTGACGGGGCGAGGCGTCGTACCGACGGGAGTGCGGGCGTTGCCTACGATATAAACGCCCTGTTCTTCCGATAAGGGCGTTACCGCCGATAAGCGAACGCCGTCGTCGTGGTTACCGCTAATTAAAAGTACCGCACGCGCGTCCCCTGCGATTTTTTTGATTTTCGAAAAAAACAGTTCTTCCGTTTCCGCGCTCGGCGTGTAGGTATCGAAAATATCGCCTGCGATTAGTACGAGTTCGATTGCCTGTTCGTCGCAAATTTTTGCCAGCTCGTCGAGGGCTTGGGCTTGTTCTTGCAAGCGTTGTC
Organism: Candidatus Scatosoma sp.; assembly: GCA_045537295.1. GTDB lineage: Bacteria > Bacillota > Clostridia > Christensenellales > Borkfalkiaceae > Scatosoma. The sequence continues at coordinate 16,833 of JAZSPG010000002.1, read as the reverse complement.
TGCCCATTAGGCGTTTGCCGATATGCCAGTCGGACGTATGCAAAATTTTCACCGTCTACCCTCCTTTTTTTCGTTTTTCCCGCTAAAACAACTTGCTAATTTTTATCAAAACGGGTATAATGGTTTTACCCGTTCGCGAAAACGGGGGCAAGTATACTATTTTATTATACACTATTTCTTCAAAGAAAGCAAGGAAAGTTACCGTTAAGATTAAAATTTTTCCTAATTTACACACGGGGTTTTTCTGCGCTAAGGGGGATTTTATGGCTTTTTGTTCTTTTTCAAAGGATTGCGACGATAATTCGTTCGTGACCGTCGAAAGCAGGTTCATTACCAAGTACCTGCCCGAAGCCGACGGGTTTGCCGTAAAGGTTTACCTTTACGGGTTGTTCGTTTGCAAAAATTCCGATAGCGATTTTTCCGTTTCCGCGATGGCGGAGGTCTTGAAATGTTCGGAAAAGCAAATCGTCGACGCCTTTGCGTTTTGGGAAGACTACGATTTGGTGCAAATTTTGTCTAAATCGCCCTTCGCCGTAGAGTACTTGCCCGTAAAATCCGCGGTGGGTAAGCCTAAAAAGATACATTACGAACATTACGCCGATTTTAACAAGGAATTGCAACGAAAAATGCAACGCGTGGGCAAATTCGTGTCCGCGGGCGATTACTTAAAGTATATGCGCTTTTTAGAGGAAAACGCAATGCAACCCCAAGCGCTTTTGCTGGTTGCGGAGTACTGTATCAACAAGCAAGGCGAAAACGTTTCCCCCTCGTATATTTTTAATAAGGCGAAAAAATTGTTACGCCTTGGCTGTACTACCTACGAACAGGTGGAACGCGAGCTTTCTAACTACAACGCGCACGAGGCGGATTTGACTATCGTTATTTCCGCGCTCGGCGGGTATCAACGCAACCCCGACGAAAGCGATTATTCGCTGTACCGTAAATGGACGGAAACACTGGGTTTTTCGCGCGAGGCTATCGTCGTAACCGCAAAAAAGCTCAAACGGGGCAGTATGAACGCTTTGGATTTGACCTTAGAGGATTTGTACGAAAAAGGCAAGCTGTCGCCTGAGGATATCACCGAATATATGGATACCAGAGAGGTGTTGACCAGTCTTACCTTCCGCATTGCGAGAAAGTTGGGCGTGAAGGTGAGCAATCCCGCTACTTTCGTGGACGAATACACGGAAAAATGGTTTAATTACGGGTTTGAGGACGCGTCGCTTTTGGATATCGCACTGTTTTGTTTGAAAACGGACAGGGGTAGTTTTGACAGTATGAACGCGGTTATCGAACGCTTATTCGCAGGCGGTATCGTCGGGCGCGAGAGCGTGAAAGCGTTCTTGAAAGAGAAAAACGACGAGCTGAAATTTTTCGAAAAGTTGCGCGAAGTTTGCGGGGGTATTCGTAAAAACGCTACGAATTTGTCCTTGATTAAAACTTGGCGTGGTTGGAATTTTAGCGACGAAATGATTTTAGAGGCGGGAAGAAGAAGCTGTGGTAGCGCGAACCCTATCCCCTATATGAATAAGATTTTATCCGACTGGAAACAGGCGGGCGTGTTCGAGGTGAAGGATATTCCAGAAAACGCGGTCAAGCAATCGGGCGCGGAAAAGGGAAAGGCGACGGGGTATATTAACCCTGCCATCGAGGCGGTGAACGCGAAAGCGGACAGGGAAAGGTATTACGCTCTACTTAGAGAAAAAGCACAGGCGCGCGTGGATAAGCATTTGAAAAAGGCGAACGGGAACACGCGGTTTAAGGAAGTTTGCGCCGAACTTTCGACGATGGAAATTTCCTTGGCGAAAGCGGAAGTGTTCGACCCGAAAAAGTTACCTGCCCTGCGCGAAAAGAAAAACGCGTTACTTGCCGAACGCAAAGAGCTTTTGGCGGAAATGGGTATGCACGAGGAAGATTTGAGTTTGCAATTTACCTGCAAGAAATGTTCGGATACGGGATTTTTGCCAAGCGGTAAGGCGTGCGATTGTTATAGGAAATAGAGAAAAAATAAAAATTTTAACAACTTTTTGAAAAAAGCAAGCCGAAAACGCTTGCTTTTTTCAAAAAAATACAGTAATATAAATAGGCGTTTGAACGAACGCTTTTGCAGAGATGTCTGAGTGGTTTAAGGAGCACGATTGGAAATCGTGTGTTGCGGGAACGTAACCGGAGGTTCAAATCCTCTTCTCTGCGCCAAAAAAAAGATACGCTTTTTAGCGTATCTTTTTTTCGTGTATCCGTGATTTGAAGAGGATTTGAGGGTGGGAGCCGTGAGCGAGAGCGAACGTTTTGCCTTGCGGGATAGGAAAAAGTAAAACCCGTCAGGCAAAATGGACAATTAAAAATTGTCCAGCGGGGCGCGACGCTAAAGGCGCAAATCCTCTTCTCTGCGCCAAAAAAAAGATACGCTTTTTAGCGTATCTTTTTTTTCGTTCTTTTCTTTTTTTAAGATAAGTTATTCGGTCGGCGGTTGCGTCTTTCCGATATAACGAAAACTGCTATGTTTGCCTTTATCAAGAAGGTAAAAGACGGTGTATGCGAACGCGCCCAGCGTTTCGAAAATAATATCCGTCATTGTGTCGATAAGTCCTAAATCGATATAGCCTTCCAACTTCGTTCCGTTGACGGTGACGAGGAATATTTCTTCGATTTTGCCAAGTCCGCCTAATTCGTCGCTGAGCAAATGCGAATATACCGCGCTTACGAAGGTATCCTGTTGCATATCCGAAAAAAACAGTCTGTCGGCAGTGTATTCGATAATTTCCCAAAACGCCGAAACGGTTACGGAAAAGAACAGTCCAAACAACGCGCAAAGCCAAATATTCACCCGTTCTTTTTTCAAAATCGCTTTGGGTAAAAACGCGCCGAACACCGCGAACACCACACCCCCTACCGTATGTAATAAGGTATCCCACCAAGGCAATAAATAGTAAAATTTATAGCTGTGTCCAAGCATATGCGACAGGGCGTAAAGCAAAATGAACGCGTACACGGGTAGGGCTATTTGCATTTTGAACAGCTTTTCCGCGATATAAGGCAGGCAAACGAACAGCACCGAAAGCAAGCTGGTGAACGCCTCGGACGGCTTGCCCGTTATTAAAAAATATACGAAGGAAAACGTGCTGAAAAGTTCGCATACGCCGAATACGGCGTAGCGCACGATTTGCTCCTTGGTTATTCGTTCCTTTCCTCGCATATCTTTTCGCTCCTTATCCATATTATACCATTTTTAAGCTTTGCTTGTCAACGGGAAACACCAAAAAAAACCGCCGGAATTCTTTTCGGACGGGTATTTTTTTATTCGGTTACGGCGACCTCGCTTTCCACTTCCGCCGTAGATTGCGCAAAATTCATTTTGCCAAGTTCGTTGCAACGGTTTAACAGTTTTTGGCAAATTTCCGCGCGGGTTAAGCCCTCCGCTTTTAACTGCGAGTATCGCACGGGTGCGTCTATAATATAGGTACGTTCGCTTTTTTGAAAATAGGTTACAAAGATGGGTAAGTCGATATTTTTACGGTAACAGGTTTCGCAAAAAAGCGCAAAGCCCTCGTGAAAGCCCTCTAATTCCGCTAAGTATCCTTTATCCGAGGTTTCGGGGAAAATCACGATATTTTCACCCTTTTGTATCGCCTCTACGCTCTCGCGTATGGTTTTGATAAAGCGCGCGTCGCGGTAGGTGGAAATTAAGTGCAAGCCTTTATAAAATAAGTTGGTCAGCGGGGTTGCGATTAAGCAAAATAACCGCGCAAGGTGTAAATTCCAGTGTTTTTTCTCGTGATAGTATACGCGCGTTTGGTATTTGTACATTGCTACCAGCCCCGAGTTCATCTCCGACGCGCCCCACATTCTCAAAGGTTTGTCACAGTAAATTTCTAACGACATCGGCGCGTCCGTGCCTTCGTGGTTGCTCAATATAATTCCACCGTTACTAAACCCCTCGCCAAGATAGACGAATTTCGGCTGTTTGTATCGGCATTTCATTAGCTTTTTCATAAACCGAAACCACCACTTGCGGTTTTGCGTCGGTTTCTTTTCCTTACTCTTTGACATAGCTACTTCCTTACTATCCAGTATTTTACAATTAGCATTATACCACATACCCCACCTTTTTGCAAGCCTTTGTTTGCGGTTTGTCATGAAAAATTATGACAGTATTGTGAAAGTTTTTTGCCTTTTATTAAGAAAATACGAACAAATGTTTGACTTTTTGGCGTTTTAGGTGTATAATAGGGGTATGATTACGCAGGAAAAGCTGACAATTTTAACGGAAAGTGCGAAGTACGACGTTTCGTGTTCGTCGTCGGGAAGCGGGCGGAAAAACCAAGGCGGTATGGGGAACGGGTATTTGGCGGGGTGCTGTCACTCCTTCACGCCGGACGGCAGGTGTATATCTTTATTGAAGATACTTTTAAGCAACGATTGTGTGTACGATTGCAAGTACTGTCCGAATCGGGTGACGGCCGACACTAAGCGGGTGACGGCGACGCCTGAGGAAATTTGCGAGCTGACGGTAGATTTTTATAAGCGGAATTATATCGAGGGGTTGTTTCTATCCTCTGCCGTTTATAAGAACCCGAATTATACGATGGAACTGCTGGTGGCGGTGGTGAAAATGCTACGGCTGGAATATAATTTTCACGGGTATATTCACTTAAAAGGGATTCCGCGCGCCGACCCTGCGTTGAACAGGCTTGCGGGGTTATACGCGGACAGAATGAGTTATAATATCGAACTGCCTTCCGAAGAGAGTTTGAAGCTACTTGCTCCGCAAAAGGATAAGGCGAGTTTATTGACGCCGATGCGGGCTTTGACGAAAACGCGGACGGAATTTTTGGCTGAGAAAAGGACGGGGAATTTTAAGGGGCGGTTTTTGCCCGCGGGGCAAACGACGCAGATGATTGTCGGCGCGTCGCCTGAGGCGGACGGGCAAATACTCCGCGTTTCCCAAGCGTTATATCGGAATATGCAATTAAAACGGGTGTATTATTCCTCCTATCTACCCGTCGTCGAGGATTCGTTGTTGCCCGATAAAGCGGTTGGGCAATTACGCGAACACAGGCTTTATCAAGCGGACTGGCTGTTGCGCTTTTACGGGTTTGGCGTGGAAGAAATCGTAAACGACGGGGAAAATTTGGCTTTGGAATTAGACCCGAAATGCGCTTGGGCGCTTCGAAATTTGCATCTTTTCCCCGTGGAAATTAACGACGCGCCGTTGGAAGTTTTACTGCGCGTACCCGGTATTGGTACAAGAAACGCGCATAAGATTATACAGGCGCGAAGGTTTACCTCGCTTGCGTTCGAGGATTTGGTGAAAATGAAAATCGCGTTAAAGCGGGCGAAACATTTTATCACCTGCAAAGGTAAATTTTTCGGCGCGAAAAACGAATGTGCGGTGAAGGGTTTGTTAATCGCCCAGGAAAACGGCGAAAACGCCGTGCAAACGGATATGTTCTCTCTATTGCCAACGGATAGCGTCGTTACGGAGAAAAAACGGTTGTTTTCGGATAAGAATACCGCGCTTAGCGTGTTGACGGGTGAGCTTTGATGAGCGAAAACGGTGGGGGCAGGTATTTAACGAACGAAAAAAAGGAGGAAAAATGCTATATATTTTCGACGGGTCGGAGGACGGGTTTTTAACGGCGTTTTTACGGGCGTTTGACGACGAAAACGCGCTTGTTTGTTCGCGGGATAGACAGCTCGTTTTAGGTTTTGTACCCGTGTTCGTGGATACGGATACGCAAAAAGCGAAAAAGGCGTTGGAAAGGTTGAAGTCGTTCGACGGGCTATGCGCACGCGATTTGAAGTTGCTGTTACGGTGCGGACAAGGCGACAGCGAACAGGTTGCGTTTGCGTATCTGCGGGAGTTGGCGAAGCGAAAGCGACCTATCCGTAACGATTTATCCAAAGACGAGGTATTTCGCGCGAACGAGTATATAAAAAAGGTAACTCACGAAATCCACCGCTTTCACGGGTTTATTCGGTTTATGGAAACGCAAAGCGGGGCATTATACGCGCCCTTTGCGCCCGATAACGATATTTGCGATTTACTGTTACCGCATTTTAGGGCGAGGTTACCGCACTTCCCTTTCGTTCTGCACGATACTTCGCGGAAAAAAGCTTGCGTCTACGACGGTGTGAACACGTTCGTTGCTCCGTTAGATAAAGCACAGGTGCTTCTCTCTGCCGACGAGGCGGATTGGCAGGCGCTTTGGAAGAAATATTATTCCGCCGTGAATATCCCTTCGCGCGAGAGGCTAAGACAGATGCGCGGGTATATGCCCGCTCGGTATTGGAAATTTATGCCCGAAAAACAATAAACCCCGAAAAAGCAAGCGATAAACTATTGACAAACCGCTCTTTTTTAGGGTATAATACTATTACGGCAAAGGCTTGAATTGCCTTTGGCGCGTTTTTTAGTTTGGTTTATTTTTACCGAGGAGAAATTTTATGAAACTCGTATCTGATTATTTCGGCTGTATGGTCTTTAACGACGAGGTGATGAGAGAACGCCTCTCCCCTGAGGATTACGCTACCTTAAAGCGCACGATGGAACACGGCAGAAGTTTGAATTTGTCCGTGGCGAACGCCGTCGCAAGCGCGATGAAGGATTGGGCAGTGGCGTTGGGTGCGACACACTACACGCATTGGTTCCAACCTATGACTGGGATTACCGCCGAAAAACACGACAGCTTTATCTCGCCTGCAAACGACGGTAAGGCGATTATGGAATTTTCGGGTAAGGAACTCGTCCGAGGGGAAACGGACGCGTCCTCTTTCCCCTCGGGTGGCTTGCGCGCGACTTTTGAGGCGCGCGGGTACACCGCTTGGGACGTGACTTCGTATGCGTTCATTAAGGACGGGGTGCTTTGTATCCCCACCGCGTTCTGTTCGTACGGGGGCGAGGCGTTGGATAAGAAAACGCCGTTACTGCGTTCGATGGAAGCGATTAACCGTCAGGCGCTCCGCGTGTTGAAGTTGTTCGGAAACGAAGAGGTTACTTCCGTTAAAACGACGGTCGGTCCTGAACAGGAATATTTCCTTGTGGATAAGGATTTGTTTGAACAAAGAAAAGACCTTATCTATACGGGTCGGACGCTGTTCGGCGCGAAGCCCCCGAAAGGACAAGAGGTCGAGGGGCATTACTACGGCGTTATCAAACCGCGCGTTCAAGCGTTTATGAAAGAGTTGGACGAAGAGCTTTGGAAGCTCGGCGTGCCTGCAAAAACCGAACATAACGAGGCGGCACCCGCGCAACACGAGCTTGCGCCTGTGTTTGAAACGACGAATATCGCTGCCGACCATAACCAGCTGACGATGGAAATTATGCAAAAGCTTGCCAAAAAACACGATTTCGTGTGCTTGCTCCACGAAAAACCGTTTGAAAGCGTGAACGGAAGCGGTAAGCATAATAACTGGTCCATTTCCACGAATACGGGTGTGAATTTGTTAGAACCCGGTGCGACGCCTTACGAAAACGCGCAATTTTTGTTGTTCCTTTGCGCCGTTATCAAGGCGGTGGACGATTATCAAGGTCTGCTCCGCATTTCCGTTGCCTCGGCCGGTAACGACCACAGACTTGGTGCGAACGAAGCGCCCCCTGCCGTCGTTTCAATGTTCCTTGGCGACGAGCTGACGGGGATTTTGGAAGCGATTGAACGCGACGAGGGGTACGATACGAAAGAAAAGGAATTGATGCGTATCGGCGTACATACCTTACCGAAGTTCCCTAAGGATACGACGGACAGAAACCGTACCTCGCCCTTTGCGTTTACGGGGAATAAGTTCGAGTTCCGTATGTTAGGTTCGTCGGCGTCCGTTTCGGGTGCGAATACCGTTATCAATACGGCGGTTGCGGAAGTGTTAAGACAATTTGCGGACGAGCTGGAAAACGCGGACGAGTTCCAAACGGCGTTGCACGATTTAATCAAGCGCGTGTTTACCGCGCACAAGCGTATTATTTTCAACGGCAACGGGTATGACGATAAGTGGCTCGCTGAGGCGGAAAAACGGGGTCTAATGAATTTGAAAACAACCCCCGACGCGTTGGCGACTTATTTGGACGAGAAAAATATCGCGCTTTTCACCGCACACAAGGTATATACCGAAAAAGAAATGCAATCCCGCCACGAAATTTTCTTGGAAGATTACTGCAAGATTATCGAAATCGAGGCGCGGACAATGACGGATATGGCTATGAAGGATATTCTGCCCGCCGTTTCAGAATACTCGCAAACGCTTTGCAACACCGCTTTGGCGAAGAAGGCGTTGAATAAAAAATACGACTGCTGTTACGAAACGGAAACCTTAGAACGCATTTCCGCTTTGCAAACGCTCGCGTTTAAGAGCGCGAAGAATTTGCAATATCAACTCGCGCAAGCAATGGGGATAAAAGCCGTTGAGGCGCGCGCGGAATATTATAAGGACCAAGTGTTGCCGATTATGGACGCTTTGCGTAGCGCGGTTGACGAGCTGGAAACGCTCGTGCCGTCTAAGTGTTGGTGTTATCCCACCTACGGCGAATTGCTGTTCGGGGTGAGCGAATAAGGGGGTTTTAATATGTTCGACGCAAAAAAAGCTACGGCGGACGCGGTGGCTTGGATTAGAGAATGGTTTGAAGGAAACGGTAAAAATTGCAACGCCGTCGTGGGTATTTCGGGCGGTAAGGATTCAAGCGTGGTTGCCTCTTTGTGCGTCGAGGCGCTTGGCAAAGAACGCGTTATCGGCGTGCTGATGCCCAACGGCGAACAACCCGATATTGACTGCTCAATGCAACTCGTCGCATACCTGGGTATCCCCTATTTCGTTTGTAATATCAAAAAAAGCGTGGACGGGGTGCTGGAAGCGTTGAAGTTAAGCGGTATCGAGGCAAGTCGGCAAACGGCGGTGAATTTACCGCCCCGTATCCGTATGGCTACTTTATACGCGGTGTCGCAATCGAAAAACGGTCGAGTTGCCAACACCTGCAATTTGTCGGAGGACTGGGTTGGGTATTCCACCCGCTACGGCGATTCGGCGGGCGATTTTGCGCCTTTGGCGCAGTTCACCGTTCAGGAAGTAAAAGAAATTGGAAAATACTTGAACCTGCCGTTGAATTTGGTGGAAAAAGTGCCGTCCGACGGTCTGAGCGGAAAAACGGACGAGGATAATCTCGGTTTTACCTACTCGGCGTTGGATAGATATATTCGCGAGGGTGTTTGCGAGGACGAGAAGGTGAAAGCGCGCATTGATTATTTGCATAAATTGAACGCGTTTAAGTTAAAGCCTATCCCCGCGTTCCCCTATCAACCGACTAAATAACAAGGAAGAATGGACAAATGAGCAAAGGTAAATTTATCGTATTCGAGGGTATTGACGGAAGCGGGAAAAGTACGCAAATTAAGTTGCTTTCGAAATATTTACAAGAAAAGGGCGTTCCCTTTTATATCACGCGCGAACCGACGGACAGTCCGTTTGGGGCGCTGGCGCATCAATGTATGACGGGCAGAATTGATACGGACGATAAGACGATTGCCAGCGTTTGCGTTGCGGATAGAATTGACCATATTTTTAATAAAACCAACGGTTTGTTGCAAAAAATTAACGACGGCATTACGGTGATTTCGGACAGGTATTATTTTTCAAATTACGCGTATCAAGGGGTGTATATGCCGTTGGATTGGCTGATTGAGGCGAACAAATTCAGCGCGGAAGCGTTAAAACCCGATATGCATATTTATATCGACGTGGAAGCGAAAACGAGCGCAAAACGATTGCAAGCGCGCGGGGATAAAGAGCGTTACGAGGAAGAAACCACAATGTTCAAAATCCGCGAAAAGTACTTCGAGGCGTTTGAGAAATTGAAGGACAGCGAAGTGGTGCGCATAGTAAAAAGCCAAAAAGAGCCTATGCAAACGCAGGCGCTTATCCGCGAGGTTATCGACGAGCTTTTTGCGTTTTAACGAGTTGACGAATAATAAAAAACGGCACGGAAAGTGCCGTTTTTTTCGTTTGGGTATGTAAAAAAGGTTAATTTTCTAAAAACGCCGAATGAATGACGAAATCCGCCGTCGCTTTGTTCGTGGCTATCGGTATATCGTACACCACCGCAATTCTAAGTAGCGCTTTTACGTCGGGGTCGTGCGGTTGGCTTTCGAGCGGGTCCCAAAAGAAAATGACGATATCTATCTTCCCCTCCGCGACTTTTGCGCCGATTTGCTGGTCGCCACCAAGCGGACCGGATAAATAGCGTTTTACGGGTAAATCCGTCGCCTCCGCAACGAGTTTTGCCGTCGTGCCTGTACCGCAAAGCGCGTATTTTTTCAGCGTTTCTTTGTTCTTTAACGCCCAGTTGACCATTGCGGATTTTTTGCTGTCGTGCGCGATTAACGCTATCGTTTTTACCTTTTTCGTTTTCATAATTACTCCTCTTTGGTAGCGTATTAAATTTCAATTTCCGCGGAAATAGGTCTATGGTCGGATACGCGGGTTTTATAAACGGTATAATCCTTGATTTTCGTCGTTTTGGGTACGAAAATATAATCGATTTGTCTTTGCGGGGCGTAGCTTGCAAAGGTGTATTCCGCATTGCCCTGTTCCTTGGCTACGCTGTTTAAGCGTGCGTACAAGGGCGATAAAATTTTACTGTCGGGTAAGGCGTTGAAATCGCCCATCAAGATTACTTGTTCCCGCACGTCAATTTCCTTGCAAACCGCGTCTACAATTCGGCGTTGCTCGCTGGGATTTAAGCCAAAATGCGTGGATATAACGCAAATATTTTCGCCGTTTTTATCTATTTCCGCGCAAAGCAATACCCTATCCTCGTACCATTCGTTTTCGTCTACATTGCGCTCGTGTTCGGCGGGGGCGGGTACGGCGATTTTTTTCACGCTTTTAATCGGGTATCTGGAAAGGATTGCGTTGCCTATCGTCGCCCAGTCGAACGCCTTGCCTATCGCGAAGGCGTAATAGGGATAGCCTGCAAGCTTGGCGAGTTTTTCTTCCTGACGACAAAAATCCTCGCGCTCGCCCGCCGTATATACTTCGTTCAACCCGATTATATCCGCGTTGATTTCCGCGATTGCTTCGGCGGTTCGCGCGATATTTACGGGTAAGTCGTCGCCCTCTTGACAGTTTTCATAGTTCCCGCAATGGCAAATATTATAGGTTGCTAATTTCATTTTCATTTTCATTTTCATTTTCGTTTTCGTTTTCGCTCCCCTTGCGTGTATTTATAAACACACTTTATAACATTATAACCTACGAAAATGCGTTTGTCAACCATTTTCCTGCCAACGAGGCGAATAACGCGACGCAAAGCGCCGTCTTATAATTTTTCGTCTTTTTTTAAGGCGTTCTCCACTTTCCTTGCCGTTATATCGCCTTTATCGAATTTCGGAAACTCCAACACCTCTTCGATTTGTTCTTGGTTCATACCCTCAAACGAGCTCTTTCTGCTCGCCGTCGAAAAGGAAGATACGCATATTGCAATATCACCTCTTATTTATTGTAGCGCATCAACCTTAAACAAACTTTAATTTCTTTTATTATAGTATATAAAAGTGATAAGTCAATGTATTTTGCTTGATTTTATTTTCTAAAATTTTATTCTCCTACCTAGCGCGGTTTAACTAAAACGAACGCAATGCGCGTAAAACCACGGTTTTACGCGTTAATTTTTACATAAAAGTCGTGTTTTGGTGGAATAAGAGGTGGATTTTGACTAACGCCAAAGCGTCGTCGTGCCGTCAAGTTTATATAAATATTTTAACTCGCTTAACGGTCACTACTCGCGCGAACCACCGATAATACGGTCTAATGTTATTATTAGTCCGCAACGGCTTGTTGGAAAGGTATATACTCACTTTTCCGATAAGTTTATGCGCTCGCAAATGGATATGGTAGTATTCCCTACTCTTGAAAGCCTTGAAACGTAAGACTTTTAGAGCGATTTTGTTCACCAAATTGTTCACCAAACCCTACCAAAAACGCATTTTTTAGTGAATATTCATACAAAAATGCAAAGAAAAACACGACTTTATGCGTTAATTTTTGCATAAAAGTCGTGTTTTGGTGGGCAGAGGTGGATTCGAACCTGGAATTCGATTGCGGAATCCCTTTAAAATAAAGGCTTTCAGCGATTGCAACCCACTAACAACCCAAGAAAATCGAGCTGATTTTATTCCTTTTTTGAACTGTTTTCTTTTCTAAGTAAAAAGTTATCCATCTCTCGGAGGTGGATAACTTTTTCTTTCCTTGATTTTTTTATAAAATATATTTAGCGCAACCCAAATCACACGCCAAATTACACACCGAATTTTTCTTTGTTTTTCTTTATTTTTATTTGCCTTTTTTAGCTTTCGTATTTTTATGTCATTGTTGCCAAATATTTATCCCACCTCGCAGGTGGACAACTTTTTAAGCCCTCGATAACAACCCAATTCACACACCAATCGCACACCATTTTTATTTAATGCGTTTTTGAATATCTTCCACCGACGGCAACTGTTGACTTAATTCTTCGGGCAATACACTACTGATTTTATACTCGCTAATGCCCATAGGCTTACTCATATCTTTGAGTGAATATTCCGCCACCAGATTATTTTTGTTCTTGCACAAAAGCAACCCAATGGTCGGATTGTCCGTATCCTTTTTAAGCTGTGCGTCTACCGCCGAGAGATAGAAATTGAGCTGTCCTGCGTATTCGGGCTTAAAATCGCCCGTTTTGAGCTCTATCACGACGTAGCAACGGAGATTAAGATTATAGAATAACAAATCGATATAGAAATCGTCGCCGCCTACGTTCAAGTGATATTGATTACCGAGAAAGGCAAACCCCGTGCCGAGTTCTAACAGCAACGCAGTCACGTCTTTTACGAGCGCATTTTCTATATCGCGTTCGACCATATCTTCCTTGAACGGAATAAAATCAAACACGTAAGGGTCTTTCATTGTTTGCACGGCAAGTTCGCTTTGCGGTGCCGGCAATAAACTTTCAAAGTTAGAAATCTTTTGCGCGATAGCTTGTCTTTCGTATAATCCACCTTCAATTTGATGCACGAGAACGTTCCGCGACCAACCGTTTTCAAGCGTTTTCTTAATATACCATTCGCGCTGTTCCACCTTTTTTACCTTTTCAACGATAGCCACGTTATGTGACCAAGGAATTTGTGCAGATACCGTTTGCACAAATTCTTCGTCCGGATATTCTGCGGCGAATTTTGCCATATATTTAAGGTTTCTAACCGAATAACCCGTACTGTTTGGATACGCGATTTTTATATCACGAGCAAGATTGTCAATAAACTTATTTCCCCAAGATTTATGCTCGTTAATAATCCGCCCGATATGATAATAAAGAAGCGTAAGTTCTTTATTTACCTGCAACGCGGCGTTATATTGCGCCTTAGATATTTCCGTTTTAATCGACTCTATTACGGAAAAATATTGATTATCGTTTATTAGCATAATACACCTCTATAAAATTATTATAGCAATTTGTCGAAGATTTGTCAATGATAAAACCGAGCCTATAAAAACTCGGTTTTATACATATAATTATTTAGCATTTATTCGCTTTAGTCAAATTATTTATTGCCAATTCATATTTCTCTATTATTTTTTTAAAATCACATTCACTGTTGTTTGATTTTCGCTTTATCTCTTCCGCATGATTAAAATATCTTCTTTCAATATCTTCGGGTAAATGTTTATAATGGTAAAAAGGAAATGTCTCTTTAGTTCTTGAACATACAGCCAAGGCATCCAATTCAAAATATTTCTTCAGTTCCTCTAAAATTCCCGCATCGTAAGTACAAAAATATGGGAAATTTACATCCGCAATTGAATCATATAATACATATTCCCATTCCAAATATTTTAAATGAAAAATATCCCATGCCATATTTTTAATTTCATTTACAATATTTTTAGCCTTTAATTGAATTCTTCTAAAAAAATACTTTCCGCCACACCCTTGGTAATAATCATACGCCAATTCCAGTATCGGTCTACATAATTCGTAAAAGTCTATATCAAATAAAGAAAATAACATTTCCAGTTTTCGCTTTGCCGTCAGTTTTTGATACTGTAACTGAACAAAACAAATTGCTAGCAACATACAATAAATCGGCTCAAAACGGCGATGACATTCTTCTAAAAATGCTTCTCTCATTGATATTTGCTCTTTTGCTTTTTCCAAACAAAACTCATCACTTTTATTAATGGAAGCATAGTATGTTTTCTCTATTTCGTATATAGTTTCTAAAACCTTTTCCTCGTTATAATTATCCGATAACTTGTCTTCAATGAGATACGGTAAAAAATTAAACTGCCAACGTCCATAGCCTTTTATTAGCTCCATTAAAATCTCTATGTTTTGTTGGGCATCCTGCGGCAAATTTTGCTTTTTCCCTTGTTTTACTGCTCTAAAATAACTAATTGTATTTTTATCAAACGAAATAAGTCGTTCACTATTTCCCGAAGTTCTATTATTCAATAATGTTGCTCGCGAAAAGTAATTCACTTTTCCAAAAGGAAATAATGCAAAAACATTATTCTTTACTTCCGGAATATCATCAAATATTTGGTATAAATCAATTGGCTTAAATTCATCTCGTACTTGATTATTGGCATATAAAAATGTTATTTCGTGTAACTCATTTTTATATTTCCTATATTTATCCCAAACCTGTCCTATATTTGACGAGTTTGCCAATTCATTGCATATTTCATATACTTTTGTGTCAAAATAGCGTTTCGGCTTTGAAATTATACTCTCATATATATCTATTACTTCAGCATAATAAAGATTATCTTCTTCCCCTTTCAATTCTTCCATACTTGCTTTCAATAATAAAAATAAAGTATATTCATCTATGATGCAGACTTCTACTTCTTTTAAACACCGACAAGTTCTTTTTAACAAATTTTCCACTTTTTCTTTAGATATATAACCCTCGAAAAATTTCGAATCTAGTGTTTCAATCACAGCAATATCGGGGAAAACTTCAATTGGATGTTTATCTTCTATCCAACGCCTTAATAGATTAAATCTTTTATGATTATCTTCGTTTAACTTAAGGTATTTTACAATTTCCTCTCTCAAGTATTCAAAGGTTTTTAAACTTTTTTTAGTCAACAACGAGTCCCTCTCGACCAATCGACAGGCATTCAGCGTTTTCTCATATTCATCAAAAATCTTTTCGTACTCCATTTTCGTAACCAATAATTATATTGTCCTTTATAAGTATATTGCTATGAAACTTGTTCGTTCATAGTATTCAACTCTAAGTGATATTGTTTTGCTAAACTTTCCAATCTGTTTTTTAACGATAAGTCGGTTGGATACCTCTTTTTGTATTTTTCAAACCATTCCGTTATTTGCGGTTTTAATTCAGGGATAGACGAAGAAATGAAATGGCAAATTGAATGCGTCAATTCCCAATCCCCCTCCGTCATTACACCATGCACTCTTTCAACATAAAAATTGTTTTCAATAAATTTCCTCTTAACAATTTCCTTTGCTTCTAAAGAGTAGTTGTTGTATTCACGCATAACTTTCTTCAATTTTTCTTTTTTCAAGTTCCCTGTTAAATCCAACTCCGCTTCTTCTTTTTGTTTTCGCTCTAAAAACTTTGTATAACGGCCAAAAAGCTCTTTCATTTCCTTTTCATAATGCCAACCATCCATCCCATTCACGCCTAAACTACGCAATGCCTCAAACAAACGATTCTCATCAATAAAAGATAAATCTAAATACCCACTATAATCATACCAACCACGTAACGCCTCTAAAACTATGCTTTTGCCTATACGACTACTTTGCGTCAAAATATAATTATACTGTTTTTTGATTGTTTCTATTTTTTTCTCATCGGAAAGATAGAAAACACTCTCTTTAAAAAGATTTTCTTCTTTATTCAAAAGAAATAGATTGTCCAACAACGCATAATCCTCACTCTCAAACACATCAAAGAGTGATTCTAATAATGTTGAATTTTCAAAGATACTCTTAAATATATTCCGATAAGAACCATCAACCGCCACGGTTCGTGCAACTTTCGGATTATCGACATAATACTTTTTATAATCTTTATTTATATCGTTTATATACACGCTCGTAATATTATTTGTTAGTATTTCCACTACAACGTATAAACAACAAATAAATAACTGCTTCGAATCTATATTATGTATAGATTTTTCTTTTAAATAATTTTTAACTTGTACGAACAAAGCATTTGCCTTAATAATCATACGAAGATTATGCTCTGCTAATGTCAAATGTTTTTCATTTATTTCAACTTCTTGATCCACAAGTTTTTTGGCGACATCCATCCTCGTTTCGGAAATCGTATAAATTCTATCAAAAACTTTCTCTCGATACTCACCCAACCTTTCGGCTAATTTCCCCTCAAAATTAGAAAGAACAACAATTTTAATTCCTTGTAACGTCAAGGCATTAAAATAGCCCATTAAAGAATTAACATCTAGCTTTTCACTTCTCTCAAAATCGTCTAAAACGATTATCGTCTTATATTTCTGGGTTGATTTTATAGTTTTATTTTGTCCAACTTGAGTTCCATTTAAGCTAATGCCTACACCCCCAATTGACACCGACGTACTAACCAAAGATACAACGTGACTGATGGTTTCCAATAGCTTTTTTCTTGGATGTAATTCTCGATACAATTCCGTATTGATTTCATCAATATTATTTTTTCCAAACAACGACGTATAACCCACCTTACAATCGGTTCTTGTTTTTAGATATTCCATTACGGTATAAGTTTTCCCTATCCCCCATTGCCCATCCAATAATATCGCCGACAGTTGATTATTATTTATCAAATT
>JAZSPG010000096.1:0-2902 GCA_045537295.1 Candidatus Scatosoma sp. | reverse complement strand
TATTTTTAATAAGATTAGTAAAAGACTCAGTTGGGAAGTTTTGGGAAGCGGGTAGATTTTTACAAGAATTTTAAGCGAAAAGAAAAACCTCGGTAAATTACTGAAAATAAATAGTTTTTAATGGTTTTTCTTATAAAAACGGCTGATTTTGACGATTTTTGGACGATAGGAGTTCTATTCAAAAAATTTGCTTGGACACCCTGTTAATCCGTGTGTCGTCAGTTCGAGCCTGACAGGGGCAGCCAAATGAACATTTTGAACAGAAAACTGTTTGAAATGTTCATTTTTTATTGTAAATATGTTCGATTTGCGCGTATTTGGCTGCCCTAAATCATGTCGTTTTGGGGAATGGGGAGTAAATTGGGGAGTTTTTGGGGAGTGATTTCCCTTAAAAATAAACGCATTCCGCGCTATTTTCAAAACTCGTAATTGACTTTTTCTGCTTCCGACAAAATGTATTCTTCCGAATAATCGGTATAACCGCGGTCAACCTTCGACGTTTTGACTTCTTTATCGTCTTTATGCCCGTCCCAAAGCATGACAAGCTCGTGGTTGACACCACATTCTTTGCAACGGGTGATAAACGTATAACGAAGTTCGTGAGGATGGTGATTGGGAAAGAGCCTTGTAAACAACGTGCGAATGGAATCGGGATTGGTATTTTTGGCTTTTTCAAAATCAACGTACGGCAATACGCGCCGAGCGACGGGTGTAATGGGAATTTGTCGATGTGTTTCCTTTCTACCCAAGCGTTCTTTGCCCGTGATACAGTCAAGGAATTTTCCGTCGATAATCTGCAAAGATTTCAATTCACATTGCCGAAGTCCAAAATAGAGCAAAACGAGCATTGCGCTTGTGGTTGCGCCGTCGGGATTGGCAATGCAGTAATCGACGAGTTTTCTTTCTTCCGCTTTTGTAAAAGCCGAGCCTTTTTTGCTTTCGTGGTAGGGCAAAACGATTTTCTTGACGGGAGATTTGATATTAAAATCTTCCGCGGCTAAATCGAAAATGCAGTTAAGTATCAGTTTTAACTTTTGCGCGGTGCGGTGTTTGCCCGCGCCCGTGTACTCAAACAAATAACTTTGGAGCATTGGACGGTTAATTTCCGACAGCTTAAAAGTTCCAAAACGGGGTTTTAAGTCTTTACGGAACATACGCTCGTATTCGGCATACGTACTTGCTTTCGTCGTTTGCTTTTTGGTTTCTAGCCAAGTTTCTCCGTATTCTCCGAATAGGGGAAGTTTGGGCGTTTTCGCTGGGCGGTTCGGCGTTTCATACTGTCCGCAAAGACGGAGCATAAACTTGCGTTTCATTGTATCGAAATCTTTGGAAGCGACTTCGATATTATACCCGTCGCGACGATAACGCGCGTGAAAAAGTCCTTGATGATAACGGAATTTTACAATTTTGTTGTCCATAATAAATGATTGTTGAAAATTTTTAGGCATAGTAGATATCTCCTTTTTCGTGAAATGAATGATGCCAAAGTTTTCGTCCGAATCATTTTCTTTTCTGCCCTTTACGGGCGTTTTTTTGTTTGCAGGTGGTTCTACCTGCGGTAACGGTTTTCCCGTTGCGGTTAGCTCTTTTAGAGTGTCGAGCGTTATGGAATCGGCGGCGAGTTTCAATACGCCTGCGATTACCTTATCCGCTTCGGGATTGTTTGGGGTTGCTTTGATAACGTTTAATAATGTAGTTAATTGTTCTTGATTCATTGTCCTCCTTTAATGAAAATTATGGCTTGTGCTGTATCCTACCGCGTCGAGGCAAGGCAAAGGTTGTCTACAACTCCCGTTTGGTCGTTGTGGACGTAAATGCCTGCCTCTCCTTTTTCGATAAAAATCTTTCTTCAAAATCTTTTTATCGAGAGTTTATACGGAAGGGGACACAAAGCCCTTGGCTTTGTATCCTACCACAATTTTATGTAAATTGCAAATGTTTTTTCATAGTTTTTTTATTTTGTCCATTGATAATTTTTATGTTTCGGTGGTTTGGGCGCGCGGGCGCGTTCATTTGCCGTCCGTTTTGCTTCTATCAACTTGTCAGGCGCGTGCGTGTGGATAAACTCAACGTATTCCTTGTAGCGTTCAAGTTCGGGGATTTTCTTTTCCGTATCTTTGAGCAGTTTGAATAACTGCTCCCTATCTTTATCCCCGATAGCCTTTTCCTTTTCAAGTTGTTTATAACTTGCAATAAGCCCGACGATTTGTTTACGAAGTTCGTTCTTTGAAAAGGGTTTCTTCCCATCTATCGCGTCTTGGAATGCGCGCAAGTATTCTTGCATCGGCTTGATTTCTTCTTGTAAGGCTTGGATTTCCTTTTCTTGCCGTTGCTTTTCCCATGCGTATTTAGTCGTATGCTTCTTATTGCTACCGACTTCTCCGCGCTCTAATCCGTAGCGAATAGAGACCTGTTCGTAAAAATCGTCCTGCAAATTTCCAAACGATAATTGTCCGCCGTGCTGTTCCCAAAAATCCGAACTGCATACTTTCGGGTGGGGGAGTTTTACTTCTTCATAGATTGACTTCCCGTGGCTGTCTTTCGCTTGGATTGGCGAGCCTTTTTCATTGCGTAAAACTTTCCCGTCGGGCGCTTTGGCGTAAACCTTTTTCTTGCCGGTATCTACGAGCGGTATGTAATATAATTGTAAGTGCGGTGTCGTTTCGTCCAAATGCACGACGGCGGATAAAATATTTTCGGCTGTGCCGTGATAACCGATTTGCCGTAAAACAAATTGATAGCTTCTATTGAAAAAGTCAATTAATTTTTGCGGTGGCAGTTGACCTTGAACGTAGCCGAGCTTTTCAAAGAACGATTTATCCGACGTGATAATGATTCCCTCAAAGGCGACGGACTTTTTCGTTTCCTTGAACGTGGCGTTGGTGGTTTCGACGATAGATTT
>JAZSPG010000030.1:0-7978 GCA_045537295.1 Candidatus Scatosoma sp. | reverse complement strand
AGCTGTTTTACACCGCTAAGCAAAGCGGTTTGGATTACCTGTTCGGGCGAATCGTCGCAATCGAACGAATAATAAGTATGCGCGTGTAAATCCTGTATCATAAATGCCTCGAAAAGAATGAATTGAACTTCGTTCGTGAATTGAACTACGTTCATAAATTGCGCCTGACGGCGCGTGAAGAGCAAAACTTGCGTTTTGCATTGTAGGACAATGCAATAATGACACGCTGTGCGTTTCAGCACGGGCGATAGCCCAAAACGTTAAAGCATAAGCGAAAATTCACGCGTTGAAAACGCAATGCATTTATCCTAATTATAATACAATCGGAAAAATAAAGCAAGCGCTTGAACGCCTCTTAAAAAATAAATTTTATATCTTTGCCCTCTAATTCTTTCGGGGGCGGGGCGTCCGTCACCACCAAATCGTAGCTTTCCAAGCCCGTCAACCGATACGCGCCGTGCGCGCCGAACTTGGTGTGGTCGATAAGTAACATTCTCTTTTGCGAACGCTCAAACGCCGCGCGCTTAATTTCCTTTTGGTCGAGCGAGCGCTCGTAGCTGTTCCCGTCAAGCACGGAGGCGCAAGAGGATATCATTAAATCAAACCGAAAATCGTCGAGCTGTCGCGCCGTCCAACTGCCCGTTGCGGAAATGGTATTGTACTGCACCGTTCCGCCAAGCATTATCAAGGTGACGTTCGGCTTTTTAGAAAGCTGGATTGCCGTTTGCAAATTGTTGGTGACCACCGTTTTGAAATTAAAATCCATACGCTCGGCAAGCGCAAGCGTGGTGGACGAACTGTCGATAAACACCGACTTGAACGGCGGGATATGCGGTAACGCTTTGGTCGCGACTTTTTCCTTTTCGTTCGCGTTCTTTTCCATACGGAAGAAAATGGAAATTTCTTCCGAGTTTTCAGGCAATATCGCGCCACCGTGACTGCGCTCGACAAGCCCCATCGCGTTCATTTCGGATAAGTCCCGCCGAACCGTCGCCTCGCTCACGTAAAAGAGCTTGGCAAGGCGTGTTACACTCACCTTTTTTTGTTCCTTTAACAGCCTTAAAATCTCGTTTTGCCGTTCGTTTAACGCCATTTTTTA
Source organism: Candidatus Scatosoma sp. (assembly GCA_045537295.1). Taxonomy (GTDB): domain Bacteria; phylum Bacillota; class Clostridia; order Christensenellales; family Borkfalkiaceae; genus Scatosoma. The sequence goes on along the minus strand of JAZSPG010000030.1, from coordinate 6,879 downwards.
CACCCTCCGTTCGATTTTGTTCGGTTTTTTGAGTTTTTTTGATAAAAAAGCCGAATTTGTGTTCATTTGTGTTCGTTTATGTTTGAATTATAGCATAAAAAATTTTTTTTGTCAATCTTTCGAACATATATAGACAAAAATAAAAATATATGATATAATAATGTCAGTATAAAAATAATGCCGTAAAAGGACGAAAATTATGAAGTATTATCTTGCAATCGATATCGGTGCGTCGTCGGGCAGACATATCGTCGCGCACCTTGAAAACGGGAAAATGATTACCGAGGAAATTTACCGTTTCCAAAACGGTCCGAAGGAACGCACGGCTTACGATGGACAAACGCATCTCACTTGGGACGCGGAGCGTTTATTCGAGGAAATTTTGAACGGTTTGAAAAAGGCGAAGGAACTTGGCAAAACGCCTGTTTCGGTGGGTATCGATACTTGGGGCGTGGATTACGCATTGTTGGACGAAAACGGCAAGGCAATCGGGGGCGTGTATTGCTATCGCGATTGGCGCACGGAAAAGACCATTCCTAAGGTGCACGAAATATTGCCCTTTGAAAAGCTGTACGAAAAAACGGGTATTCAGTTTGCAAGCTTTAATACCATTTATCAACTTATGCACGATAAGCAAACGGGGAGAATGGACGAGGCGAAGTTTATGCTGAACTTGCCCGATTATTTCCATTACCGTTTGACAGGCGTAATGAAACAGGAATATACGATGGCGACGACGACGGGTATGGTCAACGCGCAAACGCATACCTGGGACGAGGAAATTATCCAAAAGCTCGGTTATAAAAAAGAGCTGTTCGGCGAGCTTGCTCAGCCCGGAACGGTGGTCGGCGAGTTTACGGACGAAGTTGCTAATATCGTCGGGTATAAAGCTAAGGTAGTGTTGCCTGCAACGCACGATACCGCAAGCGCGGTGCTGGCTGCGCCGTTATCTGCGCAAACGCCGTATATTTCCAGCGGTACTTGGTCGCTTCTCGGCGTAGAACAAAATGCGGTACATAATTCAAAAGACGCGCGCGAGGCGGGGTATTCCAACGAGGGTAGCTTGAACGGTACGTTCCGTTTGCAAATAAATATTATGGGGCTTTGGATGATACAGCAGGTCCGTCACGAGTTGGACGATAAGTATTCTTTCCCCGAGCTTGCAGATATGGCGAGGGCTAACCCCGTAGACGACGAAATTAACGTCAACGACCAAAAGTTTTTAGCACCGAAGAGTATGATTGACGCAATCAACGAAAGTGTGGGCAGAACGCTCACGGTCGGTGAAATGGCGTTCGTTATCTATAACAACCTTGCAAAATATTACGATTATTCGTTAAAGGCGTTAGAAAGCGTAACGGGCGAGCGTTATAAGACCTTGAATATTATCGGGGGCGGGAGCAAGAACGCGCTCTTAAACGAGCTTACCAAAAAATACACGGGCAAGCAAATTATCACGGGTCCTGCCGAGGGTACGGCAATAGGGAACTTGGTAATGCAAATGGTCGGATTAGACGATATCGCTTCGGTGCAAGCGGGTAGAGAGATTATTAAAAATTCTTTCGATATAGCAGAGGTTTGATTTTTATGAAAGTGTTGCTTTACGGCGATTCGATAACGGACGCGGGTTGGAACAAAGACGCGCAAACGGGTGCGCTCGATAGCTACGGTTTTGGTTATGCTCGTTCGATTGCAGGGGCGTTGCTTGCGAGAAATCCCAAGGCGTATACGGTGATAAACCGCGGAATTAGCGGGAATAGGATTGTAGATTTGTACGCGCGTGCGAAAATCGATTTATGGAACCACGAACCCGACGTATTGGGTATTTTAATCGGTATTAACGATATTTGGCACGAAATCGCGGGTAAAAACGGCGTGGAATTAAATAGGTTTGAAAGGGTATACCGTATGCTTATCGAAGATACGTTATCGCGGTTGCCGAACTTGAAGATTATTCTTTGCGAACCGTTCGTTTTGGAAGGTACGGCGACAAGCGAGAATATGCAACGGTTTTTAGAGGTCAAAGAATACGCGAAGGTCGTGAAGAAACTCGCGGAAGAATATAATTTGTTCTTCCTGCCCTTGCAAGAAGATTTTGAAAGGATGGCAAAAGAGTACGGCGCGGAATATTATCTTTCGGACGGGGTACACCCGAATATCGCGGGCGCGGAGCTGATTGCAAATAAGTGGATAAAACTTTTCGACGAAAAGGTTAATAAATAAGTAAAAAATAAGAGGAGGACGGTATGTCCAGATACGAAGAAGCAAAAAAGATTTACGCACGGTTTGGGATTGATACGGAAAAGGCGATTGAACGCCTTTCCAAAATTCCCGTAAGCGTGCATTGTTGGCAGGGCGACGACGTTATCGGTTTCGACGGTAGCGATTCGCTTTCGGGCGGTATTCAAACGACGGGGAATTACCCCGGCAGAGCGAGAACGCCCGAGGAATTGTTTTCCGATTTAACGAGAGCGTTTGCTTTAATGCCTGGTAAAAAGAGAATTAACGTACACGCTTGCTATGCGCTTCTTGGCGAAGATAAAGGCAAGGTGGACAGGGACGAATACGAATATAAGCATTTCGAGCCTTGGGTAAAATGGGCGAAAGAGAACGGGCTTGACGGCGTGGATTTCAATCCGACGTTCTTTGCGCACCCCAAGATGAAAGACGGGCTTTCCCTTTCTTCGCCCGACGAGGAAACGAGAAAGTTTTGGGTACGCCACGGCAGAGCTTGCTTAAAGATTGCAAGCGAAATGGGTAAGGCGATGGGCAGTCCTTGCGCGGTGAATATTTGGATTCCCGACGGGTATAAGGATATCCCCGCGGACAGACTTTCGCCCCGTATGCGTTTGAAAAAATCGCTCGACGAGATGTTGGAGGGCTACGATAAAGAATGGGTAATTCCCGCGGTGGAAAGCAAGGTGTTCGGTATCGGTATCGAAAGCTATACGGTGGGCAGTAACGAGTTCTATCAAAATTACGCGGCGACGCGCGGGATTTGTTGCTTGCTGGATACGGGGCATTATCACCCGACGGAAGTGGTATCGGATAAAATCCCGTCTATGCTTGCGTTCTATGATAAGGTACAGCTTCACGTTTCCCGTCCTGTTAGATGGGATAGCGACCACGTAGTCGTAGTGGACGACGAGCTGAAAGAATTGTCCAAGGAAATTATCCGTAGCGAAGCGGACGAAAAGGTTATGATTGCGCTCGATTATTTCGACGCGAGTATCAATAGACTTTGCGCGTTCGTGACGGGGGTACGGTCTATGCACAAAGCGTTGTTGAACGCGCTCTTGCAACCGTACGCGGAAATGAAGAAGTTGCAAGACGAAAACAACTTGACGAAAGTTTTGTATATGCACGAGAGAGTAAAGTTCCTGCCGTTTGCGGACGTTTGGGACGAGTATTTGGCAAGACAAGGTCTTTCGGAAGACTGGTGGGAAGAAGTCGAAAAATTTGAAAGCGAAGTTATCGCGAAAAGAGGTTAAATACAATGAAGATTTTGGTTGTAAACGCGGGCAGTTCGTCGCTTAAATATCAGCTTTTCGATATGGAAAAACAAACGGCGATAGCCAAAGGGAACTGCGAAAGAATCGGGATTGACGGTGTTGTAACGCACAAATGCCCTGGGAAAGAGGACTACAAAGCAAACGAAAATTTCCCTAATCACCGCGAGGCGATTAAATGCGTATTGAAATTGCTCACCGATAAGACGCTCGGCGTTATCGATAGTGTAGCGGAAATTTCGGCGGTAGGACATAGAGTCGCGCACGGCGGGGAAAAGCTTAGAGCTTCGGCAAAACTCGGCGCGGAAGAAATCGCGTATTTGGAAAGTATCGTCGAATTAAACCCCTTGCACGGTCCTCCCGCAATCAGCGGTTTTAAGGCTTGTAAAGAGGTCATGCCCGACATTACGCACGTCGGCGTGTTCGATACTTCTTATTATTCAGATATGCAAGAAAAGGCGTATATTTACCCTATTCCTTACGAATTGTACGAAGAATATAAAATTCGCCGTTACGGTTTCCATGGTACTTCGCACAGATACGTTGCGGGCAAGGCGATGGAACTTTTGGGGAATAAGAACGCGAAAATTATCACCTGCCATTTAGGCAACGGCTCGTCGATTACCGCGACGGTAAACGGCAAAGCGATTGATACCTCGATGGGCTTTACGCCACAGGACGGCGTACCGATGGGTACGCGTAGCGGTGCTCTCGACCCGACGGTAGTTACCTATATCCAAAAGGCGAAAGGAATTAGCGCGGAAGAGGCGGATACGCTTTTGAACAAGCAATCGGGTTTGCTCGGCGTATCGGGAATTTCCAGCGATTGCCGTGACGTAGATGCGGAGGCGAAAGCAGGGAACAAGCGCGCGCAACTTGCGTTGGATATTTTGGTACATAACATCAAAAAGATAATCGGTTCGTACGTAGCGGAAATGAACGGCGTGGACGCGCTGGTATTTACCGCAGGTATCGGTGAAAACGACAGAGAACTTCGTGCGAAGGTCTGCGCGGATATGTCTTGGCTGGGTATTGAAATAGACGAGAATGTAAACGCGAGCTGTCCTCGCGGTGAGATTGCGGATATAAGCGCAAAGGGAGCTAAAACGAAAACTTTCGTTATTCCCACAAACGAGGAGTATATGATAGCCCTCGACACACTTAATTTGATAAAATAAAAAAATAATATAAAGGAAAGGAAAAAACTATGAAATCTCCATTCGAAATCAAGAAAGAAATTTGCGAAGTCGGTCACAAGCTTTGGATGAAAGGGTTTGTAGCCGCAAACGACGGTAATATTTCCGTGAAGATTAGCGATAACGAATATTACTGCACGCCTACGGGTGTATCCAAAGGCGACTTGACGCCCGATATGATTATCAAGGTGGACAAGGACGGCAAAAAGCTCGAAGGTAAGCTCAATCCCTCCTCGGAAATCAAGATGCATATGAGAGTGTATAGAGAACGCCCCGACGTTACGGCGGTTGTGCACGCGCACCCTCCCGTTGCTACGGCGTTCACCGTTGCGGATATCGACCTCGACCAGTATATTTTGCCCGAAGCGGTATTGACTATCGGCGACGTGCCTACCTGTGATTACGGTACGCCTTCCACGATGGAAATTCCCGATTCGCTCGACCCGTACCTTCAAAACCACGACGCGTTCTTGCTTAGAAACCACGGTGCGTTGACGGTTGGTTGCAATCTTCAAAAAGCGTTCTTCGTTATGGAAGAAGTAGAATTTAACGCGGTAATTTGCAAGCACGCTATGGATTTGGGTGCGGTACACGAAATTTCCGCCGACCAACTTAAAAAGCTTATGGATTTGAGAAAGAAGATGAATTTGCCCGGACGTCACCCCGGTATCGATTACGGCGACCAGCTCGTTGCTTGTAATTGTAGCAAGGAAGACGTTGTGGAAATGATTACCAAAAAGGTGCTTGCGGCGCTTGGTAAATAAGGGCGGAAAAGACAAGCGGTATACGTTCCGTTTGTAAGAGTAAAAAAGGAAATTTGGAGAGAAAGAAATTATGGTTATAAATTGGACGGAGGCTCAAATAGAAGAGGTTGTGGCGAAGGTCTTGCAAAACCTCGGAGAAGTGACGGCCGTCAAGAGCGAGTGGGACTCGACGCAGTATAAAGGCAGAAAGTTTATCGGCGTGTACGAGGATATGAACGACGCTATCGACGCGGCAACGGCGGGGTATAAAGCCGTTCGCGCAATGTCCCTTGAAGAACGCGAAAAGGTAATTTCCGCTATTCGTGATTTGTGTCGCAAAGAATCGCCGATTATGGCGACGCTCGGCGTTGCGGAAACGAAGATGGGACGCGTAGGTCATAAAACGGCGAAACACGTGCTTGTGGCAGACAAAACGCCGGGTACGGCGGACGTGGTTGCGCAGGTAAGAACGGGCGACTACGGTTTAACGCTTACCGAAATGGCGCCTTTCGGCGTGGTGGGTTCGATTACGCCGAGTACCAACCCCTCGGAAACGGTTATTTGTAACAGTATCGGTATGATTGCCGCGGGTAACGGCGTGGTGTTTAATCCCCACCCCAACGCGATTGCGACTTCCAACTATGCGGTGGATTTGGTAAACCGCGCAAGCAGAAGAGCGGGCGGTCCTGCCGTTTTGGTTGCGTCGGTGGTGAAACCCACTTTGGATACCGCGCAAATTATGTATAATCACCCCAACATTAAGTTGCTCGTATGTACGGGCGGACCGGGGGTTGTAAAGAGCGTACTTTCCAGCGGTAAAAAGGCAATCGGCGCAGGCGCGGGCAATCCCCCCGTTATCGTAGACGATACGGCGGATATTGCAAAGGCGGCAAAGGATATTATCGACGGTTGTTCGTTTGACAACAACTTGCCTTGTATCGCGGAAAAGGAAGTGTTCGCGTTTAGAAATATCGCGGATGAACTGATTGCGGGTATGCAGAAAAACGGTGCGTATAAAATTACGGCGGAACAGGCGGATAAGCTTGCGAAAATCGTTTTGGTGGAAAGCAAAAATCCCAAGACGGGTATCGTGAAGAAAGTGGTTAGCCGTGATTGCGTAGGCCGTGACGCGGCAGTGCTTTTGGAAAAAATCGGCGTGCGCGTAGGCGGAGATATCCGTTGTATCATTTGCGAAACGGGCTTTGATCATCCCTTCGTACAAAACGAATTGATGATGCCCATTCTGCCCATCGTCCGTGTAAACGACATCGACCAAGCTATCGATTTGGCGGTGAAGGCAGAGCATGGCAATCGTCATACGGCACATATGCACTCCAAGAACATTGACCATTTGACTCGCTTTGCAAAGGCAGTGGAAACGACAATTTTTGTCAAGAACGCGCCTTCGTATGCAGGTATTGGTTTCGGTGG
>JAZSPG010000059.1:0-2191 GCA_045537295.1 Candidatus Scatosoma sp. | reverse complement strand
CTTTTTTCTCGCGGTACTGCGGGTAGAAGTTTTTAAGGTCGCTTTTATAGGCGTTACGTCAGACATAGTTCATACTCCTTGATATTAAAGTCTTGTTCCCTTAGGGATATAATAGGGTAAATCGGGACAACCGCTCAGCGTTTTTCTATCGCTGACCACTACGTTTTTGTCGGTAATGACGCAATCCAACGCCGTGTTCGCGCCGATAATATTATCTTGCATAACGATAGAATTGCGCACAACCGCGCCTTTCCCTACTTTTACACCACGGAAAAGTATCGAGTTTTCCACAACCCCCTCTATTTCGCAACCGTCGGAAATCAACGAGTTCTTGACAATCGCGTTCTTGCCGTATTTCGAAGGCGCGCTGTCGCGTACTTTCGTATAAATATCTCTACCGCCGAACAGCTCGTCGCGGACCGTTTTATCCAGCAATTCCATATTGTGTTTATAATACGCCGAAGTGCTGTCCATACCTGCGTAATAGCCCTTAAAATCGTAACGGTAAATCTTCAAGCTATTCACCTGTTTCACAAGAATATCTCCCTCAAAACTCGTAAAGCCGTGAATGACCGAATCTTCCACAAGATTAAGTAAAAATTGACGGTTAATTACCATTACGTTGATAAAAATATCCGCTTTCGTGCCTTGGGATACGTGCGGGGAAAGTTGTAATTCGTTAATTCTCCCGTCCTCGCCCGCGTTCACGAGCATAAAATCAGAACGCTTGCCCACCTTACCGTGATGTGTAACGAGCGTAATATCCGCGTTCTTTTCCTCGTGTTGCTCGATAACCGCGCCGATATCCAACTTCATTACACCGTCACAATCAGTAAGCACGACGTACTTTTCTTTTCTGCGGTTTAAGAACGCGGAAACGCTACTCAGTGCCTCCAAACGCGTGGTGTATAATTTGTCGTTACGTTCCGAAAAAGGCGGGATTAAAATCAAGCCACCGTCCTTTCTCGCCAAATCCCAGTCCTTACCGCTACCGATATGGTCGATAAGCGAACGGTAGTTATTGCTTGCCATAAGCCCTACCGTCATAATGCCCGAGTTCACCATATTCGATAAAACGAAATCGATAATACGGTATCTTCCGCCGTAAGGCACGGACGCCATCGTTCTTCTGCGAACGAGTTCAGGCACGTTTTCCTCGTGAAGATTTGAAAAAATAATTCCTATTGCCGAAACTGCCATAATCTATTCCCCCTTACGCCGTAATATCTTTTTCGTGTTTTTGCCCGTCACTGACGGTAACGCCGTCCGCTACCGTAAGACCTCTGCCCAACACGACGATTTCCGCGGTTTCCGACTTATCCACACCGATAACCGCATTTTCGCCAACGGTTACGTTTTCGTCGATAATCGAATACGAAACGGTTGCGCCTGCTTTAATCACGCTGTTTGCCAAAACTACCGCGTCTTTGACAACCGCGCCTTTTTCCACGATAACGTTACTGCCCAAAATAGAGTTTTGCACAACGCCGTCAATTTCACAGCCAAGCGCTATCATTGAATTTTGTACGACGCCGTTCTCGCCGATATGTTCAGGGGGTGCAAGCGGGTTTCTCGAATGGATTTTCCAAGCCTTATCACCGATATCAAATTCGGGGTTTTCACCGAGTAAATCCATATTCGCTTCCCAAAGCGACGCAATCGTTCCCACGTCTTTCCAGTACCCGTCAAAACGGTAAGAGAACATCTTTTCGCCTGCGTTCAGCATTGCAGGCAACACGTCTTTTCCGAAATCCTTAGAGGAATTAGGGTTTGCCTCATCCGCCTCTAAATACTTAAACAGCTTTTGCGCGTTAAAGATATAAATACCCATAGAGGCAAGCGTGCTTTTGGGTTGTTTGGGCTTTTCTTCAAATTGATAAATCGAACCGTCGGCGTTGGTGTTGAGAATACCAAATCTCGACGCCTCGCTAAGCGGTACGTTGATACAAGCAATCGTACAGTCCGCGCCTGTTTTCTTATGCGCTTTCAGCATAGATGCATAATCCATTTTGTAAATATGGTCGCCCGAAAGCACCAACACGTACTCGGGATTGTACATCTTCATAAAGTTCATATTTTGATAGATGGCGTTTGCCGTACCCTCGTACCAAGACGAACTCGTTTTCGCCTGATACGGCGAGAGTATATGTACACCGCCGTAGGTTCTGTCCAAATCCCACGGCTGACCGTT
>JAZSPG010000065.1:0-15384 GCA_045537295.1 Candidatus Scatosoma sp. | reverse complement strand
CAAATTTAGAAGAACTTCGCGCGCATTACGAACGCGGTGGTTTGGGCGATATGAAGGTAAAAAAATTACTCAACGCGGTAATGCAGGAAACCTTAGAGCCGATTAGAACGCGCAGAGAAGCGCTTGCTAAGGACATTCCTGCCGTTTGGGAAATGCTGAAAGCGGGTAGCGAAAAGGCGCGCGAAACGGCGTCGCAAACGCTTGCAAAAGTAAAACGCGCAATGAAGATAAATTATTTTGAGTAAACGAGTGTAAGCAAAAAGAAAAAACCGACGCGGATATGCGTCGGTTTTTTAGCTTGTCGTCAAATGATTAGTTGAAAAGGTCTTTGTAAGCCTTACCAAACTTCATAACGGGTTTCTTGCAAGCAGGGATAGCAACCTTTTCTTTCGTTTGAGGGTTGATACCTACTTTTTCCGCAACTTCTTTCACTTCAAAAGTACCAAAACCTACGAGTTGTACTTTTTCGCCCGCTTTCAACGCTTCGGTAACTACTTCTACAAACGCCTCGTACGCCGTAGATGCGTCCTTGTTGGTGAAACCTGCCTTTTCTGCCATTGCCTTAATCAATTCGCCTTTGTTCATTAGAGTTTAATCCCCTTTTTAGTAAATTCTTGAAAATCCGTTTGGTTTTCAAGTAATTTTATTATACAGTATCCGTATGCATTTGTCAAGTGTCAAGCGGAAAAAAATCGCGAAAAACCTTGAAAAATAAAGGTTTTTTTTGATTTTTGGGGTATAAAAACGCTTTGAATAGGAAAAAAGCCGACTTTGCGTTCGGCTTTTCGTCTTTTTCAGATTTTACAAGGGGTTCAGCCGTTTACAGTTCCTCGCTGTAAAAGCCTAAGCCCAACACTTGCGAAACGTTACCCATTACCGCGAACGAGTGGGGGTCTACCTGTTTAATCACCCGTTTGAGCGTCGCGACTTGCCTGCGGTTTACCACGCAAAGTAGCATTGTGTGGTCGTGCTTGGTGTACATACCCACGGCTGGTAACGCGGTGACGCCGTGGTTGAGTTCTTGCATAACCGCCTGTGCCATTTCGTCGGGCTTGTCCGTGATGATACGGAACTCGATAGCCGATTGAAAACCGTTGGTAACCGCCTCGTTGATTTTACTGGTGACAAACAGCGCGAACGCGGAAGTCATAATCGGCAAAAGGGTAAGTGCGGGCGTTTCGCCTTGGAATACGAAGATGGAACAACCCACGATAATCGCGTTGATAATGAACAGCATCCACGCGATACTCGTCGCGCCGACTTTGCGCCCGATAATGACGGCGAGAATGTCCATTCCGCCCGTACTTCCGCCTGCCTTGAAGGCAAGCGCGACCGCCGTACCCATACAAATCCCCGTCGCGATTGCCGAAAAAATCTTATCCCCGCTTGCCGTAAACGCAATTTCAAAGTTCGGGAATAAATTTTCCCAACCGATAAGCCAAAGCGATTGCAAGGTGGTATGTACGCAAGAAAGCACGGCAAAGCGTTTCTTGACGAAAAAGAACCCTGCGACGACCAAGGGGAAATTCAAACAAAACACCACGATACTTTGAGGCAGGTTAAACGCCACGTTCAAAAGTACGGCAATACCGCTTGCGCCCCCGACGGTAAATTCGTTGGGCGCGATAAGCGCGTACGCGGAAAAGGATATTAAAAAGGAAGAAACGAGCATTAAGAGCGCCGTTTTCGTCCAGTATACGAGTTTTTCTTTATCCATTATATATAATATCCGATTTATTTTTTATTTTATTGCGCGGTTACCGTTACGGTAATTTTAGCTGAAACGCCTTCCATTAATCTTACTTCCGCGCTGTAAACGCCAAGCGTTTTTACGGCGTCCATTTTAATTTTCTTTTTGTCGATATCAAAACCAAGTTCGCTTAACGCGCTCGCTACGTGCGAAGCGGTAACGCTACCGAAGGTTTTGCCGTTTTCGCCCGTTTTGATTGCGACCGTAACGCTTTTGCCGTTCAATTTTTCGGCAAGCGCTTTCAAAGCCTTTACTTCTTCGGCTTTATGGAACAATTCAGCCTCTTTTTGTTGTTTCGCCTGATGCACGTTCGCGGTGGTAGCGACGGTTGCCAAGCCTTTTTTGATAAGGAAATTTCTGCCGTAGCCGTCGGCAACTTCTACGACCTCGCCTTTTTTGCCCGTGCCTTTTATATCGGCGGTGAGTAATACTTTCATAAAATCCTCCATTCGCGCAAGTTTACGCATACAATACTATTTTACAGGAAATTTTTGAAAATGTCAATAATCTTTATACCTTTTACGCATACTGCTTGTATCTAAAAAGGAGGTTTTTTTGGATATGATGCACGAAAACGGTCAAGAAGTGAATACTTGTATCGGTTGTGGCGTGACGGAATGTAAGTATAACCGCTCGGGCGATTATTGTACGCTCCGTAAAATTCACGTGGGCAACACCTGCAACACGGGCGCAGATTGCTGTACCTGTTGCGACAGCTTTGAGAAAAAATAAGATTTCTTGAAAGCGGAAAAAACCGTTCGCAAGCCTTAGGGTTTTACGGACGGTTTTTTGCGTTTTTCCCTTCAAACGCTTGCGTTTTGAAAAAAATAAGAGTATAATAAAGTCAATTTACAAGACGGAGGTAACTTTATGGAAGAAACTATGCAGGAAAAAGAGCCGAAAGTAACCGTCAAGGCGAAATTGCTCGCGTATTTGAAGGCTTTGCCCAAACGCTATTTTATCACGGCGTTTTCGGGTATGGCGCAGGGCTTGTTCGTGACCTTAATCGCGGGTACGATTTTGGCGCAGATTGCAGGCTGGATTGGCGATAACTATATCGGCAACACCCTTTTATACATAGCGAATATTGCAAAATCGCTAATGGGGGCGGGGATTGGCGTGGGTATCGCGCACGCGCTTGGCAAAAATAAATTGTTGGTATTTTCCTCGGCGGTAGGGGGAATGGTGGGCGCGTTTGCGGACAAACTTATCCCCGGTGCGAGCGCACCGTTTGTAATGCTCTCGTTTGGCGCACCCGGTAATCCTATCGGCGCGTACGTGACGACGATGTTTATTGTGGAAATCGTCGGTTTATACGCAGGAAAAACCAAGCTGGATATATTGCTCGTACCGTTGGGCGCAATGTTGCTTGGGTTCGGCGGTGTGTTCGTTTCCTATCCGTTTATTTGGCTGGTAAACCAGCTCGGCGCGTTGATTGCCGTCGCAACGGAAATTACACCTTTTATAATGGGTATCGTAATCGCGGTGATTATGGGCGTATTGCTGACCATGCCTACCTCTTCGGCGGCGATTTGGATTGCCGTTTCCAGCCCCGTTTTAGCGGGCGGAGCGAACGCTACGGGGTATGAGGCTATGTTGCTTGCAGGCGGAGCGGCGACGGTGGGTTGCGCTTGTCATATGGTCGGGTTTGCAGTGGCGAGTTTTAGAGAAAATAAAGTGAGCGGGCTGATTTCGCAAGGAATCGGAACGAGTATGTTGCAAATTCCCAACATTATGAAAAAACCCGTGATTATGTTGCCTATGATTATTTCCAGCGCGGTGTTAGGTCCGCTTTCGACTTGCGTATTCTCGCTCAAATGCGGAGCGTCGGGTGGCGGTATGGGTACCAGCGGGCTGGTCGGTGTGTTCGATTTGTTTAACTTTACGAGCGGTGCGCTCGGCGTGGTGGGGATTATTTTATTGATGATTGTCTTACCCTCAGGGCTGAACTGGTTGATTTCCGAATTTATGCGTAAAAAGGGCTGGATTAAAGACGGGGATATGAAACTTCCCGACTAAAAATCAAAGCGCGCATTTTATATGCCCAAATATGCATACGGCAAAATTCGACGCTCGAAAAAGGTCGGTTTTGCTCGAATGAGGCTACCCGCAACTATCGCGAAACGCATACGGCAAAAAGTAAAAAAATCCCGCGCAATTCCCCCTTTTTCGACAGGCGAAAATATAGGGCGCGATAGGGGAGTTACCTATGCAAATACCCGCATATAAGGCGGGCAGGTATTTAACGAAATAAAAAAACGCTTGCGGGTATCCGCAAGCGTTTGTCGTTTTTTGTTGAATTATAGTGTTACACAGTCGAACATACCGCCCGTTTCCAAATCGTTGAAAATAAGCTCCCCGTTTTCGTAAATAAGATAGGAATGAGGGGTGTCGTCCTTGGGCAGAGCCACGCTACCGCAGTTTGCGTATATAGCCTCGTTTTCAAGCGTTTTGTGGTAAGGGGTGTGGAAATGTCCGTTTAAGAGTAAATCCCCCTTTTTAAGCAACGGCGGGTTTTGTTCGTTGTATAAATGTCCGTGCGTTAAAAACAGCGTTCTGCCGTTATCGCCAAATAACGCGTAATCGGCAAGGCAGGGAAATTCTAATACCATTTGGTCTACCTCGCTGTCGCAATTTCCGCGAATCGCCGTGATTTTGTCTTTGACGGCGTTGAGCATAGCAAACACCTTTTTGGGTTCGTAACTGTCGGGGAAATCGTTTCTCGGTCCGTGATAGAGTAAGTCACCAAGTAAAATGAGTCTGTCGGCGTTTTCGCGTTCGAAAGCGGATAAAAGCTGTTCGCACCAAAACGCCGAGCCGTGAATATCAGACGCAATTAAAAGTTTCATTTTTTGCCTCGTTAGAAAATAAATTTGATAATATCCAGCTCTTCGGGTAAGCTCGCACCGCTACCCAAAAGCGAGGCGTAATCGTTCATAAGTTTAGGCAGTTCCTCTTCCTTGAAACTGCGGTAGGGGAATTCCGAATAGTTGACCGCTTTGTTTGCAAGCAGGTTGATGGCGGTGGAAACAAATTCTCTGCTTTCGGTAATGCCCTTAATCGTGACGTTGTTTTTGAGTGCGTATTCTAAATTGACTGGAATGCTTTTGCAAGTCGGCGCGCAAAAAGACACGAACGCCTCGCGTTTTACGAGCGGGAACAAAACGGACGGTTCGCTACGGTTTGCGTAAGCGAGGTATACCGCGCCGTCGGCGAGTTTACCGCCCGTGGCGTTGATTACGTTTTGTTTGAGTGTTTCGTCGTTGGGGAAGGTGTAGTAAATACCGCTCTTTTTCGCGCGCGCCAAGCGTTCGGCGTTATTATCCGCCAAAATAGGCACGGCGCGGTGGTAAATTAAAATTTGGCATAAAATATTCGCGTACAACCCCCCGCCCAGCACCAAAATATGCTGACCGACGGTGATTTGCATTTCGTCCACGACGCGTTCGGCAAGTGCGATAGCGTCGATTAAAAATGCGCCTTCGTCCGTGACGGACGAGGGTAAGGGATATACGTCGTCCACGCCCGCAAGCACGAAATCGCGGTAGAACCCGTCCGAAGTTTCGCCTGCGATTTTTAAGCCGTCGGGGGAAAGTTCGTCCTCGGTAACGCCCGCAAGATAGACGCGTTCGCCTTTCTTGATAAAGGAATCCTCGTTTGCCTCGGTGACTTGCCCGATAGCAAATCTACCGAGAATAAAAGGGGATTTTACCTTGATTGCACCCGAGTACACGGACACGTCCGATTCGGTGAGCAATGCCTTAGTGATTTTTACCTTTACTTTATCGCCTGCAAGTTTCAAATCGGGCGCGGTAACGTGCTGTAAATTGTGCGGATACGCTAATTGCCATACTTTCATAAAAACAAAAGTTCCTTATCCGTTCGCTATAAATTTGAGCGTTTGCCCTAGCGAACAAGATAAGTATACCGCATTTTCTCTAAATTTGCAAGTATTTTTTACAAATTGCGTTAAAAACAGTTGACGGGACTTAAAAAAAGCGTTATAATTGGTAGGCATTGAAAGAAAAACGAATAGCGAGGTGAACATAAATGAAAGCGGAAATTCATCCTAATTATCACGAAGTTACGGTTACTTGTGCTTGCGGTGCAACGTTTAAGACCGGCACGACGAAAGATTGCGAAGTATTGAAGGTAGATATTTGCAGTAATTGCCATCCTTTCTTTACGGGTAAGCAAAAGTTGGTTGATACCGGCGGACGTATCGATAAGTTCAAGAAGAGATACGGTATGTAACAAAAGCAGGGCTTTAAGGTGCCATAGCGGTATCTTAAAGCCTTTACTTTATTACGCGCGTGCGCGTGATAGCGTGATAGCTTGAAGAGAGAAGAATTAGAATTATGAGTGAGAAAAGCAAAAAACAAGCCTGCGTTTCCATCGGCGGTCAAGCCGTGATGGAAGGCGTTATGATGCGCGGTAAGCTGTCGATGGCTACCGCCGTTCGTGACAGCGAGGGGAATATTCAAGTGGAAAGCGAACGCTTGACGCCCCCCGAGAAAAAGAGTAAATTTTCACGCTTGCCGTTTGTGCGGGGCGTGGTGAGTTTCGTGCGTTCGCTTATCGACGGTAACCGCGTTTTGATGCGTAGCGCCGACGTGGCTATGGGCGACGACGAACAGCCCACCAAAGCGGAAAAATGGCTGAGGGAAAAACATAAAATTGATTTGGGTAGCGTTCTCGACGTTATAGCCGTCGTGTTGGGCGTTTTGATTGCCGTCGGTTTTTTTATCGTCTTACCGCAGTTTTTTACGGGTTTTTTGCCTTTTGACAAGACGAGTACGGGTTGGGACGGCGTTTGGTTTAACCTTATCGAAGGCGGAATCCGCTTGGTGATTTTTATCGCTTATATCCTGCTCATTTCCTTAATTCCGTCCTTAAAACGCGTGTTTATGTGTCACGGTGCGGAACATAAAACGATTACCTGCTACGAACAAGGCAAAGAACTTACCGTCGAGAACGTGCGCGGTTGTTCGCGCGTACACGATAGGTGCGGTACGACCTTTTTGTTTTTGGTAATGCTCGTGAGTATTTTGGTGTTTTCCGTTGCGAACGTGGTGGTTGCCAAGTGGCTGTATACGGATAATAATAAACTGAATAATATCATTCGTTTGGTATTCAAGATTTTGTTGTTACCCGTAGTGGCGGGCGTTTCGTACGAGATTTTGCGGTTGCTTGCCAAGACCAAGAACCCGATTTTCCTCATTTTCAAAGCGCCAGGGCTGTTATTGCAAAAGCTGACGACGAGAGAGCCTGAGGATGGTATGATAGAATGTGCTATCGTCGCGTTTAACACCGTTTTGAAGATGGACAGCGACCCGACCGTGCCTGAACGCGTATTCGCGACGACTGGGAAGATGAGCGCGCTTTTGAAAAACACGAAAAGGCGTTTCGCTTCGGCGAATATCGACGAGGACGAGGCGGAATGGATTTTCGCGCTGACGCTTGGGCTTCAAAAGAGCGCGGTGACAACCGAGGAACAAATTATAAAAGCGGTGCAGGCGAAGGAAATTATTCGCATTGCCGACGAAAGACTGACGGGCAGACCGCTTTGGTATATTATCGGCGACACGGATTTTTGCGGGTATAAAATCAAGGTAGACGAACGCGTTTTAATTCCCCGACCTGAAACAGAAGAGCTTGCAATGCTCGTTGTCGGCGTTGCGGAAGAAGGACAAAGCGTTTTGGATTTATGCACGGGTAGCGGGGCAATCGCCGTAGCGGTGTATAAGGAGCTGGAAAAATACAACCGTAAAGTCAAGATGACGGCGACGGATATCAGTGCGGACGCACTTGCCTTAGCGAAAGAGAACGCGGAAGCGAACGACGCGGATATTTTGTTTATTCAATCGGATTTATTCTCGCGTATTCGCGGTCGGTTTGATATTATCGTTTCCAACCCCCCGTACATTCCTTCGGCGGATATCGAGGGTTTGCAAAAAGAGGTGAAGGACTACGAGCCTCGGCTTGCCTTGGACGGTGGAAAGGACGGTTTGGATGTTTACCGCAAAATCGCGCAAGAGAGCGGGAAATACCTCAACCGTGGCGGTATGATAATTTTAGAAGTAGGCGAGGGCGAGGCGCAAGAGATAATCAAGCTGTTCAAGTCGGCGTCCTATTCTATGATAATTAAAGATTTCAACGGCGTAGATAGGTACGTGAAAATCGTGACCTAAAAAAAGGAGGCGGAGGGATATGCTGAAAAAATTAGACGGAATTATAGAGCGTTACCGTTTTTTATCCGAACGGCTTGCCTCCGCGGAGGTAATCGCCGATATGCCCGTTTGGCAAAAATATTCTAAGGAACAGGCGGATTTGCGCGAAACGGCGGAAAAGTACGAGGAATATTTGCGCGTAGAAAAGGAAATGCAGGACGCGTTCGCGCTTGCGGAAACGGAAACGGACAACGAAATGAAAAAAATGCTCACCGACGAGGGCTACGATTGCAAAGAACGGCTTGCCGTTCTCGTCGGCGAGTTGAAAATTTTACTCTTACCCAAGGACAAAAACGACGAGCGTAGCTGTATTTTAGAAATCCGCGCGGGTACGGGCGGGGAAGAGGCGGCGCTGTTTGCGTCCGAGCTTTGCCGTATGTATCAAAACTATTGCGCGTCGCATAGACTTCGCGTGGAAGAAATTGAAATCAACGCCACCGAGCTTGGCGGGGTAAAAGAGGCGATTTACGGCGTTACGGGCGCGGGTGCGTATAAGCTTTTGAAATACGAAAGCGGGGTACACCGCGTACAGCGTGTTCCCGCCACGGAAACGCAAGGTCGTATTCATACCTCCGCGGCAACCGTCGCGGTGTTGCCCGAGGCGGAGGAAGTCGAGGTGGAAATTAACGATAAAGATATCCGAATTGATATTTTCCATTCGGGCGGGGCAGGCGGTCAAAACGTCAATAAAGTAGCGTCCGCCGTAAGAATTACCCACTTCCCCACGGGTATCGTCGTTACCTGCCAAGACGAGCGTTCTCAGCTGAAAAACAAGGAACGCGCGTTTAAGGTTTTGCGTTCGCGTGTGTACGATTTTTATAACGGGCAAAACGCCAAGGCGCGCGAGGACAGTCGGCGCAGTATGGTGGGTACGGGGGATAGAAGCGAGCGTATCCGCACCTATAATTTCCCGCAAAGCAGGGTCACCGACCACAGAATCGGGCTTAGCCAATATAATTTGGACGCGTTTATGACGGGGGAAATTGACAGTATGGTGGAAGCGCTTGCCATTGCGGACAGAGAGGCGTTGCTCGCCTCGCAGGAAAGCTAAACCAAGGGGGCAGGTATGAAACGAATTGCACTTATCGGGCTGGGTACGATTTCGAAATACTATAAAAAAGGACTGGAAAACAGCCCGTTTTTCCGTTTGGTTGCTACGGCGGATTTGAGCGAAAACGCGAACGCACGAGCGGTGTATCAAGACTATGCGTTTTATTTAGATTATAAACAAATGGAACGGGAACAAAAACCCGATTACGCGCTGATTGCTACGCCACCGTCCACGCATTTTCAAATTGCGGAGTATTTTTTAGAGAAAGGGGTAAACGTGATTGTCGAAAAACCCGCCGTTTTGTGCTTGGGGGATTACGATAAGCTAACCGCAATAGCCAAGCAACACGGCGCGTATTTTACCGTAATGTTTCACTGGCAACACGGGAATGAGTTGAACGGTTTTTTAGAACTGTTTAAGGGCAAGAGCGTAGAAGAGGTTAAGGTAAAAATTTGCGATAATTACGGCGTCGGAGGGGTTATCCGACCTGAAAAACGCGGTCTAAACGGTGCGTGGCTGGATAGCGGAGTAAACGCTTTGAGTATGCTAGCGCGGATTTTGGATTTTTCCGAAGTCGAGGTCGTGTCTACGCAAAAAGAGGTTTGCAGGGAAAGCGGTCTGCCGTTATATTGTAAAGTTGAATTTTTAATTGACGGCGTGCGCGTGGAAATTCAAGTGGACTGGCGCGAGGAAACGGACGCGAAGGATTCTTGGGTGCGCGTAGACGGGCAAAGCGTTTGGATAAACCACACGAAAGAACGGATTACGGTGGCTGAAAAGACGTACGATTTTTGGGAAATGCAACGCTTAGAAAGCCATTATTATAATTATTTTACTTGTTTTGAAGAGGGGGAAACGCAACGGGCAAGGCGTGTTCACGAGCTATTGTTTGCGGTAAACGAAAGATTATGATTAAAAAGATACGAAAGCTGTTTGTAAAATTGTATATGTTCATTATTTCCGAGCGTGTCGGAAAATACATACTCAGTATATTTTTATGCGTTGCGTTGCTTGCTGGGTTTGGGGTGTTAAACCAAGACTTAATTTCGGACGTCATCAGCATTGCTATCGGTTTCTTAATCAGTAGCTTGTTGCTGGGTTTAATGAAAGTCGTGCTCGGCAACTTCGAGGACGCCGTAAAGGTGACGGGCGATACCCAAAAACTCTTGAAAATGTACGAGGGAACGAAAAAAACGGTGTGCTATAACGGTACGGAAGGGTATGTGGCGTACAGTGAAGTGGTTGTCAACGAGGGGTATACATTCCGCGTGCAAGACGACGAGAATAGCGTGTACGAACTGCCCGATTTCGTCGGGGATAATTTCGTGGATTTGTTCGGCGCGCACGCGCGAAGTACAAAACATAATTTCGATACCATTCGTTTGGACGGGTTTGAAAAGACGGGCGGTGGCGAATACTTAATCAAGACGGGCAGAAGTACTTTTTACAACCATTTACTTACCAACCGCGCCTGCGATTACCGTTTAGAAGACGATTTGACTTTGCGCGATTTATACGAATACGGACCGAAAATTTCCTCGATTGAGGCGTCCAAAATGTCCAACCATATCGGCGTAAACGCCTTGGTGTATTTATCGGACGGCGAGCTGTTAATTCCCCGCCGTAAGAACGATTCGACGATATCCAAAAATATGATAACCTCGTCTATCGCGACAAGATTGCTCTTCCCCAAAGACAACGGCGAAATCAACGCGGAATATTTGCTCAAAACCTGCGTTTTAGACGCGCTTTTGGGTAGGTTGAAATTTGACCCTAAATGGTTGGAAACCAAGGATATTCAAGTGGAATTTTTGGGGTTTGGTCAAAATTTATACGAGGTGGGCAAACCGCAGTTTTACTACGCCGTACATATCCGCGATTTAACGCGTCTGGAATATTTGGCGTATATCCAAGAGCATTTTAAGGACAGGCGCACGCGCATTGACGAGGATAAGCGTATTTACGTTGTGAAGATGGACACTTTACAATTCCACGATGACGACGAACTTAAATTTAGCTATTATAAATTGACGAAAACGGGGGAAACGGTCAAGCGCGTACACCCTTTAATGTGCGAAAAATCGTTTATTTGCAATATCTGGCACGAACAGGAATTGCAAAGACGCAAGGCAGAATAAAAAGAACCCGCCCGAAAAATTCGGGCGGGTTTCGTTATGGAGGTTTTTACGCGCAAAGCTTTTCGCGTTTTTTGTTGACGAAATATAGAGCGAAATCGACGGATACGAACGCAAGATTGATAAAATACAAAACCAACACGTAGGTAAACGCTCCGCTTAAAATTTTACCCGTAATGCCCGCCGTATAGCCGAGAATAATCGCTATCGTAAACACAACGCTTTTGCCTTTCGTCGAGTGCGAAGTTACGCTCTTATACACGGATATAGGCCACGAAAGCCCGAAACAAATCAACATAATACTTTCAAATACGGTTACCATAATTTTTTTAACTCCTTTGGTTTTTTTCTTTTCGATACTATTATACACTTGACAAAGGATAATGTAAAATATATAATTATTATGAAAATAATAACGAAAAGTTATCAATCAAACCGAGGCGATAATGGAAATAGCAAAACTCAAATATTTTTACACGACGGCGAAATTAGGCAACGTAACGCGCGCCAGCGAGGAATTGCATATAGCCCAGCCCGCGTTAACCAAGGCGATAAAGCTGTTAGAACAGGAATTAGAAGTTCCGCTGTTTTATAAAAAAGGCAGAAATATTTATTTGACGGCGTTCGGGGAATATTTGAAAAATAAATTAGATACCCTTTTCCCGTTGCTTGAAAAAATTCCCGCCGAGCTGAATGAACTCAAAGCGCAACAGCGTTTGACGGTAAAGCTCAACGTGTTGGTTGCCTCGACGGCGGTGACGGACGCGGTGGTAAGTTATAAAAAAGCAAATCCCGAGGTGGTTTTTGAAATGATACAAAACGAAACGGAACGCGACTGCGACGTGTCCGTGTCCGCGACGAACGCGGATTTTAAGGGTTTGCCGAAGTTTGAGAAAAGATACACGCTGGAAGAGAAAATTTATCTTGCCGTACCCAGCAATTCGCGTTACGCAACAAGAGAGGGTATCGCCTTAAAGGAAATGGAAAAAGAGGAATTTGTGACGCTGGCGGGGTCGAAACTCTTCCGTTTGCTTTGCGACGGGTTTTGCGCGTACGCGGGGTTTAAGCCGAAAATCACCTTTGAATCGGACTCGCCCACGGCGGTTCGGAATATTATCGGCGCGCACGCAGGGGTAGGGTTTTGGCCTGCGTATTCTTGGGGGAAAACTTCCGCCGAGGTGTCGCTAATCCCGATAACCGAACCGATATGCCAAAGGGAACTTATCATAGGTTTGCACGAAAGCGCGAAAAAAAGCGCGGTGGCGCAGGATTTTTACGAGTATTTAATAAAATATTTACGGCGAAAACGCGAAAAGGACAAAAAGACGAATAAATAATTCGCGTTACGGTGTGCGTTTTTTATTGCTTTTTTTGCGGGTGTTTGGTATACTAATTATCGTGATTATAACAAGAAAGAGGAAAAGTTATGGCAACGGTTGAATTTACCGATAAAGTGAAAATTTTAATCAAAGCCGGCGACGGCGGTGACGGTATGAACTCTTTTAAGGCGTTCAAGGGCAAGCCAGCTTGCGGTCCGGACGGCGGTGACGGCGGTAGAGGTGGCGACGTGTATTTCGTCGGGGATAAGGATATGAACGATTTATTCCCTTTCCGTTTCACCTCGCGTTTTTTCGCGGATAACGGCGAAACGGGCGGTACGAACCGTTGTTTTGGTAAGAGCGGGAAAAGCGTGTATATTAAAGTACCGCTCGGCACGCTAATTCGGGACGAGGAAACGGGCAGGCTGATTTGCGATATTTTCGAGGACGGGCAAGAAGTGCTGGTGGCAAGAGGCGGTAACGGCGGTAAGGGCAACGTGCGCTTTACCACGGCGCGTCGTCACGCGCCCAACTTTGCGCAAAAAGGCGAACGTGTCAAACAGCATACGGTTATTTTGGAATTGAAAGTAATCGCGGACGTGGGGTTCGTCGGATTTCCGAACGTCGGCAAAAGCACCTTGCTTTCTAAAATTTCTTCGGCACGTCCGAAAATCGCCAACTATCATTTCACCACGCTTTCCCCTAATTTAGGCGTCGTGCGGTATTATGAAAAATCTTTCGTGGCGGCGGATATCCCGGGGCTTATCGAAGGTGCGGCGCAGGGCGCGGGGTTAGGTCACGACTTTTTACGGCATATCGAAAGAACGAGAATGCTTTGCCACGTGGTAGATATTTCGGGTTGCGAGGGTAGAAACCCTATCGAAGATTTCCAAAAAATCAACGCCGAATTAAAGGAATACAGCGAGGTTTTGGCAGGCTTACCGCAGGTTATCGTTTGCAATAAATGCGATATTTACGGCGCGGAAGAGAATTTGAAAGCGTTTAAGAAAAAGTACGGCAGGAAATACAAAATTTTCCCTATCACCGCCGTTACGGGCGAGGGGACGAAAGAACTTTTAGAAGGGCTTTTAGAGGTGCTTGACACCCTGCCCCCCGTCGAACCGATTGCGATTGACGAAGAATTTGAATACAAAGCCAACGAAGATTTGGATTTTGAAATTTACCAAGACGACGACGGCGTGTTCGTGGTCGTGGGCGGTTTGATAGATATGCTGTGCAGGAACGTCGTTTTGAATAACCCCGATTCAATGCAGTATTTCCAAAAGGTACTGCGCCTTCGCGGTGTGATTAAAGAGCTTTCGAAAATGGGCTGTAAAGAGGGCGACACCGTTTCGATAGGCGAAGTGGAATTTGATTTCGTACCGTAAAACGCAATATAAATAAGGAGCAAAAAAGTTATGACGATAGTAACCAACGAAAACATCACGAGCAAGCAAAGAAGTAAATTGAAATCGCTTGCCTCGAAATTAAACCCCGTTACGCAGGTAGGCAAAGGCGGGATTACGGACAATTTATTAAAAACGCTTTCGGACGCACTCGACGCGCACGAATTGATTAAAGTGACCGTTTTAGACAACGCCGAGGATACCCCCAGAGATATCGCCGAAAATATCGCGGAGCTTTTAGAGGCAGTACCAGTAGCGGTAATCGGCAGAAAAGCGATTTTTTACCGCTATTCCCGCCGAGATAAATACGCACACCTTGAATTTTAAGGGAAAAGCGTTTAGAACGGCGAAAATGGCTTTATAAATATAAGGAAAGACTTTTTAATTATTTTAAGGAAAGACGGAAATGGAAGAAGAAAAGAAAGACCCCACGGTTGCTACGCCCGAAACGGACGAAGTGAAAACCGCGGAAAAATGCGAAAAGAAAAAGAGTGCAAAAAAATTACAGGAAGAATTAGAAACGGTAAAAACCGAATGTGAGGAAAATAAGCGCAAGTGGTACGCCGTTACCGCCGAATACGAAAATTACCGCCGTCGCACGCAAAACCAGTCGGCGCAACGCTATGCGGACGGTAGAAACGACGTGATTGCCTCGCTGTTCCCTATCGGCGACAATTTAGAACGCGCGCTCTCCGCCTGCGTAGACGAAAACACCAAACAGGGCTTGGATATGGTGTTAAAAGCGTATAAAAAAGTGTTAGAGGGCGAGGGCGTTGAGGAAATCGACCCCGTAGGACAACCCTTCGACGCAACCTACGCCGAGGCGATTATGGCTATGCCCGCGGGCGAGGGCGAGGAAAGCGGTATGGTAAAACAAGTATACGTGAAAGGGTATAAAAAAGGCGATAAGGTACTTCGCTACGCGCAAGTAATCGTTACGCAATAAGAGGTAAAAATGACGAACAAAGAAAAAATGCTCGCGGGGAAATTATACGATATTTCCGATATCGAGCTTGTAAAATTGTATAAAAAAGCGGGCAGGCTTTGCAAAGATTTTAACGATACCTATTTGGACGAGGACGAAAAACGTGCGCAAATTTTGAAAGAACTTTTGGGTGCGTTGGGTAAAGGTTCGGGCTTTCGCGGACCTATTCAGTTCGATTACGGCGTAAACACTTATATCGGCACGAACTCGTTCGCAAATTATAATTTCACCGTACTCGATTGCGCGCCCGTGACTATCGGCAACGACGTGTTTATCGGTCCGAACGTGACTATCGGCGCGCCGATACACCCGTTATTAAACGAGGAACGCCGTTCTCCCAGTCTCTCGGCGACGAAAACGACAACTACATAAAGCGCAAGGTGATCAACATTGCGGTTGATTATCTTACGCTTACATAATAACAAAAGGACATTATTATGGGAAGATTTACAAAAATTCCGCAGAGCACCTTTGATACTCTTCAGCTTGATGCCGGTGTTCTGCTTTC
>JAZSPG010000066.1:0-13073 GCA_045537295.1 Candidatus Scatosoma sp. | reverse complement strand
CGAAAGAGAGGAACAAGCAATGAAACGTATCACTTTCAAGGAAACTGTTGTTTCCCTCTACCAGTACAACGGGGAAACGGACAGTTACAAGCGCGTTGCAAGGTACAATTCCCGCACGACCTTCGGAGAGGAAGCGGCGTTCCCGTCCGGTCTCATGGAGGTGTACGAGGTACCCGTCATTCCCAAGGAGGCGAAAAAATGCCGCAAGAAAAAATCGTGATTGCGTCGCCCGAAATTCTCACACGACCCTGCGACCTTTGCGGCGAACGCTTTCCGATTCCCGACACGTCGGAAAATTTCTTCCCGTGGGAAATTTCCGTCACGCACATTAACGCACGGGGCACTGTCAGTAGCACGGCTAAATTCTGCCTGTGCGACGATTGCTTCCAGTCCGTTAAAATGGAATGGGACAGGCTGAAAAAATCCTGAACGCGTCAATTTGAACGTTCAAATTGGAGTAAAGCGGCGCGGCACACGCGGCGTCGCTTCTCATATAACTACTCTTAGGAGGAAAAAATCATGGCTAACAACAATGCTTTCTTCAAGGACGAATCCGTCCGTCTGGGTCTGGTCGAATCCGACGTTATCGCGGGGCGTCAGGCTTTGCCGCTTGCGGAAGTCATGGGCGAGGAATTGACCCTCATCGCCGTTGCGCGGACGCACTGGAACAAGGACGGGGAGAGCGGCGACAAGCCCGGCATGGTTTTCACCGAGTACCCCGACAACTGGGTCAAGGCGAGCGGAGACAACGTTCAGGCGAATATCTTCGCGTGGGCGCGTAAGGCGGGTTGCTCTGAAAACGACGAATACGAGGGGTGCCCGTTCGAGAACTTCAACGCCCTGAACGAACAGCTTGCCGCTATCGGCGGCTTGCGCCTCATGTTCGTGCGCTCCAAGACTTCCAAGGGTCAGCCCTTCAATCAGATTGTCTTTATCGACTAACGGAGGCAACGCATGATAGGGGCAGTTGACTATCACAGGTTGCTGTCCCATCTCCGTAATATCCGTGAAGATAGCGGCTTATCCCAAAAGGCTTTTTCAGCGAAATACGGGGTAAGCCCCTATCGGATTATCAACTTTGAAAATGGCAGAAGCGGACGGCTTTTGACAGCCCTCTACTATTTCAAGGAAAACCCGGAAGCCTTCATTCGTGCGGCAGAGGAGGTTTTCAATGGGACGGATATTTGAGACGGGCAAACGACCTGTTATCGAAAAAATAAGCCGCCGTTGGAAAGCGCAACAGTTAGAGGAATTGAGCTACGAGACAGTGGCAAAAATGAATCTCAACGAGCTTGTCAACGTCGCGGGTGCCCTTCAATCTCTTACGCGCCGTCGCCGCAAAGCGATAGAGAAAGAAGGGCTTTTCAGTCACGCGCTTGACAAATTCAGCGCGTCTTTCGCCGCTGAAAAAGCGGCTGGAATCAAAACGGCGAACCCCTTTGCGCATATCATCGTTAAGAGAAAAGGCGTCTATGAATTAGGCGCAAACTTTTCGGGCGTCGCGGGACAGGCGCGGCTTCTGGACACGACTATGAGATACCTTGACTTTGTCCAGTCCGTCACGTCCACGCCTGCGGGAATCCGTTCAACGAACAATTCGCAAGACGCAATGATTTTTGGGACGGACGAAAACGGAAATCCCCTCTACTCTATGGGGGACGACGAACGCAAATTCTTTTGGCAAGTCGTGGACGAGTTTCGCGCAAACCCGACAAGCAAAGTCTACGATTTCTACTCTTTTCTGGATAGCGGCATAATAGAAATGTGGCGCAATCCCGAAACCCGTCCCGATACTTTGCGGGAAGCCGTTGATTTAGTGAATAAACTTAACGGCGGCTATATCTTCGACCCTGAAAGCAAAACTGTCAAGCCCGTGTCGGAGTATCAGGTTGGATACCGTCCCTATCAAGGGCAATACGGCGGTATCACGAACGCGCAACAGCGCCAAAACTTCGACTTCCTTCAAGCGGGAAGAGGTGACTTAACTCATGCCGAACCGAAACGCCGCAAGCGGAATGGTAGATAATTTTGAGTTCCTGCGTTGGCTTCGCGGCGCGGATTTGGAATGGGTGGAGACAAAACGGCGTCGGAGCGTAACGTACACCTTAAACGTACCCGCCGCGTTTGATATTGAAACGTCAAGTTTCATGGAGCACGGAAATCGTCGCGCCATTATATACATTTGGCAATTTGGTATCGGCGATTGCGTAACCTACGGGCGCACGTGGGAACAATTCCAGAACCTATGCGAGCAGATTCAGGAAATCCTCAATTTGAACGTTCAAATTGAGAAACGGAAAATGCTGGTGTTTGTCCACAATCTGCCCTATGAATTTCAATGGATACGCAAGTTGTTTCCGTGGGACAAGGTGTTTCTCATTGACAGGCGCAAACCCGCGTATGCGATAACAAACGGGATTGAGTTCCGCTGTTCGTTAAAACTTGCGGGCGGTAGAAGTCTGGAAGCCGTGGGAAACGAATTGCTATGGCACGACGTGCGCAAGCTAAAGGGCAACCTTGACTACAATCTCTTGCGCACGTCGGAAACGCCGTTGACTGAAAAGGAAATGGCGTATTGCGAAAACGATATACGCGTATTGTGCGCATATATCGAGGAGAAAATAAAGCAAGACGGCGACATAACTAAAATACCCTTGACGAACACAAGTTATGTCCGCCGTCTTGTAAAGGAAGAATGCTTTCGGCGTTGGAAAACGTTCAAGCCCATTATCGAGAAACTAACGTTGACGCCGGGGTGTTACGAAATGTTGCGCCGCGCATATCGAGGCGGGGCTGTCCATTGTTCGCCCCGTTTCGCGTCGCGGTTCAATGCCGTTGACAAGTCCAACCCTTTTGACTATCGCGTCCCGCTAAACCGCGAACAAAGGCGGACGTTTATATTTAACGTCGCGTCGTTCGACTTTGCGTCAAGCTATCCCGCCGTTTCGTGCCTCTGTTACTTCCCTATGGGCGCGCCTATAGAAGTTCCGTACCAAGAGGCGAACGAAAACCTTGACTATTATCTGGAAAACTACTGTTGCCTTTTTGACTGGACGGCGTGGAATCTGCGTCCGCGCTGGGTAGAGGACAGAGGGGAATTAGCGGACTATGAAGCCCCTCTGTCGGCTTCCAAATGCTGGAACGACCGCCCCGAATACGAACAAGACAAGAACACGCGGCGCGGCTATTTCGGCGAGAAGATAAGTAACGGGCGTATTGTCCGCGCAACGCGAGTAAACACGACTATTACAGAGCTGGATTATCAGACTTATTCTCAATTCTACGACTGGGCTGGAGAAAAGGAAGAGGTTCGGAATCTTGTGATATTCGAGCGCGGACGTTTGCCCAAACAAATCGTAAGCGCGATTCTGGACTTGTACGAAAAGAAGACGAAACTAAAAGGCGTTAAGGGGAAAGAACTGGAATATATGATTTCCAAGAATATGTTAAATGCTATTTATGGCATGATGGTTACTAACATTGTTCGGGAAATCTTGAAGTATGACGCGGAAGCCGCCGAGTTTCTTGACCCGGAAACGCCTAATCTTGAAAAGGAAATCGAAAAGTATAATACAAAGCGCGGACGTGTTTTGTATTATCCATGGGGAGTGTGGATAACCGCACACGCAAGGAATAGACTATATCAGGGAATCTATGCTTGCGGACGCGATTATGTTTACTCCGACACAGACAGCATTAAAATTACAAACGCCTTGCGGCATATGGGCTTTATCCTGTCTTACAATAGCAGGATAAAAGAGGAAATCCGCGACGCCGCGAAATACTATCATCAGCCCGTTTCGCGGTTCATGCCTGTTGACCCTAAAGGCAAGGCGCGACCCATGGGAGTTTGGGACTTTGACGCGTACTATAAAAGGTTCAAGTCGTTAGGCGCAAAACGTTACCTTGTCGAAAAGTGCCCGACCGGAAAGAACAAACGTTCTGCGCGGTTATTAGGGGAAACGTCTTACGAGCTAACAGTGGCGGGAACGTCAAAACGGCTTGCGCTGGAATATTTAGCGGACTTTCGACCGCCAACAGGCGTTGAAGTCGAGGGTACGGCGTTGCCTTGCCGTTATTGCAAGCGCGACCCGTTTACCGTGTTTCATGACGGGACGGAAATACCAAAAGAGAAATCGGGGCGTCTTGCGCTGTCCTATATCGACTATGAGACAGAAGGCTTTGCGCAAGACTACCAAGGCGTGTGGGCGCATTATCATGAAATGTCGTCCGTGCACATGGAGCCGACAACCTATAATCTGGGGCTGTCTGCCGATTTCAGGGAGTTCATATACGCTTGCGCCGACCCCGAATATGACGGCACGGGCGATATGATAATTTGAACGTTCAAATTAGGAGGCGATTATGAATAAGTATGACAGAATCCGCCTTTGCACGGAGCGCGATATGATTATCCGTGTCCGTTCCCATTTGCAGACTTATATCTCATACGCGTATAAAGGGGAATCTCCCGCCAAAATCCCCTATGAGCTGGAGGACTGCGACGAGTGGCTGTACAATCAGCTTTTCAAGATTCAGAGGGAACTGTTAAATGAAAATTCCTGTTCGCAAGTATGAGCACTACACAGGCGCACGGCTGTTGGAGAACAATCCCAAGGCGAAATACTACGTCATAATCGGCGAGCGTTCCAACGGCAAGACTTACTGGGCGTTGCAATACGCGATTGAACAGTATGCCGCCAACAAGAAGCAATTCGCCTATGTGCGCCGCTGGGACGTGGACGTGAAGCCTTCGGAATTGAATCAGCTTTTCGAGGCGCACATTAAGAACCGCGTGATAGAACGCCTGTTTGCGAAAACTCCGCAACAGTGGAACAGTATCGTCTATAAGACAGGGCACTTTTATCTGCGCCATTTGGACGACGACCCGAACAAGTCTTTCACGGACGAAAACCCTGTCGGGCACGTGTTCAGCATTAGCGCGGCGGAGCATAAGAAATCCTATTCTTATGTCGATACGACAACCGTCATTTTTGACGAGTTTCTCACGCGCACGTCGTACCTTCCTAACGAACCCGCGCTTTTCCAGAATCTGCTTTCTACTATCATCCGGTTGCGCGACGACGTTCGGGTTTTCATGCTGGGCAATACGGTAAACAAATGGTGTCCCTATTTCTCTGTCATGGGCTTGACGCACGTCAAGGAACAGAAGCAGGGCACTATCGACACCTATCACTATGGGGACAGCGATTTGGAGGTTGCCGTCGAGTATTGCGAATCGTCGCAAAAGAGAGGCGGCAAAGCGTCCGACGTGTACTTTGCATTCGATAACCCGCAACTTGCTATGATTAAGGACGGTAGCTGGGAGGTTGCGGAATATCCGAAATTGCGGACGGAATATAAAACCGCCGACGTTGCGGCGCGGTTCTATGTCGAGTTCGCTGGGGATACGTTGAAGGGGGTGATTGTATGTAACAGAACTGGCGCGTTTGCGTTCCTGAAACGCGCTAATGTGACGATACGCAACAGGGACGGAACGAGGCATAAGAAAATCGGCGACGACATTATTTATGTCGATAAGCACAGCGCGGACTACCGCGACCTTCTGGGAGTATCGAGACAACCGGACAAGCTGTCAAGGCTTATATCGCAATTCCTGTTGACAAATCGCGTTTACTATGCGGACAACGATATAGGCGAAATCTTCCGCAATTATATATTGTGGAGCGACGCGTTGTCGATAAAGAACGCGTAATTTGAACGTTCAAATTGGAGGTTCAAATGTACTTTGATTTGGAGGCTTTTATGGCTATGAACAAAGGGCGGACGCCTGAACTCTGTATGGAAACCCCGACCGCCGAGACGAAACGCAAGTACGACATCTACGTTGACGGGCAGAAAGTGAACACGTACCCGCTTTCTTATCCGCAAGCCGACCGCGCTATGGGCGCGTGGAGAGCTAATATCCGCGACCACAAGCACGAGAATGTCATCCTCTATGAGCGCGTGGAATTTATGGGGTGGGTGTAATGGCAAACTTCAAGAAACTCCAGAATGCGCCGTTCAACAACATCTTTCAGCAGTGCGACCACACCGCGCCCGAACCCTGTTTGAATCACACGGCGCAATGCGATGTGTGGTACGAGGGGCTTTGCCCGTGGCAGGACTGCGACGACTACCTCACGCCGTCCGACCTTGCGCTTGCTTGCGAGGAACACTGCGAGGGTTGCCGCCACAACGCATATTGCATTGACAACCGCAAGGACAGCCTTATGTGCGAGGATTATCAACCCAAGGACTAAGTCAATTTGAACGTTCAAATTGACAAGCCCCGCAATCCGGGAAACCGGGTTGCGGGGCTTCTTTGCGTCTATACGGCGACTACCGTTAGAATGTATTGACGGTTAGTAAAGCCGTTAGGGAAGGCTTGCGTCCCAACCAAGTCGTTCTGATACGTGTGTATCTGGCTGTCGGGGAGATAGAGGTTATAGTCCGTCTTTTGACGTTCTACAATCGCGGGGTTTCGCCGTATCTCTTGCGACCAAGAGTTCAGTACGTCTACTTCCCCGTGCAACTCTATCAGCCCGTTGCGAGGAACGATAGGGTTTGTCACATAATAATACCTTCCAAATTCCTCAATGCGAAAGTAATTGCACTGATTTGTAAATTCGCCTTGCACAATTACAGTGGGGCGGAGAATGTCGGCGTTCCCGCGAAACGTGCCCGTGATAGTTCCGAGCGTCGTCAACTGTTTGGAAACGCGAATGCGTTCGTTGTCGTTGCGGTATAGGATAAGCGTCGCCATTAGAATATCACGCCTTCCTTTAACAAGCGTTCTATTTCACGAATTTCCCATTCCGTCGCGGGAACGTTTTCGAGGTGTATTTCCGCAACCTTTGTGAATCCTTGCGTGAACATGAAATTCGGAGAGCGGTACCAAGTGGCATAACCCGCAAAAGCGTTTTGTTCGCTTGCGATAGCTTGCCGAGGGCGTCGGAGTATGCAATAGGGTTTCTGGATTCCAAGAAAGCCCTGATTTGCCGTAAGGTTCCCGCCGTGCGTTACCGTGGGTTTTGCGGCGTTTACCACGCTGGAAGCCGCCGACGCGCCGCTTCCCCATAGCATAAAATCCCCGGCTTTGCCAAACATTCCCAAGCCCTTTGTCGCTAAAGCCGTTGCCCCAAAGCCGAGAGCGGAAATCATCCCGGACATAATTTGAGTGTGCTGTATCGCGGTTATAGGCAACTGGGCTAAACAGTTTCCGTCAAACTGATATAGCGTTGTTCCGTCCGATTCAACGAACGCAATGCAAGCCCCGGTTAAGAGGTCTATATAATAGCGAACGTTCAACGGTTTGTTTAGGACTTCCGAGGGGCTAAGGTCTCTATAGCCCACATAGGGGAGGAATATCTGGATAGAGGAATAAGGCTCATAGTCAAGGAACGCCTTCCAGTATTCCGGTATTGTGATTGTGCCGCAATTCACTTCTACATATTGTTGCGTTATCTGATACATAGAAATATTTGCGAACGGCGACGCGCCGAGGCTAAATTCAACAGGCTCATCCGTGATAGGCGGTTGTAACGGCGCAATGGTAAGCGAGACTATATAATCTATCGGACTTCCGAATATTTGCCTATAGGCTTCCGTCCATATCGTCGTATCAAAAAGCGCGTCCGCAAGGTCTTTTAATTCGCTTTGCGAGGGATTGAACATAGCCATAAAGGTTCCGTCCGCTATGCCAATTTCAGGCAGAGGGGGACGGGGAATAACGTCGGACACATTGTCGTATGTGCCGCCGCCGCCGCCCGGTTCTGCGTCGCCGCCCGGTTCGTAAGGGTTGTCGCCTGTGCTTTCAGGAACGCACGTTATAGTGACGTTCACCGAAAATTCGGTTGTCGGTTCGGGTTCGGGGTCAACTACTGTGCCGAGTGTGACAGGAGCCCAATCCCAATCGCCGTCGTTGCACGACCTAACAAAATCGCGGTCTACGTAATTTGTCTGTTCTCCGACCGTTATGGTATAGTCCGAATCAGGGGCAGTCCAGTCATCAGGGTAACTACCTACGCCCGAAAACGGCAAATCATAATGGACGGTAGACCAGTATCCGTCTATTCCGGCATACACCCAATATCTATCATCAGGGTGTGTATAGGTTGTAGATATAACGGAAGCCCGTGCACTTCTGTCCATTCCCGTATGTGCTAAATAAATATTAGCTCCTTCTTCCTCTGAACAGAAAATAGGGTTCACGTTGTAACCTGCCCTGTACCACATATACTTAACAGGTTTGTCAGCTAAAACATAATATGTGTAAGTTCCGCTGTTGCCGCCTGTTCCCTGATAATAGAAAGTACCGTGTTCTATGACGTTATCGACTGTCGGGAGGTTCTCTAAATCGAAAACCGCCCAATTCATTTTACCTGCCATAATATCACCTGCCAATTTGAACGTTCAAATTGACGTTCACGGTTGCGGCATTGTGAAAGCGACCTGATTGCCATTCACAATGAAGGGAACGCGTATTCCGTCGCTATCGCGTATATCCACGCCCGACGAACCCCTGAAAATATAGCCGCTGGAAGGTGTAATTTGTATCACTACGTCGCTTCCCGGCGAGGCAGTCGAGGGCGCGGAAACTGTGCAATTTGCGAGTGTGTAGTTTATGGGGTAGGAATGCGGATATGAATCTAAAAACGAACGGAGTGATTCATATTCCGGGACATAAATAGTATATCGGTTGTCCGCCGTCTCAAATGAACCATAATATAGTCCAGTAGTCCCGTCTAATGAATCTATTGTCAAATTTCCGACATTATTTGACACATCATAAACCTGATATGCAATCCCGACGGAATCAGCTACGTAATATAACCTTTTCCCTCCGCTGTCAGGAACTACTCCGCAATACATATTCTCAACGGAAGAACCTGAAAATAACAAGTAGTTATTTTGATTTGTCCAAGTTCTCAATCCGTTAGATTTTAATGAACTTGCAGAAGGTGCTGATTGAAAATAGGGTACGTATCCATTCGGCATAATAGTCTCCCCAATTTGAACGTTCAAATTACCAACCCACCCGCCCAATTTGAACGTTCAAATTACATACCCGGCACAATGCCCTCCGCGACGGAAATCGCGTCCAAGTCTTCGTCCATAGACGAAAGCCCTTTGGTCTGATTGCGCCGTATAATTGCTTGACGTATGCGCTCCAAATCCTGCGCCGAGAAAATGCCGTCGTCATAGAACTTGACAGCCATTTCAATGGTAGTCCAATCGTCGCGTTTGCGAACGCCGTCTACCATACCCCATAGAAGGAAAGCCCGCTTTACTGTGTCCACGCTCCAAGAGGCGCGACCGGAATTAGGAAATTCCGGTTTCGCGTCCCCTGCCGCGTTTCTCATGCGGTTATCCTCTACAACGGGTTCAGCCGTTGCGGATTCGGTTTCTGTCCCGGTCTCTTCAACCGGATTTTCGTTTTCTTCCATCACGTGCTCCCCGTCTGTTGCAACCGCTGGACAAGCAGGTCTTTCGCGCTGGATACCGCCGCCGCAACGTTGCTGTAAAGATTAGGGGCGGTCTCCGGGTTTTCCAAGTCTTTGATTTGATTCAACACGGCGAGGAGAGAGTTATAAACCGCCCAACATTTGTTAGTGTCCATAGCCCCTCCCTATTACGTCGCGCCGAGATAGAAAACCACGCCCTGTTCGTTCGGGTCGTTCAGGTAACGGGCTTCCCGCTTGTGCAGGTAGTTCGTAAATTCGCCCTTCTTGACATAGTGCGCATAAACCCTGTCGCGTTCGTTGCAAACCGCCATTGCGTACTTGTCAAACATGACGGCGACAACGCCCGTTTGAGCAACCGTCGCTTTGCTTCCCGCCGTTTCAGTTGCGACTTCAACGTCAATCCGCGACGTGCTGTCAAACGCGAAATCAGTCCCCGGCGATTGCCAATACGGGATAGAATCCCCTGTCGGCAACCCAAGCCAATCCGTGGCGAATTGAGACGGCGCGTTATAGAGGTATGCGCCAACCGCCGTGCGGAAATTATCATGGTAGATAATCCGCAACCTGTCAGACGGCGTAAAGCGGTCAAGCCCTCCGACGTTGTAAAGTTTCGTGTACTTCGACAAACGGCGGGAAACGAGCTGGATTTGGATAATCGCCCACCTGATAAAGTCGGAGCTTTCCAACGCCTGAGCGGGCGTCAACTGTGTGCCGTGCCCGGAATTGTACTGCGCGAGAAGATTCACCTTTTGCAAGGGCTTCCCGCCGTGTAGCAACGTGCCAATGAAATTGCGAACCGTCGCCATAATCAAGGCTTCGTTGCGAATGTTGAGCGAGTTCGTGACGTTCGTCATCAGCATGGACACGAAAGCCGCGTGTTCGTCGCCGCTGGAAAAGCTGTCGTTGAGCTGGTGGTCGAGAATGCTGTGTTCCAGTTCAAACGTCGTCATCTTGTTCCAGAAACGCGCCGACACCGTTTCGGCGTGGTACGTGTTCATGTTGTATTCCTGCCCGTCTTCCAACTCCCAAGACGGGTTATCAGAAACGTCTTTCAGGCTTCCCCAGAATTTGGCGAGGATAGAGCCGTATTCCCAACTGTCCATCATCAGGGAAGGCACGTTACCGCTATAAATGCGGTTCACGTAATGCCAACGCCCGATACGGTTCACGAGGGCTTCGAGGTACTTGTTGCGCCAAGATTCCAGAGAGGTTATCTGCCGCCCAATGTCCACGATGTTGGAAAGGTCTTGCGTCGTTACGGCTTCTTCTCCCAGAAGCTGTGCCGTCACGTCGTTAGTCCACTCCGCGATTTGTTCAACTTTCATTCGGAAATACCTCCAATTTGAACGTTCAAATTAGTACACGGACAGCGCGAGATAAGCGTCAACGTCGCGGAACATGATTTGATAGAAGTCTGT
The DNA here is from genome assembly GCA_045537295.1 of Candidatus Scatosoma sp. Lineage (GTDB taxonomy): Bacteria > Bacillota > Clostridia > Christensenellales > Borkfalkiaceae > Scatosoma. The sequence goes on along the minus strand of JAZSPG010000066.1, from coordinate 2,188 downwards.
TTTCCAGAGTTCAATGTAATCAAGAATCAAATCCGCGATAGGCTTATTGAATCCCGTCCGCATTAACGTTCGGGTTCTATTTGTGTCGCGTTCGCGCTTTTCCGCTTCCGTTTCGTTTGCGCTATCGGTTCGACTTCCGGTAACGTCGCTTTCGGTCTGTCCCGTCGCGCTTTCAGTCGATTGCGTTTCGGTTGCGTTGCTATGAAGATTTGTTTCGGTTTCGGCGCGTTCGTTTGCCGTCGCGTCCTTCCGTCCCCCAAAAGCAACGGTTTCAACTTCCGCATACGCCTGTTCGCCTTCCTGTTCGGTAGAGCCAACGGCGGAAGAGCTGTTGAATCCGAATATCCCGTTTCCCGCCGTATTGTTGCCCGTGCCCGTCCGCGTCTTGCTTTCCGTCCCTTGCCGCTCCAATTCGCTGGAATCATTAGCGGACGTTGCGCGAGACGCCGACCCTGTGTCGTTGTTGCTTGCGTTAGAACTACCGGACGCAATATCCGTTGTCTTGCTTTGCCGTTCGTCAAGCGACGTTCCGACATGGGATTTATCGCGGCTTGCCGTTTCCGTCGCGTTGCCTATTACGGACGATACCTCATTATCCGCGTAAGTCGTAAACGGCGTATACTCATTCACGAAAGCATTGAAAACGCGCTCCCATTTATCATGGTAACGATTGTAAATAGCCCCCGCAATGAGTTCGCGGCTTGCGTCGGTCAAAAGGTTTTCGTCGTTTAAGAGGTTGAGAATCGCGGACGCCGATTGCTTGCGCCCGGACTGGAAAAGATAATAATCAAAGTCAAGTTCTTCCATGGGCAGAAGGTCAACAAAACTGAAATCCTTCTGCGCCAAGAAATGGAACACGCCGCGATTATTGTCCCATCCATCCCATATAGCCCTAAGCGTCCTCTGATTGTAAGTCAGAAGTCTCTCCGCCATTTTTCTTTTCCTCCGTGTAGTTGTCGGCTTGAATATCCTTGTGCTCCCATGCGCTGGACTTCTTTACTTTAATGTCGGTTCCATACAGGGCGTTGACAATTTCAAGCCCCCGTTGCCGACATTCAAGCATATCATCAACAAGCGGCATTAGAACATCTGTATTCACGGCAATCTCTTCACTGGAAAGATATTCCCGCTTCATATTGAAGGAAGTATTCAAGCCCACTTCATTGAACCATGACGCTTTCAGGTATTGCCCCAGCTCAATGAGCTGGATTATCGTATTAGCCGCCGAGGGCGACCCGTTTTCTACCCGGCTATTGCCAAGTAAAGGCGCGTCCATAATAGCGGCTAAATCGCCCGCTTCCAGTCGTTGCAAATAAACCTGTGCGCTGTCGTATGCATTTTCGTTATCAGCGATTATTATCGAGCGTTCCCGGCTGTTGATTTGCGCCGAACGGACAGAAACGTCGTTTTCCGCCATTTGCGCGGCGTAACGCCAATACATAGGCATGACGCCTATAAAGTGACTATCGTTTCGGATAACCGCGCAATCTACCCCTATCGTCAATTTAGCGTTAAACTTCAAATAGGGATTGTTTACCAAGGCGACTGTTGGTCTATAATAGGCGTCATATTCTCCTCCAAGTCCCCCGTAAAAGGCATAGAGGTCGTTCCGTTCGGAAATTGTAATACGGTCGTCGCTGTTGTCAATTCCCGACCCGCCTGAATCGACACCTTCCCCTCCAGACGGTTCCATGTTATGCTCCCCTGCGGAAAGGTAATCCATGCCAACAAGAACGGAAGGAGCATTAGGAACAGAAGCGATAATAGCATAGCCAGTAACTTGAAGAAGTGTTTCAAGTTCAAGGGCTGGTATGGATTGCGGTAAGTTTTCATAACTGAACATCTTCGCCGTGCGGTTAAGCATGTACTTTACATACTGTTGCATAGACCGCTTTTTGTTTAATACGGGGCTTTCGTCGGGCGGCGCGTATGGATTGAATGCGTGTGGGTTTACCAAGTCCTGATACAGTCCAAGGTACCCGGCTATGCTTTCGTTGTCAGCCAAACAACCACCTCCAATTTGAACGTTCAAATTGAGAACGGACGGAAGAACCCTTATTAGGTTCCCCGCCCGTTCCCGGTAAAAGAGAGGACTTCCAGACAAACAGCGTCCCGCACATAACGCGTTCCCCCGCTTCCCGCGTTACGCGTACATGTTACCACAAATGTTGCAAAAATGGGTTACAAT
>JAZSPG010000044.1:0-3466 GCA_045537295.1 Candidatus Scatosoma sp. | reverse complement strand
AGTATGTTTTAGGGTTAGGGTTAGACTTTGATAAGACTGTAAAAGAATATATAAAAATAAATGTTTTTGATACGAAAAAAATGATTCCATTTGATAGGCGAGGAGGAAATTCCAAATGATTGACAATAGCGAAAAAGGTTTTGAAAGTGATATTGAAGAATATCTTTTGTCAAACGGCGGTTACATAAAAGGGAATAGCAGATATTACGATAAGAAAAACGCAATCGACCTTTCGCAAATGATGGAGTTTATTCAAAATACCCAGCCCGACGAATGGAAGTTGTTTTCCGCGCGCTACGGCGCGAAAGCGGAAGAAAATTTGTTGAAACGCTTTCAAGCGGAAGTTTCCGCGCGTGGTTTAATTGCCGTTTTGCGCGACGGTATTTCCGACGTTTCCTTGCGCGGAAAGCGGTTACGGTTTGTCTATTTCAATCCGCCGTCGACTTTGAACGAATCGCTTGTGGAATTATACAATAAGAATATTCTTGCGTGTACCCGTCAGTTATATTACAGCGAGCAAAACAAAAACTCCGTAGATATGGTTTTGTTTATCAACGGTATACCCGTGGTTGCGTTGGAACTGAAAAACCAACAAAAAGGACAAGACGTTCGGGATGGGATTCGGCAATGGAAAGAAGACCGTGACCCGCGCGAGCCGTTGTTCCGTTTTGATAACCGTATTTTGGTGTATTTTGCCGTTGACCACTACGACGTGTATATGGCGACGGCTTTAAGCGGTGAAAACACGTTCTTTATGCCGTTTAATCAAGGCTCGAACGGGGCAGGGAACGTAGGCGGCGCAGGGAATCCGCAAAGCGAAGACAACGCGGACTACGTGACGGCGTATCTTTGGAAGAAGTTTTTATGCCGCGAAGGGCTTTTGGCGTTATTGCAAAAGTATATTAGCCGTCAAAAGGAGCAAACGCCGTATATTGATACGAAAACACGCAAACTCAAAAAGAAAGAAAGCGAAAAGATTATATTTCCCCGTTATCATCAATACGACGTGGTGGAAAAGTGTCTTGCGGACGTTTTGGAAAACGGCGTAGGCAAGAACTATCTCATTCAGCATAGTGCAGGAAGCGGAAAATCCAACTCTATCGCGTGGCTTACCTACCGTTTATCTACCTTGTTTGATAAGGATGACAAGCCCATTTTCAATTCGGTTATCGTGGTTACGGACAGGCGTATTCTCAACGCGCAGTTGCAAGACACGATTGAGAGTTTTGCTCATAAGGACGGGCAAATTAAAGAAATTAAGGACGATACGCCGAGCAGTGAGTTGGCGCAAGCGATTGACGACGGCGTGGCGATTATCGTTTGCACGTTGTTCCGTTTCTCCGTTATCTTAAAAGAGGGTAAAATCTTATCGCAAGGGGGTAAGAAGTTTGCTATTATCATTGACGAGGCGCATTCTTCGCAAAACGGGGAAAGTGCGCAAAACTTAAAGACGGTGCTTGCGGACACGACGGGTGCAAGAGAAGAATACGGCGAAGAAGATGACGACGGATTCGATGCTTTGGACGAAGAAATGCTCCGTCACGGGAAACACAACAATCAATGTTTCTTTGCGTTTACGGCTACGCCCAAGCCCAAAACGCTTGAAAAATTCGGCGTAAAACAACCTGACGGGAAGTTTAAGCCGTTCCACGTGTATTCTATGAAACAGGCAATCGAAGAAGGGTTTATTTTAGACGTTTTGAAGTTCTATACGACGTTTGAAAACAGTTATGAGATTGTGAATAATTCTGGGCAAAACCCCGAAGTTTTGGAACTTCCCACCATTAAAGCGTTGAAAGAGTTTCAACGTAGTGAACAAAGCACGATTGATATGAAAACCGCTTTAATCGTCGAGCAATTCCGACAAGTGACGTTGTCGAAAATGAAAACGACGGACGGCGTTTCGCACGCGAAAGCAATGGTGGTGGCGTCCTCTCGCAAAAATGCGGTGCAGTATTATTTTGCGATTCGTAAGTATATTGCCGAAAAGGGATATACGGATATTTTACCGCTCGTAGCATTTTCGGGTAAGATTGAATTAAACGATACGGAATGGACAGAACCAAAATTGAACGCTTTAAGCGGAAGTTCGGTTAGTGAAGAACAATTACGGTATTATTTCGCGTCGGATATGTTTAACGCGCTTATCGTGGCGGACAAGTATCAAACGGGTTTTGATGAACCGCAACTCCATACCATGTTTGTAGATAAGAAGTTGAAAGGCGTAAAAGCGGTGCAAACGTTGTCGCGGTTAAATCGTACTTGCGCTAAGTACGGAAAGGTGGATACGTATATTCTCGACTTCGTAAACACGAAAGACGATATTCAAAAAGCGTTCGAGCCGTTCTACACGGATACGGAATTGGAAAGCGAAATAGACCCGAACAAGTTGTATTCTATGCGTGGGGATATTGAAGCGTATAAGTTGATAACCGAAGACATGGTAGCGGCTTTTGCGACCACATACGATAAAATTATGCGCGGTGGAAAGGCACGTAGTAGTCAAGGCGTTTTGACTTCGATTATAAAGCCTGCGGTAGACGGGTATAACGCTTTATTGCCCGAAAATCGCGACGCGTTTAGAAAGTTATTGAAAGGGTTTGCGCGGTTTTACGCTTACGTAACGCAAATTATCCGTATTTTTGATAAGGATTTACATAAGTTTTATATTTGTGCAGAATGGATTTTTAGACAACTTCCCAAGCGTAAAACGGAAAAATGGGTGATTGACGTTTCACTTTTGAATAATTCATTGAAAGAAACCTTTTCCGGCGCGATTGAACTTTCGGGCCAAGATAACGTATTTAAGCCTACGGATAACAAGACGGGGGCAGGCGGAAAGCAAATGGAGCTCTTGGATGTGATTATCGAACGGATCAACGCGGCGTTTGGTGAGAATTTTACGGACGGTGGGAGGAATATCGTGCGTTCTATGTATGAAACGATGAGCGCGGATAAAGGCGGAAAACTATCGAAAATGGTTAAAAACAGCGACGAAGAGATGTTCGTTAAGAGTATCTTCCCTGATTATTTCGCGCAAGAGGCAGGGGAAGCGTACACTTCGCAAGCGGATGCGTTTACGCAACTTTTCCAAGACGACGAATTTTATAAGGTCGTTATGGAACAACTTGCGCGCGCGATGTATCGCAAGTTTAAAAAATAATTTTTAACGCGTCCGTATATTTGGACAATTGGAACTTGACAAACGGGTAAAATTTAAGTATAATAGGTTCACGTTAAAGGGGCTACCGAGCAAGTAGCCCCAAAAAAACACTTTTCAATACGAACATATGTTTACATTTTTCGATAAAAATCGACAAAAGGAGAACGATGGAAAAAGATAAGGGAAAGAAAAAATATAGATATACGTATTACACGGCGACAGGGAAAGAAGAAATCAAAGTGGACGAAAAGTGGTATGAAATGCTACGTCAAGTGGATAGGGATATGTATAACAATAATCGCC
>JAZSPG010000051.1:0-1850 GCA_045537295.1 Candidatus Scatosoma sp. | reverse complement strand
CATTTGAATTCGGGCGGTGAGCGTGAGCCCACCGCCGTTCTTTGTTAGTTCAAAGCGTCCACGTTAATTCGTATGCTCTTTTTTGTTGTTGCATAGATTTATTCTTGTGCGTCCGTCACTTCTTGAAGAATAATAGGATACGCCTCGGAGGTCGTGGGATTGGTGTTGAGAACGTAGCGGTACTTGCATTTTACGCTACCCGTTGCGTTGTATTGCTCGATCGCCGCGTTTAATTCTACAATCGCGTCTTCTAATATGCCTATATCAGAAACGGTTGCCTTTTGTTCATTTGTCAATCGCTCTAACACCTTCAAGCCTTCGTCTAACGAATAGACGCATCCGTACAAGCCTACGCCCCGAGACTGTTTTGCAATCACGTTCCCCGACGTTTCTCCTGTCACCGTTCCGAAATCGGCGCAGCCGTACAACTTCCAATTCGCACCGCGGGGTACGATACCACCTGCAATATTCCCCTGTACGCTACCGTAGTTTATACAACCGACAACCGTAGCGTAAGCGCCAACGTTAACCGAATAGCCGCAAACGATTCCAGAAGCGTCACCGTTTTCGCAGGTAATCGAGCCGTAATTCACGCAAGCAAAAATTCGTCCGCTGCCCCAAATATCGAATACGATTCCCGCTGCCGCGTTCCAAGCGAAAAGGGTATTCGCATTGGTACAGTTGAGAACTTCACCGCCGGCAAGTCTACCGACGACGCCGCTGACATAACGGCTTGTTATTTGACCGTCCGCAAAATTAATGTTCTTTATAACGCCACCGTGTAACATCTGCGACACAAAAGCAACGTACGTACTGTTATTCGCGCTCACGTCGATATTCATTGTTAAGCCTCGAATATATTTACCGTTGCCGTCAATTGTACCCGTATAAAGCTTCGTTTCAAGCCCCCAGTTGCTTTCTTTTACGCCGTCCCCGTCAAGGTCAAACAAGAACTCCGACGCGACGGTCGGCATATAGACGTCCGCTTCCAGCACGAGATTCGTGCTCTTGTTAAGCTGTTGAGCGTCGTACCACGCAAGCAAGCCTGCGTAATCGGAAACGTAGTAGGTGCGCGTGGTCTCGTCGTATCTGTAAGGATACGAAGTGCCAACCGTCACGTTGATTTCCAAAATCACGACGTTCTTCACGGGAATGTCATTCGAATAAGAGGGTTGATTCGTATCTCTTTCGACAAATTCACCGCCTTGGTGTTGATACCAAAATTCAAACTTGTACGTTCCCGCCGTATGGAAGGTTACGCTGCGGTAATTATTGAGGAAATGCGAATTGGTGCCGCCCGTATCGTTTTGGTACTCCTCGTAAACGCTCGCAACCGTCACGTCGGGATGCTCCACCGCACTCCGTCCGTTGATGAGGAGATTATAAACCGGAAGCCCGTTAATCGGAGTGCCTTGATAGAACGAGCCGCCCTCGTCCAAGCCCTCGAAAAGCATATAATATTCGGTGTCCAAGCTCAAAACCGTTTCGTAGGTAACGGAAATCTTGCCCAGTCCCAAAAGGTGCGACATTGTAATTACGCTCTCGCCTCCTTCGTTCGGTTGATAAAACGATACGATATCCGTACTGCCGACTACGCGAACGAACATCTTTTCAAATCTTTCACCGTCTTGCGTAGCCGCCCAAACCGCCGTTGCGCCTTCCTTATGCGCGGTAATCAGCCCCGTTTCGTCGACGGTAACGATTTCCGCGTTATCGGACGAGAATACAATCACGTCGTTTTGGTTGCTATACGCATTGAAAACTGCGTGCTCCGTAGTTCCTAAACGGATATTCATTTCTTCTGTGCTATCCGTAACGAGTCTATTACGAACGAGCACGTGGAAATATCT
>JAZSPG010000093.1:0-43090 GCA_045537295.1 Candidatus Scatosoma sp. | reverse complement strand
CGGACGGGATTTTATACATAATTTCCGTCATCACGCTTTCGATGATCGTTCTAAGCCCGCGCGCGCCCGTTTTCAAACGGATTGCCGTTTGCGCGATTTCGCGCACCGCGTCCTCTTCCACCGTCAGTTTCACGCCGTCAAAGCCCACGAGTTTTTGGTATTGCTTGATAATCGCGTTCTTGGGTTCGGTGAGAATTTTCACCAACGCGTCCTCGCCAAGCGGGTCTAAATTGACGACGATAGGCAGTCTGCCCACGAACTCGGGAATAAGCCCGAACTTCGTCAAATCCTGCGGTTTTACGTCGTCGAGTACCGAATAGTCCGCCTCGCCCTCGCCAAGACGTACCTTCCCGCCGAAACCGAGGGTGGTGTCGTCCTTTCGCGACGAAACGATTTTATCCAAGCCCACGAACGCGCCTCCGCAAATAAAGAGGATATTCGTGGTGTCGATACGCAGACATTCTTGGTTGGGGTGTTTTCTACCGCCCTGCGGGGGAACGTTCGCCGTCGTGCTTTCGATAATTTTCAAAAGCGCCTGTTGCACGCCCTCGCCCGATACGTCGCGGGTGATGGACACGTTTTCGCCCTTTCTCGCTATCTTATCAATCTCGTCGATATAGATAATCCCGCGTTGTGCGCGTTCGATATCGTAATCGGCGTTTTGGATAAGCTTTAAGAGGATATTTTCCACGTCCTCGCCCACGTAGCCCGCCTCGGTGAGCGTGGTTGCGTCCGAGGTAGCGAACGGTACGTTTAATATCTTTGCAAGCGTGCGGGCGAGCAGGGTTTTCCCGCTACCCGTAGGGCCGAGCAACAATACGTTGCTTTTTTCAATCTCCACGCCGTCGTCGTCCTTTTTGAGTTTCGCCGTGGCGTTGATACGCTTGTAATGGTTATACACCGCAACGGACAGCACGCGCTTGGCTTTGTCTTGACCGACGATATATTTATCCAGCTCCGCTTTAATTTCCGCGGGTTTTTTCAAGGGGACTTCCTTTTGCGGTTCGTCCTCGCCGTCCCATTCGTCCACCATTGATTTGCAAATTTCGACGCACTCGTCGCAAATGCAAACGCCGTCCGGACCTGAAATCATACGGCGGGAATTTTCCTTTTCTTTCCCGCAAAACGAACATTGTTGACGTTTATTCGACATTCTGTTTCTCCAAATTTCTCAGTTTAAGATATAGTATGCAACGCGGGCAAAACGCGTTACCGTTATCTTATACCCTTTTTTCTTCTCTTTCAAACGATTTGGAAAAATACCGCGCAAAATCACCGTTCAAAAGTGGTTTTGCGCGTTCGTATTTCTCTAAATTTGCCGTTTATCTTCTGATAAATACCTTATCAATAAGCCCGTAAGCCCTCGCCTCGTCCGCCGACATAAAGTTATCTCTGTCGGTGTCGCGTTCCAAAGTCGCGATATCCTTACCGCAATTTTCCGCTAAAATACGGTTGAGCTTAGCTTTGGTGCGAAGGATATGCTCGGCGTGGATTTTTATATCGCTCGCCTGACCTTGCGCTCCGCCAAGTGGCTGGTGAATCATAATTTCGGAATTAGGCAACGCAAAACGCTTTCCCTTCGTACCGCTCGACAACAAGAACGCGCCCATAGACGCCGCCATACCGATACAAATTGTAGATACGTCGCATTTGATATAATTCATCGTGTCGTAAATAGCCATACCTGCCGTTACGCTACCGCCGGGGGAATTGATATACAAGCTGATGTCTTTGGTCGGGTCTTTGCCTTCCAAATAAATCAACTGCGCTACGATAGTATTTGCCAACGCGTCATTGACTTCACCGCTCAAAAACACGATTCTATCGTCTAACAGCCTTGAATACAAATCGTAAGTGCGCTCACCCGAAGAGGTGCGTTCCACAACGTAGGGGATTAAAACGTTCTTTTCCATAAGAATTTTGTTTCCTTATTTTTTATTTATTATTCTTCCACGTACATCTCGTTGCTTTCTTTGAGCATCGTGAAGAGTTTCGTGATAATAAGGTCGCTACGGATATACTCGAACTGACGGGGGTCCATACCCTTCTTGTATTCCTCGAAATCCTTTTCCACCGCTTTTGCCTGCTCGGCAATCTTCGCGTCTACCTCTTCTTCCGTCGCCTCGATATTTTCTTCCTTGATAATATGCGAAATAATCAACTGATGCATCACGTTCTTTTTCGCTTGTTCCTCGTAGTTCTTTCTGAAATCCGAAACGGTAACTTTGAGGAAATCCAAATAATCTTGCAACTTCAAGCCTTGGTACATAAGCTGATACTCAAATTTTTGTACGAGCGAATCAATCTCTCTTTCAATCATTGCTTGCGGAATTTCTACTTCGGTATTTTGCGCAATCGCCTCTAAAATACTGTTTTCCGTCGCGTCGTTTGCGCGCTTATCCGCTTGGTCTTGCAAACGTTCTTTCGTCTTTGCCTTGTACGCCTCAACGCTTTCGCTACCCGTCGCGTCCTTAATGAACTCGTCGGTAAGCTCAGGCAATTCTTTCGCTTGAATACCGTTAAGTTTCACGCTGAACACCGCGGGCTTGCCCTTCAAGTTTTCCGCCTGATAATTTTCGGGGAAGGTAACGTTTACGTCCTTGGTTTCGCCGATAGCCATACCTACCACTTGGTCTTCAAACCCAGGGATAAACTGACCGCTTCCAAGCGTCAAATCAAAGCCTTCCGCTTCACCGCCGTCGAACTTCACGCCGTCCACCGTACCTACGAAATCGATATTCACGATATCGCCGTTTTGCGCGTTACGGTCTTTAACTTCAACTTTGCGCGCGTTTCTATCCAACAGTCTGTCGATTTCGGCTTGCAATTCTTCGTCCTTAACAGTATACGCGTATTGCTTGATTTTGATACCCTTATAGCTGGAAATTTTTACCTCGGGTTTCACGGGAACGATAGCAACGAGCGTAACGCCCTCGTCGGAAAACGCCTCTACGGAAACGTCGGGGTCGCCCACGACGGTAAATTTCTTTTCGTTTTTCTCAATTACCTTGCCGTAATTTTCGGAAAAGAGGATATTCAGCGCGTCCTCGTAGAAAACGCCTTTCCCGTAAACGTTCTCGATAACGTTTTTAGGCGCTTTACCTTTACGGAACCCGTTTACCGCAAATTTTGCGCGCGTTTTCAAATACGCTTGCGTTTGCGCTGATTTCCATTCTTCCGCGTCAAATTTGAGAGTGATTTTTACCGTACTCTTTTCGCCGGCTTTGGTCGTGTGTTTCATAATACTTCTCCTGCTTTTATGCTGATTTTTTTGTTTTCCTTGTTTTTAGAACGGTTTTTTCCGTCCGCTCATTACATTTTATCATATTTATCAAAGAAAATAAAGCGTTTTTATTTACAATTTTGCAATTTTACGCTATAATTTAAGAAAAGATTTTTTCTAAACGGCGATTTTTGGCAAATTTCCAAAAAATCGACGGCAAAACAAGGAGCGCTTATGCCACAGGACGCCTTTCATATCCGCCGAATCGCGCAAGAACTCAACGCGTTTTTAGTCGGCGGGAAAATCAACCGCATCTCACAAGCGAATAAAGACGAGCTTACCTTTATTATATACACGGGAAAAACGACGGTAAAACTCGTTTTAAGCACCTCCGCGTCCACGGCGCGCGTGTGCCTTTCCGCATACGAAAAAGAACCCGCGCCTATCGCACCGAATTTTTGTATGCTACTTCGAAAACATTTACAGGGCGCGGAAATTTTATCTATTTCGCAGTATCAAGCCGAACGCATTCTCGAAATTTCCCTGCATTGTACGGGCGATTTTTCCGAGTGTAACCGAACGCTTATTTGCGAGCTGATGGGCAAGTATTCTAATCTTATCCTCGTCGAAAACGGGGTTATTTTAGGCGCGCTCAAAAGTACCGCTTTGGTGGACGATACCCACCGTATTTTGTTCTCGGGCGCGCAGTACGCCTACCCCGCTCCGCAGGATAAATTATCCTATTTAGATAGGGCAGGTATGCGTTCACGCCTGCAAAACTTCTTTGCGTTACACGAAAACCCCGACGAAGAAACGCTTGCCGTATTCTTATTTGAAAGCGTTGCGGGGCTGGCTTTGCCAACGGCGCGCGAAATTGTCAAACGCGCGAAAAATTGCAATTTACCCCTTTGGGATTTCCTGCCCGAATTTTTCGAAAACGAACCTTGCAACCCGCATATTGTCTACGACAAAAACGGTACGGTAACGGACTTTTTTGCTTTCGAGGTTTTAGGCGGTGAAAAAATGCCCTCGCTTTGCAAAGCGGAGGACGAATACTATTCCCGTCGCGAAAATAAAAAATCCTTCGAGGATAAAAAACGCAAGTTGGAAAGTTCAGCCAAAGCGTTACGCAAAAAGACCGCCAAACGCCTGCAAGATACCCTCGATAAACTTCGCGATAGCGAAAAAGCGGAGGAAAACCGCATCAAAGGCGAACTTCTCACCGCAAATTTATATAAAATACAAAAGGGTATGACGAGCATAACTTTACAAAACTGGTATTCTACACAGGGCGAAAGCTTGAAAATTTTACTCGATAGCACCCTTTCGCCCGCGCAAAACGCACAACGGTATTTCCGCACATACAACAAGCAAAAACGCGCCAAGGAAATTTTGACGGAAATGAAAAACAAGGACGAGGGGGAACTTTTTTACGCGGACAGCATTTTATCCGCAATTCAAACCGCCGAAACGGAAGAAGATTTACGGGAAATCACCGAGGAACTTATCCAAGTCGGCTTGCTCCGCGCACCCAAAGAAAAAGTAGGCAAAAAACCCAAAAAAGAGGAAATACCTTTTAGGGAATACACGCACGGCGGGTATACCGTTTTGGTGGGTAGAAACAATTTACAAAATGACCGCTTGCTTCGCTTAGCCTCGCCCGACGATATTTGGTTGCACGCGCAAAAATACCATTCTTCGCACGTCATTATCCTCACGCGTGGGGGGCAGGTATCTAACGAAACGCTTTTATTCTCCGCCGAGCTTTGCGCGTACTATTCCGAGGGTCGTGACGCGGACAAACTGCCTATCGATTATTGCAAACGCAAATTCGTCAAAAAACCCAGCAAAAGCAAAGCGGGTTTCGTAGTCTATACCGACTACAAAACCCTGCTCGTAACGCCCAACGCGCATAAAGAATGAATTGCGTTTTCAACGCGTGAATGGAAACGCAACGCGTTTCATTATTGTAAAATTTTATAATTCTTACCGCAATGCACGCAAAGCGTGCAATTCATTCTTCACGCGCCGTCAGGCGCAATTCATGCAAACCGCAGGTTTGCACTTCATTCTATATTATAAATACTCTTTCCACTTCTTTTCAAGCTGTTCTTCCATTTTCAGCATTTCGTCCATCAAAGCGTAAATTTCAGGGTCTTCTTCTGGGTTGAGTTCGCTTGCCGAACTACGCAAAGAGGTGTTGCCCATTACCGTTCCCTGAACCATCATATCCGCGATATGTGCGCGGGAATTGTCGGTGAGGGTACTCATCTTAATCGACCCCCACATCATTGCTTTTTTGAACGGGTTGGGTTCTTTAAGTTCAATATTTTTATCCTTTGCAATCTTGGACGCTTTCGCGGATAATTGCTCGTATAACTCGTGCTGGGATAAAAGCTCGGCGCGCACTTCCTCGTCCTCGACCTGCGGTAAAATATTCGAAATAGACTGCAACGCAAGTTGCGCGTTGCGGTAAATTTCCGCTAAAACTTCTTCGGATTTTTTACTTTTTTGGTTTTCCATAGCGATTACTCTCCTTTTCTATTCAGTCTACCTCTCTTTCCCGCCTTTCATACCAAAAAAGACGATTTTTTTATAAAATTACGGGAAATACCGCAAAAAACGCTTGACGGCAACGCGCGAATATGGTATAGTAATATCCGAGCCGATAGAAACGGGCTTTTTTAAGTCGCTTAAATTTCGGGTTTTTGGATAAAAATTACCCCAAAAACTAAGCGCGCCTTGGTTATTCTTCGAGACTGGAAAGAGGAGGTAAAAACTTTATGTACGCTATTATCGACAACGGCAACAAGCAGTACAAGGTATCGGAAGGCGACGTTATCCGCGTTGAAAAGCTTTCGGCAAACGAAGGCGATACGGTATCTTTTGCGGTGCTTATGGTTGCGGACGAAAACGGTATCAAGACGGGCGCGGAAGTTGCGTCGGCGAAAGTTACCGCTACGGTTGTAAAGCAAGACAAGGCTAAGAAGATTATCGTTTTCAAGTACAAAGCAAAGAAAAACGAGCGTAAAAAGCAAGGTCACAGACAACCTTTCACGGCAGTTAAAGTAGAAAAAATCGAACTTTAATCTTCGTGACAACCCAACGAAACTTGCCTTAAAATGAGCAAGTGCAAATCTAAAATTAAGGAGAAAGAAAAATGATTTTTATTCGTTTATTCGCTCATAAAAAGGGTACCGGTTCTTCCCACAACGGTAGAGATAGCGAGGCGAAACGCCTTGGCACCAAGCGTAGCGACGGTCAAGCCGTACTCGCAGGAAACATTCTCGTCCGTCAAAGAGGCACGAAAATTCATCCCGGCGCAAACGTAGGTATCGGCAAGGACGACACGTTGTTTGCTCTCGTGGACGGTATCGTTCGTTACGAAAGAATGGGCAAAGACAAGAAAAAAGCAAGCGTGTATCCCGTAGCGGACGCGCAATAAGCAAACAAACGATTACCGACTGCCTCGTTGCAGTCGGTTGTTGTTTTCAAATTAGCAAAACTTAATAAAAGTCGGCGTTAAGAGGCGTTAAGAAATTAAAATAGAGAGGAAATAAGATTATGAACATTTGGCACGACATTTCAGCCGAGCGCATCACCGCCAAGCAGTTTGAGGCTTTTATCGAAATCCCCAGAGGCTGTAAGGCAAAGTACGAGCTGGACAAAGACACGGGCTTGCTCCGTTTGGACCGCGTTTTGTATACCTCGACGGTATACCCCGCAAACTACGGTTTTATCCCGCGCACGCTCGCCGAGGACGGCGACCCGCTCGACGTCTTGATTTTGTGCGGGGAAACCATTTACCCGTCCACCTTGGTCACCTGTTATCCTATCGGGGTTATCAAGATGATAGACGGCGGTTCGTTGGACGAAAAGATTATCGCCGTTCCCGTGCAAGACCCTACTTACAAGGATTATTACGATATCCAAGAACTTCCCAAGCATATCTTTGAGGAAATGATGCACTTTTTCGAGGTTTACAAGTCGCTGGAACATAAACAAACGACGGTGAAAGAAATTTGCCATCGCGACGAGGCAATGGACATCATCAAAAAATGTATCAAAGCCTATGGCAAGGTTTTCAATAAAAACTAAACCGATAATTTAAGCCCGTTTGCCTTATGGCAAACGGGCTTTTTCTTGCTCTAAATATTGCTTTTTAATATTCCGCCGAGGCAATGGACGCTTCTTTGTCCTGCACGGTATACAAATCGAACTCGCTGTCGATATCGAACTCTTCGCCCGCCTCGAACGCGGCGAGTTTGGATACGGACACCTCGTACGCCGTCATTGTTTTCATTTCCGTTTCGGATAATTTCTTTTGATATTCCCTGCTTTGAATCCTACCCGAAACCGCGATTCTGTCCCCGACGCCGAGGTTTTTGACAAACCGTGCGTTGCGCCCCCACGCGATACAGGGGATATAGTCCGATTTATTATACGCGCGGTTAACGGCTATCAAGACGTCCGCGATTTCCCGATTGAACGGCGTCGTGCGGTAGACGGGCGGTTTGCAAATATACCCGCTCAATAAAATGCTGTTCGGGTTTTTATTAGGTAATTCCTCTAACAATTCCCGAACGAACACGGTGAGCATCAACCGCGATTTACCGTTTTCTATCTTGTTGTAGCTTCGAAACTGCCCCAGCGCGCAAAGATTTTTGCCTTTGCAAAGCTCCGCGCCCTGAATCAAGCGTTCGGACAGTGTGACGGGTAAAATATCCGCCTGCCCCGAAAGTCGCATCACTTTTACGAAGAACTCATAAAAGCCCTCACCGTATACCTCGTGCGAAAACGTCGCGTCACTGACGATTTCACCTTGCAAGTAGACCTTGTTGTTTTTTTCCGTAACGTAATTCATTTTTTTACCTCCAACCGTAATATGTAAAAATTTTTTAATTTTTTCTTTGTTTACCCGCGCTATCTATCTCGTAATTGTCCTTATAGATAAGCTCGCCTATCGGTACGAACTCGTACCCGCGGTTTTTGAGCGTGGAAAACACCATCGGCAACGCCTCCGCCGTATGCAAACCGTTGTTATGGCATAAAATTATCGAACCGTTTTTCGCGCCGTTGACTATCCTTAGCGCTATTTCCGTACCCGATAAATTTTTCCAGTCCAGCGAATCCACGTCCCATTGAATCGTGTATAAACCCATACTACTCGCCGTTTGGATAAGCTCGTTGTCGTAATCGCCGTAAGGCGCGCGGAATAAGTTGGTTTTTTGCCCCGTAACGCGTTCAATCGCGTCCGCCGAGGTTTTGAGTTCGTCCTCAATTTGCGTTTTGTTTAGCTTGCTCATATACGAATGTGTACGGCTATGCGTACCCAACTCGTGACCCGCCTGCACGATTTTTTCGGCGTATTCGGGGTATTTTTCCACCCAAAACTGCACGGCAAAAAAGGTGCAACGCACGTCGTTTTGTTTCATAATATCCAAAAGCTTATCCGTATACTCTACGCCCCACGCGCAGTCAAAGCTAATCGCCACCTTTTTCTCGTCCGTCGCAACGGAATAAATAGGCAGTAATCGCGCGTTCGCGCTAACCTCTGCCGTTTGGTTTTTTTGCCAAACGAGGTAGGCAGGTATGGAAACAACCATAATCAAAGCGGATAAAACCACCGAAAAAACCGTTCCTGCGCTTACGCCGAACGCGCCGTTTTTGTTTGCGGTTTTCCGCTTTTTACGTTTCATTTTACCGTTACCTCCATCATACAGGTTTTACGCTTAAAAAATTTAAGACAAACTGTCGAAATTCGGGTAATTTTGTAAAAACCGTCTATTTCGTGGCTCGTTTGCTTTCGGGATAGTTTATCGTATGCGAAAAGCTTGGGGAATATGCTTAGGCGCAAAAGATAAAATTTTTCGTAAATCCTTGTAAACAGTTTACTTTTTGCGCGCATTGTTGTATAATACGAATATGAGAATTTGGGCAAAGCTGATGACGGACGGCAGAATCCGCAAACAATTCGTATACGAAAAGAACGAAAAACTCACCTATTCGCAGTTTTTCGATTACCTGACGGATATTTGTAAAGAACTGGATATTCCCACGCCCGTTTTGACCAAGACGCATATTTTTAATTTCGCCAAATTCAATCACGTCAAATTCCCCGCCCGCGATTTCGTCGAAACGCTGGGATATGATTGTTTGTTTTTAGAAAATTTACCGTAAAATAAGGAGAACTACGGCTATGACCACGCTTGAAAAGGAAATTTTACAGCTTCTCACGGACGACGCGCGCCTTTCCGCAAAAAAAATTTCGGCAATGCTTTCCACCGACGAAGAAACGGTGAAATCGGCGATTCGCGCTATGGAAGAAAACGGGCTTATCGTCAAATATACCGCTATCGTCAACGACGAGAAAGCGGACGATTCCCTCGTTTCCGCGCTTATCGAAGTCAAGGTAACCCCCAAAAAGAAAGAGGGGTTTGACGGAATTGCACAGCAAATCGCCTCTTTCCCCGAAGTCAAGTCGGTGTATTTAATGAGCGGAGCGTACGACCTCGCCGTGTTTATCGAGGACCGTTCCTTACAACAGGTTTCGCGTTTCGTTTCCGAACGCATTTCCACCTTTGACGGCGTAATTTCCACGGCGACGCATTTCATCTTGAAAAAGTACAAAATTGAAGGTGTCATCACCGAAAAAGCGGACGCGGACTACCGCTTGTCTATCCAAGCGTAATGCGTTCAACGCATACCTGCCCCCTTCGTTTTTCATAATTAGGTATTAAAATATGAGAGATTTTGTCAATCAAAAATCCAAGCTTCTTCCACCCAGCGGTATCCGTAAATTCTTCGATATCGTGCGGGAAACGGAAGGCGCAATATCTTTGGGCGTGGGCGAACCCGATTTCGTCACGCCTTGGAAGGTTCGCTCGTCGGCAATCACTTCCCTGCAACGCGGTTACACGCAATACACGGGCAACCGCGGTTTGCCCGCGCTTTTAGAGCTGATTTCCCGCTACCTTTTCGAGCGGTTTTCGTTATCTTTCGACCCCAAACATATTTTAGTGACGGTGGGCGGTAGCGAAGCTATCGATTTGGCGCTTCGCGCTTGCGTCGAGCTTGGCGACGAGGTACTTATTCCCGACCCCGCCTACGTGTCCTATTCCCCGCTCGTCACGCTTTCGGGCGGTGTTCCCGTACCCGTGAAATGTCGCGAAGAGGACGCGTTCGTGCTTACGCCCGACCTGTTGGAAAGCGCGATTACGCCCAAGACCAAAGCGATTATTCTCACCTACCCCAACAACCCCACGGGCGCGATTATGACCAAGGAACAACTGGAAAAAATCGCAAAAGTGATTATCAAACACGATTTACTCGTCATATCCGACGAAATTTACGCCGAGCTTACCTACGGGAAAAAGCATACGAGTATCGCCTCGCTTGACGGTATGAAAGAGCGTACGGTGTATATTAGCGGTTTTTCCAAAGCGTTCGCTATGACGGGCTGGCGCTTGGGCTACGTTTGCGCGCCCCCCGCGCTCGACGAGGCAATGTTCAAAATCCATCAGTACGCGATTATGTGCGCACCGATAACCTCGCAATACGCGGGTATTGAGGCGCTCAAAGACGGTTTGTCGGACAATTTCGCGACGGTAGAGGAAATGCGCGATTCGTACGATAAACGCCGTAAATTCGTCTTACATTCCTTACGCGAAATCGGCTTGACCTGTTTCGAACCGCAAGGCGCGTTTTACGCGTTCCCGTCCGTGAAATCGACGGGTTTGGACGGCGAAACCTTCGCGGAAAAACTGTTAAAAGAACAAAAAGTAGCGATGGTACCGGGTAGCGCGTTCGGGAAATTCGGCGAGAACAACGTGCGTATTTCGTACGCGACGGGTATGAACGCTTTGAGCGAGGCGTTCGAGCGGACGGCGAGTTTTATCGCAAAAATCGGTAAATAATGCCAAAAACCCCCGCTTTTGTTTCGTGAAATTTACAAAATCACACCGAAATTATGCGCCAACGCCTTAAAAAGCATTGACAAAACTATTAAAATAAGGTATAATGAACGAAGAAATGAACGCCGTGACGTTTGCAAAAAGGCAAAAGGTCACGGTGGATTTTTAGCGTTCGGTCAAAGCGAACGGTTTTTTTCGCGTTTTTTCGGTGGTAAGGGTTCGTTCCGAAGAAAATACCGCAAGCAAAAATCAAGGACGGAACGAAAAGGAGTTTTATGGCAGAGCAATATCTGATGACGCAAAAGGGCTACGACGAGGCTAAGGAACGTTTAATCTATTTACAAACGGTGAAACGTCAGGAAATCGTCGAGCGTATCGCGGAGGCGAGAAGTCACGGCGACTTGTCCGAGAACGCCGAATACGACGCGGCGCGCAACGAACAGGCGGCGAACGAAATGGAAATCGAACAACTCGATTATAAATTGAAAAACGCCGTCATTTTAGAAGAATCCACCGACACGACCAGCGTGCATATCGGCTCTAAGGTCCGCGTTTACGACGCGGATATGGACGAAGAAGAGGTCTATGAAATCACGGGCTCGATGGAGGCGAACGCGAGAGAAAACAAAATCTCCAACGAATCCCCCGTCGGTTCGGCGTTACTTAAACGCAAAGTAGGCGAGTCGGTAACCGTACACGCGCCTAACGGCGACTACGAATTAGTCATTAAGGAAATTTTCTAAAATTTTTTAGCCGTAATCGGCTATAAACGAGGTTTTACAATGCAAGAAAACAAGACAAACGCGCCCGCGGGCGTAACGGAAGAAGAACAACTTATCGAACAGGCGCGCATTCGCCGTGAAAAGCTCGCCAAGCTCGTTGCCGAGGGTAAAAACCCCTACGAGCAGGTGAAATATCCCGTGGATATCGACTCGCAAACGCTGAAAAATAACTTCGAGGCGTATGAGGGTAAGACGGTTACGATGGCGGGCAGAATGATGTCCCGTCGTATTATGGGCAAAGCGTCCTTTTCGCATATCGCGGACAAGAGCGGGTATATCCAAATTTACGTAACCCGTCAAGATATCGGCGAGGAAAACTACGCGTCCTATAAAAAGGACTACGATATCGGCGATATTTTCGGGTTCAAGGGTTTCGTTTTCAAAACGCAAACGGGCGAAATCAGCGTACACGTCACCGAGCTTACGCTACTTTCCAAATCGTTGTTGCCCCTGCCCGAAAAATATAACGGTTTGCAGGACAAGGATATGAAATACCGCCTGCGCCACTTGGATTTGATTATGAACAAGGACGTGCGCGATACCTTCCGCACCCGTTCGTTAATCTTAAAAGAAATCCGTAACTATTTAGACGCGAGAGGGTATTTGGAAGTGGACACGCCCACCCTGTTACCCTTGGAAATCGGCGCGGACGCGCGACCCTTTAAGACGCACCACAACGCCTTGGATATCGATATGTATATGCGTATCGAAACGGAACTTTTCTTAAAACGCCTTATCGTCGGCGGTTTAGACAAGGTTTACGAGGTCGGCAGAATTTTCAGAAACGAGGGTATGGACGCTTACCACAACCCCGAATTCACCTCTATCGAAATGTACCAAGCATACAGCGATTATTTCGATATGATGGATTTAATCGAGGACTTGTATAAGACGGTCACGCAAAAGGTTTGTGGAACGCTGAACATCACCTATCAAGGCACTCAAATCCGTATGGGCGAGTGGACGAGAATGACGATGGCGGAGGCGGTGAAAAAATACGCGGGCGTCGATTATAACGACTGGGCGACGGACGAGGACGCGAGAAACTCGGCGAAAAGCTTAGGCGTAGAGCTTGAACACGAAAACGCTACGAAAGGCTGGGTGCTTATCGAACTCTTCGACGCGTTCGTCGAGGACAAGCTTATCCAACCCACCGTCATTTACGACTACCCCGTCGAAAATTCACCCCTTGCAAAACGCAAACCCTCTAATCCCGCGTTCACCGAACGCTTTGAATACTTCATTTGCGGTCACGAATACGGCAATGCATTCTCGGAATTAAACGACCCGATTGACCAAAAACAAAGAATGCTCAAACAAGTCGAGGCAAAACGCGCTAAGGGTAATAACGACGCGCAGGTGGACGAGGACTTCATCAACGCACTCGAATACGGCTTGCCTCCAACAGGCGGTTTAGGTTTGGGTCTTGACAGGTTCGTAATGCTCCTCACCGACAGTTCTACCATTCGGGACGTTATCCTCTTCCCGACGATGAAACCTAAAAAATAACCTTATCACGCGCCGAAATTTCGGCGCGTATTTTCCCTAAGGCACGCGGTAACACCATTGTATTTTTATGCAGATTATACAAACGGTTATTCATAAACACGAATACCTGTATGCCGACTAATTTTTTCTATATTCGTTTATGCAAGACGACAAACGGATTACAAGGAGGAAAAATGGACGCAAAAATCACCAAACAACGCCTTTCGAGGCTACTTTCTTACGACTGGCTGAAAATCGTCGCTTGCTGTGTGGCGGGGATACTTTTATGGTCGCTCGTCTTTACAATGACGGCGACGAAAATCACCGCGTCGCAACAGTTTACTATCTTTAACTACACCTACAACGGCGGATTTTCCAACGCGTTCTATTCGCACGCGAACAAAGCGAAAGCGGACGGCGTGTTCTCTTACGAGGTGTTGGAAATCAACCAAAACGACCTTGCCACCAGCGGTGAAGAAAACGCGTACACGCTGTTAGAGGCGCGCTTAGGCACGGGCGAGGGCGACGTTATGTTTATTCCGCATATCGACGACCCCGCAACGAGAATCGAACCGACGGAAGAGGGCGGTGAAGTTACCTATCAATATAAACACACGCAAACCTTTTTCAACGGCTGGTATTATTACGTCGCCGACGTGGACGCGTATTTGCAAAACCTGCAAACCTATTTAGCGCAGTATTACGACGGCGGGGTATTAAACGAACAAAAGGTAATTGAGCATTTCGACGCGCGTTGCGAAAAAAACAAGGACAAGCGTTTTAGAAAACAAGCGGAAAAAGAACAAGGCAGAGCGGACGAGATTGCGCGTATTCAAAAATACGCCGTCGCGCTTACACAGTTCAACGGCTATTTACAAAGCGGTTTAATCGAACTCGTACCCTTGGAAATAACCTTAAAAGACGGAACGATAGTCCGTTCGGGTAACTTCGCCGTCAACCTTTGCCCTGACAAAAACAAAATGGGCAATTTGAAAAATATCGCCTATTACAACATCACCACCGAGGACGGCACCAAACAAAGCGCGGAAAATATGTGCGTTATGTTCTTCGACTTGAAAGAAGTGGAAGATACCTTCGAATACGAAAGCCTGCTGTATATTAACTCGGTAATCGAAGCGTCGCGCACGGACAACGCGCAAGGATAACCCGCTATGCCCACCCCCTTTACCCACAAACCCACATTGCAAAATTGTAAAATCTACCGAATGCTCCGCCGACAGTCCCGCGCGAAGCATTCGTCTTTTCATACCCCAGGTCATAAGCAACGCGGTTTTGATATCACCGAACTTTCCTATTCGGACAACCTCGCCTGCCCCTCAGGCTGTATCGCCGAAGCGGAAAAAGACCTCGCCTCGCTCTTACACGCGTCCGCCAGCTTTATCCTAACGGACGGTAGTACCGCGGGCGTGTACGCAATGCTCTCCGTCGCCTCCGCACTCGGCGTGAAAACACTCGCCGTCGATAGCCACGCCCACAAAAGCGTGTTCTGCGGTTGCGCACTTTTCCGCATTACTCCTGTTTTGTTTCACGTGGAACAACTTGATAATGAAGGACTGCAAAAAGCGGACGGGGTGCTTGTCACCTCGCCGAATTATTACGGAAAGATACCCGCACTCGCGGAAATCAAAGCGCTTTGCGACAAGCAAAACAAGCTGTTTTTGATTGACGGCGCGCACGGTGCGCATTTACGGTTTGACGAAACCCTGCACGCGAGCGGGTATGCGGATTTATGGGTAGACGGGGTACATAAAAGCCTGCCCGCGCTCACGCAAGGCGCGGTAGTTTCGGCAAAGAGCGAACGGCTTACAGAGTTACTCAAAAAAGCGGTGGACGCGTTCCGCACCACCAGCCCGTCCTATCCGATTATGGCGAGCGTGGAATACGCGGTGAAATATCCGCGCAATCTCGCATTAGAAAACGCGGTGAAAGCGTTTGCGGAAGATACGGAGCGCGTAGAGGTTCACGAGGACTGGACGAAACTTTGCGTAAAGTTCGGCAAAAGCGCGAACGCGGTTTTCTTTGAATTAGAAAAACGGGGAATTTACGCGGAATTTTGCGACGGGGAAAATATTTTATTTTACCTTTCCCCCGCCGTTAGTAACCGCGCTTTCCGCCGTCTTTGTAAAATCCTAAAATCTTTGTTGCAAAAATACCCCTATGCACCTATTCAACGCATACCTGCCCCCGTCGTTTTGCAAAAAACAGGGGAAACGGAATGGCTGGATTTATCTCTTTCGGCGGGCAGAATTTGCGCGGAGGATTGCGGTATGTTCCCGCCCTGCACCCCTCTTTTGAGGAAAGGCGAGGTCATTTCCAAAGAAAAGATACGGCTTCTTGAAAACGCGGTACAGGTGTTCGGGCTTTGGAAAAACAAAATTTTAGTGTTCAAACGGGAAATAGACGAATAGACTATAACTATAATGAATTGGCTAGCGCCATGAATTTTCGCTTGCGCTCAATGATTTGGCTTGCGCCGTGAATGGAAATGCAAAGCGTTTCATTATTGTAAAATTTTACCACAATGCACGCAAAGCGTGCAATTCATTCTTCATGTGCCGTCAGGCGCACTTCATGAACAAAGTTCATTTCATTCTCTAGGAGGTATTATGCGTTTTTTAGAAATCTTATTTATGGGCGTCGCGCTTTCTATGGACGCTTGCGCGGTGGGTATGACCAACGGTATGACCGATTCCAAACTCAGCTTAAAACGTGCACTTTTAATCGCGGTATTTTTCGGTTTTTTCCAATTTTTAATGCCACTTTTGGGGTATTTGGTGACGGGCGTGGTTGCCAACGCGTTTTTACAAACCTTTGAAAAAATATCCGCTTGGATTTCGTTTGCCCTGCTCGCGTTTTTGGGCGGAAAAATGATATTCGATTGCGTTTCGTCCTGTATGCAAGAGAAAAAAGGCGCGCAGGATACGAAACCCGACTGCCCTTGTGCGAATCAACCGCTTACCTTATCCAAACTTTTTATGCAGGCAATCGCCACCTCGATAGACGCGCTCGCCGTGGGCGTAACTTTACAAATGGCGTCCTTGTCTAAGTCGGGTTTGGCGCTCGGCGCGTTCGGCGCGACGGCGGTTATCGGCGTTACGACCTTTATTTTAAGCACCGTTGCCGTGTATATCGGTAAGGCAATTGGTAATAAATTAGCGGACAAGGCGAGCTTTTTCGGCGGAACGGTACTTATCGCTATCGGCGTTAAACTGTTAATCGAAGGTCTTTTGTAAAATTTTATAAAATTTTGTCAAAGATTATAAAAACTAACCGTTCGGGCAACGAAAGTTGCCCGTTTTTTTCGCTATCCGCTTGCGTATTTTCGCGTTTTGTGTTATAATATAGTATGCGGGATAGCGTTTCGCGCGGTTACAAAACAAAAAGGACGGGATAAGTTATGCAAACGCTCATTCAAAACACGCAAGCCTATCGCTTGCTCAAAGCCGAATGTGTCAACCACCGTTATTCCCACGCCTATTTGTTGCTTTTCGACGACGCGCGCAACTTGCGCTCCGCCCTGAAAAGTTTTGCAAAACTCTTTTTTCATTGCGACGAACCGCAAACCGACCGCGAAAAAACGCTCGCTCGGCGGATTGACGAGGAAAACTTTTCCGACTGTCTTATCTACCCCGACGTTGATAAAAAATTCGTCGTGGACGACGCCGAACGCTTGCTGGAAGAAAGCACGCTCAAACCCGTCGAAAGCGACAAACGGCTGTTTTTAATCGCGGATTTCGCCGAGGCGAACACCGCCTCGCAAAACAAACTTCTCAAACTTTTGGAAGAACCGCCCGAAAACGCGGTGTTTTTGCTGGGTGCAACCACGCCGTTTTCCGTTCTGCAAACGGTACGCTCGCGCGCGGTAGAGCTGGAAATTCAGCCCTTTACGCAGACCCAACTTGTTTCCGCACTTAACCGTATCTATCAAAACGCGGGTTTTGCGCAAACGGACCTCGCGCTTTGCGCGATAGCAAGCGGTGGAAGTTTGGGCGTAGCGCAAACCTTTTTAGAGGGCGGGGATTATAAAACGCTGGTAAACGAGGCGTTCTCGCTTTGTCTTTGCACGGGCGCGACCCTGCCCGCGCTGATTAAAAAAACGGGCGAAACCAAACGCAAAAAAGAGCTGTTGTTCTTGCTCCGCGCGATATACCGCGACGCGCTAATCTATAAAACCCTGCCCGCGCAAAAATCGGCTATTTTGTTGCAATCGGAACAGGAAAATATCCGTGCAGTAGCGGAAAAATACCAAGCGGGCGCGTTGCTTTTCGCCCAACAAGAGCTATCCAAAGCCGAACAGCAGGTATTTTTCAACGCATACTTCCCGCAATGTTTGGAAGTACTCGTGTCTAATATTTTGCTATTCAACGCAAAACAAAAACGCAAATTAAAATGAATTGGGCTATCGCCCGTGCATTGCGCCTGACGGCGCGCAAAGAATGAAGTGAACTTCGTTCATGAAGTGCGCCTGACGGCGCGTGAAGAATGAAGTGCACGCTTTGCGTGCATTGTGGTAAAAATTATAAAATTAAACGATAATGAAACGCATTGCGTTTCCATTCACGGCGCAAGCCAAATCATAAAGCGCAAGCGAAAATTCATGCAAACCGCAGGTTTGCCATTCATTCTTAAACGAACAATAAACCATTGAGGAAATTATGATAAAAGTAATCGGAATTAAATTCAAAACGGGCGGTAAATTATACTATTTCGCGCCCAGACCAAACGAAACCTACGAAAGAAACACGCCGGTAATCGTAGAAACCTCGCGTGGCGTCGAATACGCGTGGGTAGCGCATCCTGAAAAGGAAATTGACGAGCAAACGCTCGTTTCGCCGTTAAAGCCTATTTTGCGCATAGCGACGGACAAGGATACGCAAAAATACAAGGACTACGAGGCGAAAAAACCCGAATATATGCGCATTTGCAAGGAAAAAATCTTCAAACACGAGTTGCAAATGAAACTCGTGGACTGCGAGTTCTCTTTCGATAACGGCAAGGTAACGTTCTTTTTCACCTCCGAGGGTAGAGTGGATTTTAGAGAGCTGGTCAAGGACTTGGCGTCCACTTTCCATACCCGTATCGATTTACGCCAAGTGGGTATTCGCGACGAAACCAAATATTTAGGCGGTATCGCGCCGTGTGGCAGGGTTTGCTGTTGCGCGGGCAATATGCCCGAATTTAAGAAAGTGAGCGTGAAAATGGCGAAAGCGCAAAACCTGTCCTTAAACCCCGGAAAAATCAGCGGGCTTTGCGGACGGCTTATGTGCTGTTTGGGTTATGAAATCGAACACTACACCGAATCCGCGAAAAAATTGCCAAAAGTGGGTGCGGAAGTAGGTACGCCCGAGGGCAAGGCTGTCGTCGCGTCGTTGAATATGCTGAAAATGATAGTCCGCGTAAAAATCGACGACAAAAACGGCGGTTGGCTGTTCAAGGACTATCCCGTAGACGAACTCACCTTTAAGAAAGCGCCCGCGCCTAAGGAAAAAGAGGTAGACGACGAGGACGAGGAAGAATAATTTTACAGCGAAAAGCAAAATTGTTTTTCCCGTTTTCATGAAAATCCGCTTTACATTTCCTTAGGGAAATGATATAATACAAACTGTATGAATAAATTTAAGGAGAAAACTAGATGGACGAAAATGCACAAACGCAGGACGAGATTAGCTTAGTCTATATCTTTAAGTTACTGCTTAGTAAATTCAAACTGTTGCTTGTCGTTCTGCTTGCCGGCGCAATCGTCGGTGCAGGGTTGGGGATTCTTAGAACCTTCAACAAAAAAGAATACGGTACGACGATAGAGTTCTACGTTAACCCCCGCTTGGATAAAACTTCCAGCACGGAAGTTGAGAGCCAATACGGCGTTTACGGCGCGTACGGCAGACACGTTATGGACAATATGGTAAAATTGCTCTCGTCCGAGCTTTTTGCCGAACAGCTTTTATTAGACGAAACGACGGGACTGCCTAAAACGGGTGAAAACGCCGACGTGGACGCGAAAACCGCGATTGCCTTAAAAGCGAAAACGGACGCCGAAACCGCGATTAAATCCGCCGAGGACGCCTTGGACGCTTTGAATAAAGCCAACACCGATTACAGAACGGCGACTACTTACGTCAATACGCTTTGGTCGCAGTACAGAAACGCGCACCCCGACCAAACGCTCAATTCCACGCCTACCGAAATCGAGGGCGAAACGAATTTGAACAACGCCATTCAAGAACAAAAACGGTTGGAAAGCGTTGTGAAAAACGCGGAATCCGTTTTGGAAACGGCGGAAGACGTAGCTACGAACGCGAAAAAACAAGCGGAAGAAACCAAGGAAGACGCGTTGGAGCTTTGGAGAACGACGTACGCGGATTACGCGCAAAAACTCGACACCGTTTTGGAAAGCATTTCCTATTCCTACTACGACGAATCGACGAGCGAAAACGTCAGCGACTTGGCGCGTTCGTTCATTTACGTAAAAATCGCGGTGATGAACGACGAGGATTTGGCGAAAGAATTTTATGCGCGCATTATCCAGCTCGTTCCTCAGTTTGTAGAAACGAATATGGCAGTACCCTCGGGTTACGACGGTACGAACTGCCAAAGAATTACCCGTAGCGATAAGGTAGACAGAACGAACGGTAATTTGATGGTAAAAACGGCTATTAAATACGGTTTGCTTTTAGCGGCGGCGGCTATCGTGGTAGCTTGCGTGGTCGTTATCGTGGTAGACCGTTCGGACAAACGCCTTAGAAACGTAGAACAAATCACCGAAACCTTTAACATTCCGGTACTCGGCGTTATTCCTACTATTGAAAAGAAAGAGGAAAACTCTGCGGAAGAAAGCACTTCTCAAACGGAGGTACAGCAATGAGTTTTTTCTCGAAACAAACGCAAGAAAGTAAATTAAGAGCATTAGCCAGAAAGAAAAATTCCGCGAGAATGGAATACTTATTGACGGAAAACGTATCTTTTGAGGTTACGGAAGCGTTTAGAAACTTCAAAGCTTCGCTCACCGTTTCTATGCCCAAAAAACAAAACGGCGAAGGTACGGTTATCGTAATGACCTCGGCTTGTCCAGAGGACGGAAAGACTACCGTTTCGGTGAATTTATCGCTTATGTTCGCGTTTTCGGAAGCAAAGGTTATTTTGTTAGACGCGGACGCGAGAAAGGGCAGGGTTGCGAGATTTTTCCATAAAAAATCCGCGCCCGGTCTTGCCGATTATTTATCCGGTCAGGCGTCGCTTAGCGATATCGTGCGCAAATCCTCGCACAACGAAAACTTATCGTATATCACCTGCGGAACACATTCGCCCCGTCCTTACGAGCTGTTAGAAAGCGACGAAATGCGTTCGCTTATCAACGAACTCAAAAAGGAATACGATTACGTGATTATCGACACGCCCCCGCTTCTTTTGGTATCGGACGCGTTGGCTATCGTATCGCAAGCGGACGGCGTAGTCGTCGTTTGCCGTCACGAAGTATCCTATTTGAGCGACGTGAACAAAATTTTGGGTAAACTTGCGTTTGCCAAAGCAAACGTGCTTGGGGTCGTGATTAACGACTACGATTCCCGCGAAAAGCTTTCTTCCCGCGCGGATAGATATAAGTACTATTCTTACTGCTACGACTCGACGATTGAGGCAGAACAAAAGAAAGAGGAAAAGTGATTAGACCAAACTATAAAAAAGAACTGCTTTGAAATAAGCAGTTCTTTTTTTGTTCGTTTCATATTAAATTTTTATTTGTTCTTTTTATATACCACGAAAAAAACGATAATCGTTGCGGGGGTAAGCGCTAATAAAAGAGATAAAAGAGATAAAAAAGACGACCATAACGCCATTTTTATAAACTGCCCCGACGGGATAAATCTATCGCTTTTTTTCGTTTCGCTATACCCGAAATCTTCATTCGTCCATATCCTCAGCTTATATAAATATTTTTACAGAGGATTTTTCCGTTCCTTACCCTGACCGCGCGGGTATCTTTGAGGCGTCGATTTTATCTTTTCCACGACGGCGATAATGCGCGAACCGTAATTTTCGGGTAAATTGAAAAATTCCGTTGTTTTTAATTTACCGCCAAGCTCTTTATACGCGCTTTGCGCCTCGTTTATTTCCGTGATATCCCCGCTTTTATACGCGATAAAACTACCGCCTACCTTTACGAACGGTATACAGTATTCGCAAAGCGTGTTCATTCTCGCCACCGCTCTTGCCGTTGCGTGCTGGTATCTTTCCCGATAAGTTTTATCCTTTGCGCTCTCTTCCGCACGAATATTATAAATATTCATTCCTGAAAACCCCAACTTATCCACAACCACGCGCAAAAATTCACATTTTTTACCCACACTTTCGAATAAATCCAGCTGTAAATCAGGTCTGATTATTTTTAGTGGTATAGAGGGAAAACCCGCACCCGAACCTATCTCCGCAACCTTTGCGTTCTTTTGAAAAAATTTCTCGCCGAGCACGCTGTCGAGGAAATGTTTATAAAACATATCTTTTTCCTCTAAAATGGTCGTAAGATTGTATTTTTCGTTATATTCCAGCAAAAGCGCGCGAAAAGCCTCAAACATTTCGCGTTTTTCACCTTTTATTTTTTCTGCGTATTCTTTTATCAATTCTTCTTTTTGCATAGCCTCTTTATTATACCATACATCAAAAAAAATCGCAATCCTTTTTTTTATATTTTTTCAAAACTTGTCCACGCAAAAGCGGATAACCTTTTCCACCTGTGGATAACTTTTGTGGAATACCCTTTTAATTTTTATATTTATTCGTTAAAATTTATAATTATGCAAAATTAAAAAATAAATGACTTATATTTTTTCCACTTATGCACTTTTTATCCACCATCCTTTCCACCGTAAAAAGCGTACTTGTCCACCGTTATTTTTTTTCGTACAAGCCTTTTCAAATAAGGGTTTTTTATATACTTTCACACGCTTGTCCACAATTCCACCGCGCTCTACTAATACTACTACTTTTTAACTTTTTATATAAATAAAAAACAACCGTATTTTTTTCAAGCCCGATAAAAAAATTTTCTCAAAAAAATGTAAAAAAGTGGAATAGCGGTATTGACAAAGCGTAGCTTTGTGTTATAATGGTAAGGTAAGAGGTAAAAAAAAATGCAACGACAAATGACAATACAAGAGCAAAAAATAAAGACCTGTTTATTTACGGGGCATAGAGAGTTAAAGGAAGATTTTTCGCTGGGTAAGTTACGCGAATATATAAATTTCGCAATCGAGCAGGGTGCGGAAATTTTTTATACGGGTATGGCGAAAGGGTTTGATTTATATGCGGGCGAAGAGGTTTTGAGAATTAAAGCAAAAAACCCGAAAATAAAATTAGTCGCCTGCGTACCTTTTTACGAGCAGGAAAAAGCCTTTTCTAAAAGCGATAAATTTCGGTACGCGGAAATTATAAAAAAAGCGGACGAGGTGGTTTGTTTGGCTGAAAACTATTATAGAGGCTGTATGCAGGCGAGGAACAGGTATATGGCAGAGCGCGGGGATATGATGATTTGTTACTGTAAAAAGGAAAAAGGCGGAACGGCGTATACGGTAAATTATTTTCAAAAAAAATACCCTGAAAAACAAATTCTTTTCCTATAAGGAAAAAAAGCGAAAAAAGGCGGATAAAAAACGGGGGATAGAGCGGTTTTTGCTTGCAAAAAAAAGGCGTATATGGTACAATAATTGCAAAGAAAAAATTAGGTTTTATCCCTTTGCAAAGCAAAGCGCAAAGGAAGGAGGAAAAAGAAAATGAAATTCGTGTGTCAAGGTACGGTATTATCCGAAGCGTCGTTTATCGTAAGCAAAGCGTGCGCGTCCAAGGCGGTTACGCCGGTTTTGGAATGTATTAAATTAGAGGCGAAAAACGATACGCTCATTTTAACGGCGTACGACGGGGAAATTTCCATTGAAAAGAAGATTAAAGCGGAAATTTTAGAGGAAGGCGAAGTGTGCGTGAACGGGAAATTTTTCACTGATTTCGTAAGTAAAATTTCTTTTTCTGAGGTCGTCATTTCTTCCGACGAAAAGGGCGTTTTAATTAAATACGGCGAAAGCGAATCGTATATGCAGGCGCTTTCCGCAAGCGACTTCCCCGTGTTCAACGGCGCGACGATTGACGAGGATTATTATTTCCAGACCAAAGAATCCGACTTAAAAGAACTCGTTGCGAAAACGGCGTTTTGTTGTGCGACGGACGAAAGCCGTCCGATTTTGAAAGGCTGTCTTTTAGAGGCGAAACAGGGTAAGCTGTTCGCAACGGCGTTGGACGGGTTTAGAATGGCTTGCGGATATTGCGATACGGAAATTGGCGCGGGGGAAATGAAAATCGTCTGCCCTGCAAGAACTTTGACGGAAATTTCGCGTATGCTCGACGGCGACGAAACGGTGAAAATTTTTGCGGATAAAAACAGACTGTCCGTGGCGGTGAAGGATACCGTGATTACTTCAAGACTGTACGCGGGCGAGTTCGTGAAAAAGGAAAATATTTATCCCGTGCAATTCGAAACTAAGGTCGTTTTGAAAAAGAACGAAATTATCGAGAGCGTGGAAAGAGCGTCCGTGTTGACGAGAGGGGACAAGAATAATTTGGTACTCTTTGATATTAAACACGGTAAAATCGTGATTAACGCCAACTCGGATATGGGTAAAATCGAAGAAACGGTGGTAGGCGAATTAGAGGGTAAGGAATTAAAGATTGCAATGAACGGTAAATACCTTTTGGACGCATTGAAGGCGTTGACGGAAGAAACGGTGGTGTTGTCGTTCAATACGAATATCGCGCCGTTCACGGTAGAAAATACTGAGGACAAGCGTTTTCAATACCTCGTATTACCGGTTAGAACGAGTAATTCGTAAAATTCTTAGTTCCTTTTGGATAAAAAAGAGAAAAGGGATAGAAATTACTTGACGAAAATCCTATCTTTGATATATAATAGGGAAAGTTATCGTGGGAGAAAACGCGATTGCTATCCAAAAAACGAAAAATAAAAAACAAAAAGCAGGAGAAGTATTATGAAAAGAACTTATCAACCCAAGAAAAGACAAAGAAGCAAGGTACACGGTTTTAGAAAGAGAATGGCGACCAAGGCAGGCAGAAACGTATTAAAGCGCCGTAGAAACAAGGGTAGAAAAAGACTTACCCACTAATTAAAAAGTAGAGAAAAAATCCTTCCTTGTTTCTAAGGAAAGGATTTTGCCGTTTTCCACGGTTTACTTTACGAGGATAAATGAAATATTATAAACTCAAAAAACAAGCGGATTTTCAAAAACTTTTTCAAAAGGGAAAGCGTGCGCATTCGTCGTCCGTCACCGTGATTTATAAACTTTCGGATAAAATGTCGATGGGGATTTCGGTGGGGAAACGGCACGGGAAAAGCGTGCAAAGAAATCGGATTAAACGGCTTTTAAGAGAGGCGTTTCGGTTTACGCAAGCGAAAATGCAGAAAAACTACCAAATCGTGCTTATTCCAAAAGTTTGCGAAAATTACGAGTTTGAAACTTATAAACGGCATTTGGAATGGATAATAGAAAAGGAAAAAATGTAATTTTCCGTTTTGCGTTTTTGTGCAAGGAAAACGCGAAAGTCGCGTATACTTTTTTAAGAAAAAAGGTGTTTAAGCCCTATCTTAAAATTTTTTGTATGAAAGCGATTGTTTTTTATCAAAAAAATTTATCCCCGCATACCTGTAAATATACTCCGACTTGTTCGCAATATACCTTGGAAAGTATCAATAACCGAGGCGTTATTTTAGGTATTTTGTTAGGTGCGTGGCGTATTTTACGCTGTAACCCGTTTAGCAAAGGGGGTTTTGACCCCGCAAGCGAAAACCCGCGGAAAAAACGGTGGCTGTTATAAAAAACGGCTTTGCAAAAGTATTTTGCAAATAATAAGGAAAAATAATGGAAATTTTTAACTTTTTAGCAACGAGCGTCACCGTCTACGGCGACGTGTTCGACGTGCATCTGAACTGGATAGGTAAATTTATTAAGTTCCTCGTCACGAGCGTCGGTTCGGTGGGGCTTGGTATTATTTTATTTTCGTTGGTTTTGAAACTGATTACGCTCCCGTTTGATATTTATCAGCGTATCGCAATGCGCAAGCAAAATATCAAAATGAAAGAAAATCAGGCGAAAATGGAAAAACTGCAAAAGCAGTACGCCAACAACAAGGAAATGTATAACCAAAAGGTTATGGAAATGTATAGGGAAAGCGGGTTTTCGATGTTCTCGTCCTGCTTGCCTATGATACTTTCTATGGTCATTTTCTTCGTGGCTATCGGTGCGTTTAACGCGTATTCGCAATACGCGAACATTGAAAATTACAATACGATGGTGCGCGCGTATAACGACCAAATCGAGTATTATTGCCCTGAACTGAACAACGAAAATATCGACGGTTTGGTTAGCATTTCTAACGGTTTAATTATCGTGAAAGATAACGCGACGGACAACGATAAATGCGTGTATTATACCCTGCCTTACGACGCGGAAAAATACGAAGCGGATAAGCTTGGGTATATCCAAAATATGACCGCGTACAGCGAGGTAACCGAGAAAAAATATTTCGTGGACGAAACGAAAGCAATGACGGTGGCGGAGATTTCCGCGTTCGTGAACGCACAAACGGCAAACGGCGTGGCGCAAAGCGAGGCGTTGCAGGCGTTCTTCCGCGACAAAGCGCAAACGGCGGTAACGAAAGCTTACGATAGCAAGGTTACGCACGATACGGGCTTTTTATGGATTAAGAATATTTGGGTTACGGACGCGAGTTATAAGCATCCCGTTTTGGAATATAAAGAATTCTCGCAGGAAGTTTCGCGCGAGGAATTTTCCGTCGGCGGGAAGAAGAAATCCCTTTCGGATATCAGCTATTATACGAACGCGTATAAGAGCGATAATTACGACACGATTACCGCGAAATTAGGGTATGCAAAAGACCAAGCGAACGGTTACTTTATCTTAATTTTACTCTCTATCGGTACGATTTTGTTGCAACAGTTCGTTATGATGCGTTCGCAAAAGGAACAGCAAAAATATTCGACGGTAGACGGGCAGGGCGCGTCGCAACAAAAGATGACGATGATTATTATGACGGCTATGTTCGCCATATTCTCGTTCTTGTATTCGTCGGCGTTCTCTATCTATATGATTGTCAGCAACCTCTTCTCAATGGCGTCGACGCTGGTTATCAATAAAGCGGTGGATAAGGTGTCGGAAAAGAAAGAAGAAGAGGCGTTAAGAGCCAAATATACGAATATCCGTACGCCGAAAGCAAACTCGAAAACGAGCGATAAAGTGTTCAAGAAAGATATTAAGAAAACGAACAAAGGCAATAAAAAATAACAAATAACAAACAACAAATAACTACCGCGAAAATGCGGTTTTTGGGAGAGAGATAATGAAGTATACGCAATTTACGGGAAAGACGGTGGACGAGGCCATTCAAACGGGCTTGGAAGTGCTTGGTATTTCCAAAGAGGACGCGGATATTCGCGTTTTGGAAGAGGGCAAGAAAAAACTGTTCGGGTCGGTGAAAGCTAAGGTAGAAATCGCGAAAAAGGGCGAGGATAACGAGGACGCGCAAACCCAAGTGAATACGGAAACGGCGGAAACGACGGAAACAGCGAAAGTGGAAACGAAAGCTTGCGAGAAATGTACGAAAACGAGTTCAACGACTTCAACGACGGCGACGGACGGCGAGAGAACGGTGGAATTTTTGGAAGGGCTTTTCAAGCTGTTGAATATCACCGCTTGCACCGAGCTTGTGTCCGAGGGCGAAAAGGTGAAAATTAACGTGACGGCGACGAACACCACCGCGATTATCGGTAAGCACGGCGTTATGTTGGACGCTATCCAAACGCTTGCGGGTGCGGTTGCCAACACGGGCAGAGAGGACTATAAGCGCGTCGTGGTCGATTGCGAAAACTATCGCGAAAACCGCGAATCTACGCTGACGAAATTAGCTGAAAACTTGGCGCAAAAGGCGATTCGCTTGAAGAGAAAAATCCGTTTAGAACCGATGAACCCGTACGAAAGAAGAATTATTCACGCTACCTTGTCCGAAATCGAGGGTGTATCGACGGTGAGCGAAGGGAAAGAGCCTAACCGTTATATCGTCGTTATTCCCGCGGAATTAGAGGACGAGAGTTTACCTCCGATTATGGCGAGAAACGAACGCCGTGGCGGTGGGCGAGATAGCCGTGACGGGAAAGGACGCGGAGGATACGGCAAAGGCGGGCGTTCGGCTGGCAGAGGCTACGGCGACAAGCGCGGTAGCGGTAACGGCGGTTATAAGAAATTCAACCGTTCGGGCGGGAACGGCAACGGCGGTGCGACTTCGGGCGGAACGACGGTGAAAGCGTCCAGCGATTTCTTTGGGATTTTCCTTGGAAACAGCGGAAACAACGGCGACGAAGAATAAGAAAAACGGATAAAGAAAAGCTCTACCGAGTAAGGGCGTCACCCTTAGGGATTTAAATTGAATAATTTATAAAACTCGACTTTGAAAAGTCGAGTTTTCTTTTGCCCACGTAAAACAGATTGACTTAAAGTTAATTTTATATTATAATAAAGTCATCGGTAAATAAGAATTTATTTTGAAAATAGGTGTGAAATGTTATGAAAAATATGTATGCCTTAAAATGTTTATACCAATCAAAATTTTATAGTCTAGATAATCAATTATTGGATAGTGAAAGACCTCTTTGGGAAGAAAGAATTATTTTGATTAAAGCAGCGAGTATGGAGGAAGCAGACTTAAAGTGTGAAAAAATAGCAAAAACATATGAGTTTGATTATGTTAGCGTTGAAAATCAAATAGTTAAAGTACGGCTTTATGCGATTATTGATATATTCGCTGTTTTTGATACTAATGCAAAAACCAATATAGAAGTTTATTCTAATATGTTTGATGCTACCGAAGAAGAAGTCGAGAAAATATTAGATATTGAATATCCAATAGAAGAATAGTTTTAGTTTATGAAATTATATACTCTCTAAATTCCAATTTATCGAGTTGATAATCTTTGTGGAAAAATTTTCAAAAGTGTAGCACACTATACTTTCAAAAGAAAGTCGTGTGTTTTGCAAAGCAAAAAGAAAAGGATAGCAAAATTTTTTGCTATCCTTTTATAGTTCCTAAAAAATCCCTAAGAGTGACGCCCATAGGTAGGGCTTTTTTCGTTGTGTTTTTTTGGGATAACGCATTTTGCTACGGGTTAAGTTTGTTCGTCTTTTGCTTTTTGCTCGGCATAAGACAAAAGATGCGCCGAAAAATAGTGGGGTTTAGCAAGTTGCGTGGAAGGTTTAAGGGGAGGCAAACCAAGATAACGGATAGGCAAGCCCTTTTTTAAGGCGTATTTGACGGTGTTGAAAGTACCGCCTTTTTCTTCGCCGTTCCAAATTGCAATCAGCATATCCGCGTTATCTACCATATATTGATTGCGCCGAGCCGTACACCAAGGCGTGAACTGCTTGCAGGCGTTATAAACGCTATCCGCGTGCGCCATAATAGCAAGATAACGGGCTTTGTTTTTCGGGGCGTAGTTTTCGCCGTATTTTTCGTACGCCTCGGCAATTTGCAGTTTGATATACGGATATTTCTTTCGCAAACGAATAATCGTTTCGGCACAATCGGCGTCCGCGCCCAATGCGCTACCACAAATAAAGCGTTGCGTTTGGTTATGAATAATAGCGTGTTCGATAAAATATTCGAGGCGCAACAAATAATCCTTATGCAAAGCGTAA
Organism: Candidatus Scatosoma sp.; assembly: GCA_045537295.1. Taxonomy (GTDB): domain Bacteria; phylum Bacillota; class Clostridia; order Christensenellales; family Borkfalkiaceae; genus Scatosoma. The sequence goes on along the minus strand of JAZSPG010000093.1, from coordinate 13,905 downwards.
TCTTTATCTTCGTAATCCCAAACAAATCCGCTCGGTCTATGCCCCGTAAAACAACAGGTGTTATAAATAGAATAAGCTTTTTTCATAATTTACCTCTTTGAATAGAACTATACATTTATTATAATCTCAATATTTGAGAAAGTCAAGTAAAAATCTCAATAATTGATAGAATATAATGGAGAGGAAACAAAAATGGCTTTTGCGGAAAACTTGAAAGAATTACGGAAAGAAAAGGAAATAGGGCAAGAAACGCTCGCATTAGAATTGAGCGTTTCAGTAAAAACGGTATCGCATTGGGAAACGGGGTACACCCAACCGTCGATAGAACAGCTTATAAAGATAGCTGATTATTTCGGGGTAAGCACGGACGAACTTTTAGGCAGAAAATAAAAAAACGGGGTATTAATTTTATTGTCTAGCATTTGGCTATAATTGTCAAGTGAAGAGGACTAAATAATGGAAATTTTTCAACAGAGATTAAAAGAAGAGCGGTTGGTCAACGGGTTTACGCAAAGGGATATGGCGGAACGCTTAAACATTACGCAACCGTCTTATATTAGATACGAAAACGGAAAAGCCGAGCCGTCGTTAGAAAATTTAGTAAAAATTGCGGAAATTTTTGACGGTTCGGTAGATTATTTATTAGGTAGGGCGGATATTTAAGGAAAATAAAAAACGGCGAAACGCCGTTTTTTTCGTTTATTTAAGATTATTAAGGTAGCCAAAGCCGTTCGTCCGCGCGAAGTTAAGCCGTTTTGGTTTTGCGTTTCTTTACTTTGTAATAAATCCAAAACGGCGCGAAAAACAGGGTGATAAGCAATAGCGCTACCGACATATAGCTGATAAAATATACGAACCAGCCGTTGTTCATATTCAAGATGGGCAGTCCGTCCATGGGCGGTTCGGATAAGTATAAAAAGTTGGTGTTTTGGAAAAATCCGTTTATGTAGAAAGTGACGAACACGATACCCAAAAGCGTCGCAAGCATTTTAAGATAGTTCGTAAAATGCAGTGTGACACCGCTTTTCGCGACCGCGAACACCGAGAACCAAATAAGCGCCGAATGGTATAAGAAATACTGGTAGGTGCGGACGTTGGTGAATGCGCAGGTTATCGTCGGGATAAACAGCGCGGCGACCCCGCCGAGCGCACAGGTAGGTATCATAAACACCGTTAAAAAATCACGGGTGGACTGTTTTTTCGTAAGTCTTGCGATAAACGCGAAGAAGATTTGCAACGAGCATAAATGAAAGGGCAAATCCGTTTCTTTGATAAACACGCCGTATTCGTTTTTGCGCTGTTCGGAAATGAGTACGCAAAAGACTTTGATAACCTCGCTTAAAACGCAAGCGACGCAAAGCGCGGTTAAACCCGTTTGATAGGATATGCGTTTTTTGACGGTAATAACCGAGCTTACAATAACCAAAAGGGCGCAAAGCGCCAGCCAAATGAAGTGCAACGACGAAAACATAGTTTTTTCTCCTTTGTATACGATATGAATAAATGGAACAAATAAAAATTTTTATTAGTTTTTTAAGTAAAGAGGGGTAATTTACGCGCGCGCAGGCGTTTTACCAAAAAATACAACGGCGCGCCTAAGCCGTAGACCCAAATGCTTTGCGTTAAAAATAACGAACAAAAGAAGGTGAAATAGGCGATAATCGTGCTTGTATAGCCCGTTGCGCCACCGCATAAAAAGACAATCACGAACGGGATAATTACCGCGTTGCAAACGACGGGGAAAATACCGCCGACGAAAAGTTTTACACCGTCTTTTTTGAAAAATCTGCCTACCAGGTATGTGCCGAGCGTAGAAAGTAGCGTTGCACCCGTGCCGAATAAAATATCGAAAACGGCGTAGGGCGAGGTGAGGTTGGAAACCGCACAACCTACGCACAGAGCGGGGATTGCCTCGACAAAAAAGAGGGGTAAAATACAAAGCGCCTCTGCCGGTCGGATTTGGAACGGACCGAAGGCAAAGGGCATAAACGCGTACGTGAGCGCGATATACAGGGCGGAGATGACGCCCGCGCGACAAAGACGCTTGGTGGAAGCTTGCTTGTTCACAAATTGTACCTCGGTTTTTTTATTAGGAAGTGTTCTACCGAAAACCTTCCTTTCGTGCGTTTATTATAACACGGCAATACCAGCTTGTCAAGCGTTTTCTATAAAGGAATTGCAAACCGTAGGTTAGATTGCCACGGCAACTGCGTTGCCTCGCAATGACGGGGTGTGAGGCGTTATTTTGCGGTTTGCGTTTGACGGCGTTGCCAAAGCACGTTGGAAAGCGCGTCGGAAATAATTTCGGACATTGAATACACGAGGTTTAATCTCGTGGTATTGAGAAGTCCGTAATTCGCTACCGATTTTTCCGCGACGATACCCATAATCGAAATATCGCCTACCGCGCCTAATTTTTTGTTCGCGCCTGCACCTGGGTATAAAGGCGCGTCGGTGAGTTTGATAAGTCCTATATCCCCCTCCGCGCCCACCGCCGCGTCTACCGCGATAATTTGCGAGGACGGGTGCGTTTCTTTGAGAAAGGTTTTCAAGTATTTCACCTCTTTTGCCGTCACGGGCGCGGAAAGCGTTCCGTAGATAAATACCCCAAGACCTTGCGTTTTGTATTTGAGCATAGACCCCGTAATCGGACCTAAGCTGTCCCCGACGGCGAGGTCGCTACCGATACAAACGACGACGGGCGGTTTGTTCAAATTCCCGTCGAAATGCCTGCGAAATTCCGCGCCCTTTTTTTCGGTGAGCTTTTTGCGCATATCCGCTTTGAGCAAAGCGTCGATTGACATAGACGCGCCGTCCGACGCGTATTCGTTGTAAAGGTGAAAAGCGTAATCCATAACGCTTTAAGTATAGCCCGCGTTTTTCAATTTTAACCGCAAAAACGGGTAAATAACCCAAAAAAAACAGAACGGTTTTTTGTTGCTTTTTCGCGGGGTTTGTGCTACAATAAATATAAGAGATTGTTTTGGAGGAAAAAATGGGCGCGATAGGGGCTATCGTTATCGTTTGTATCGCCGTTTGGCTGTATAATACCTTTCATTAAACGAAAGGGGGCGGTAAAGGGTATATTTTTTTTGTAAGTAGGAAATAAAGGTTTTGTTTGGAGGTAGGAATGAACGCGGTTTGGCTCAGCGGTTTATGTGCGAAAGCGGGAAATATCGTTGCGGATATTCTCGTGGGTATCGTTGTGTTGATTTTTGCGCTCGTGGCGATGAAACGGGGGTTTATCGATTGCTTTTTTAGCCTCGTTTCCACCCTGCTCGCGATTATTTTAGCGTTTATTTTCCTCAAACCGTTTTTAAGCTGGACAAACGGACTGTTCGGGCTTGGAGGCGCGATTGAAACGGGGTGTACCAACTTCTTCTCGAAAATCAAGGGCTTTGATTTGGATATATCCAACGACGGTATCCGCGCGCTTTTAGAGGATAAAAAACTTCCCTCTTTCCTCGTGCAATCGGTGCTGGACAGCGTGGAAAATTCCGAGCTGGCGACGGGTACGACGGTGGCAATGCTGTTGGCGCAAAAGGTGCGCGGTTTTGCAATGAGCCTTTTAGGGTTCGTCGTGTTGTTCTTCCTCGTCAAGCTGTTGCTGTTGATTACGCGCGGGCTGGTCAACTCGCTTATCGAACGCCTGCCGATTGTGCGTTCCGCAAACCATATTTTAGGTTTTGCCGTGGGGCTGTTGCAGGGCTTTTTGATTGTCAGCGCGGTGATTGCCGTGTTCGCGATTATTCCTTGGGGTAGTATGAACGCCTTTTTCAACGACTGTTTCTTTATCGGTTGGCTGTACAACCATAACCCGATACACCTCGTTTTCAGCTGGATTATCGAATAAAATTATATCTTACAAAATGCGTTTTCCCGCCGTCGAATTTCAAGCACGGCGGGATTTTTATACGCGAAAAAGTAAAGATTATACATTTATTTACCTTTGCATAAAAGCAAAATAAAGTGGATAACTTTTTCCACGCGTGGAAAAGAACGAATGTTTGTGGATAAATACCGCATTTTTTTGGTTTTTTTCGAAAAGTTTATCCACATTTTTTTAGTTCGGACTTGGTTATCCACTTTTTCAGGCAAAAGTAAGGGGGTTTTGTATGATTGTTTGGGTTAAGTTATCCACCAAAAAATGCCCATTTTCGCGGGTTTTGGCGGTTTTTAACGGTTTTTTATTAAAAATTAACAGTTGTCCACCGTATAGTTATCCACAAAATTGCAAAAGGGTGCGTGGACAACCCCTATTTATCCACTTTTTCGGTGGATAACGGGGGATAAAGGAGCGGTGTATATTTTTATAATTTTATTTTTCGACATACTTCGACGGCGTTTTGTATTCTTCGACAGAATGAAAAATCGCGGGGCGTAATAAGTTATCCACAGCGGAAAAGGCGCTGTGGATAAGTGTGAAGAATGAATTGAACTGCGTTCGTGAATTGCGCCTGACGGCGCGTGAAGAATGAATTGCACGCTTTGCGTGCATTATGGTAAAAATTATAAAATTAAACGATAATGAAACGCGTTGCGTTTCACTTCATGGCGCAAGCCAAATCATTGAGTGTAAGCGAAAATTCACGCGCCGTTAGGTGCAAATCATTATCTTATATTTTCAAACCGCACGGACACCTCTAAAACGGCGTTTTGTAAAATTTCTCGGCGCAGGTCTTGATACCGCTTTTTCTCTTTTTTTTGTAATTCCGCCGTCAATTCGAAGATATCGCAATTTACCAAACGGCATTTTTCAAACACCGTTTTGATTTGCCCGATAAGCCGTTTTTCCGCACTGTCAAATACGCTCTGGGGCAGGTCGCCCGCGTCCGCGCCGTCGTGCAGGCTCAGCGCTTTGGAATAGTCGAGTAGCCCCGCCGTCATCGTCAGTTGGATTTTGTAGCTCGCACGGTTGTCTGCACCTAATTTGAATTTGGTCTTGGGCGTGTTGCGCTTGACGGTGAGCGTGTACGCGCCGTCGTTTTCGTTCACCGAATAACTCGCAAGGCGCAGTTTGCTCTTTACCGCGCCGAACGCAAAGGTTTCCTCTTTCGTCAGCGTGCCTACCCGCTTGCCTGCCAAAAATAACGCCGTTTCGCTTGCGCTAAATACGGGTTTGTCCTGCGTTTGTCCGCCTTGCCCACCGCCTTGTTCGTTTTGTCCCCCACCGTTTTGTCCGCCTTGGCTGTCTTGACTGTCTTGTCCGCCTTGACTGCCTTGGCTGTCTTGGTTGTTTTGTTCGCCTTGACTGCCGTTCGAGCCGATTTGTTCTTGTTGGGGCTGGGTTTTGAGGATAGGCATATACGAACTTTTGTTATCGCTGAAATATCCGATAGCGAACTCGCGCAAGGTCGTGGGTAAGACTGCGCCGACGCGTTCGGCGTGGGGGGAGAGGACTTTTTGCATAGCGATACTGCCCGACGGGTCGATAAGTGCGGTGACGTTGAGCAGGTCTTTCGCTGTTCCGTCGCAGGTGGCGAGCAAACAGCTATCCGAAATATACTCGTCGAGCAGGAAAAAGTCGAGCGCGTCGAACGCGTTTTGTTCGGCGGTCTTTTCGCCGAGGATAATTAGCCGACAAAAGACGAGTTTGGGATACCAGCCCGTTTTGGCGTTAATTTCCTCAAAGGCTTGCGCGACGGTGTTGCCACGGCTGACGATTTGTACCGTTTGGGTGGCTTTGCCCTGTTTAGAGGATTGCGGTACGGCGATTTGCGAAGTGACGATAAAGGTATCGTCCTCTCTGTCCACGCCCACCGCCATTACGATGGCCGTTTTTTGTATATCGATTAATCCGAAGTCGTTCGAGAGAAAGAAAAAGGACAAAATAGCGACGAGCAAAAGAAAATAGCGGACGGTGTTTTTCGTTTTTAAGTGCGGGGTTTTACGCATTTGATTTCTCCTTTTTTATACGGCGGGGTTGTGCGGGTAGGAACAGCAAGAAAAGCGGTAGTATGCTCAGCGCGATAAACGGGGCGGGCAGGGCGTTGCCGAAAAACGCGTATACGCTATCGTAGTATTTATTGCAAAAAAGAACGAACAGGAACGCGCCGAAATTCACGGTAGCGGAAAGCAGAAGTTTGTTGTCTTTGGTAAAGGCGCAAGCGGAAAATTCGACGGCGTAGAAAAGGGGTACGGCGGTGGCGAAAAATAAAAGGGTGCAAAGCACGAACACGAGCAGTAAATCTACCCTGCCGATAACCGCGAGGGGCGGGAAGTATTGCGCGATTTTCGAAAACGCGTAGTGCTGACGGGGCGCAATCGACGAATATACGCTGTAAAATACCGCCAAAAACACGAGGGTAAACAGCGCGCCGATAAGATACCCCGCCGTGATTTTTATTCCGTCTTTTTTCTCAAAGCGCAGGTGTAAAATTAGGGGCAACAGCATCGTTGCGTCCGAAAAATGCGGTTGGGTGTAGAAAAAACCGCCAAACGACGAACCCGCGGGTTGCTGGAAAATAGGCAACAGGTTGGTGAAATCCGCCTCCGCGAGCGAGGCGAGAAGTAGTGCGGTGAAGGGGAAAACAAACAAGAACAGGCTTAAATCCGAAAGCCGTCCGAGCGTTTTGATATGCTTTACGCAAAGGAACGCGGAAAAGAAAAAGAAAAACGCGAACGAAAAAAGCGTCGGCGCGGTGTCGAAGAAGACGGCGTAGGTGAATTTTTCGAGGTCTAAAAGAGGTAAAACGGCGTAAAAGAGGAAGTATACGGCGTATACGGCGTACAAAACGCGCGTCCATTTGCCAAGTTTGTTTTGCAGGCGTTTAGCAAGCGTTTCCTCCGAGCGCGAGGCGCAGTATAAAAGCGCGCAGATAAGCGCGGTTTGGAAAACAAAATGCAACAGGGCGGGCAAGAGTAAATCGCCCTTGGCGAATTTTGCGAGCAGGGAAGGTACTTCGGTGAGTTTTAATACGGGCAGGATAAACGCCGAGAAAAAGGCGATTTGTCTGCCGTTGATTGTTTTCGCGGTCGTGGTCATAACGGTTATTCTCCTTGATTTTGCGTGTTGTCTTTACCCGAAAAGCCCAAGCGCGTTTTGTTTTTCGAGCGTAAAATTTTCGGGCGTTTGGTGAGCGATTGCATATCGTATTTGACGACGGTATCCCGTAAATCGCGGGGCGTTAAGGGCGAGAACGGCGCTAAGATAGGCGTGTCGAACGCGTCGGCGGATACGAGATAGCATAGCAAAACCACGGATAAAAGTACGATACCGAACGGTCCTAAACTACCCGCGACGAGAAGATACAGCCAGCGTAAAATACTGCCCGTTTCGACGAAGTTGGGTACGGTGTATAAGCAAATCCCAGAAAATGCGACGATAATAATTGCGGGCGTGGATAAGAACCCCGCCGACACCGCCGTTTCGCCCAACACCAGCGCGCCGACGACGGATAAGGACATACCCACGTACTTGGGCATTCGGATACTCGCCTCTTTTAGTGTTTCTAATAAAAACAGCACGACGAACATTTCCAAGGCGGGCGAAAGGGGCAATTCGCGCACGCTGGACGCGATGGTAAGCACCAAACCCAGCGGGACGAGTTGGACCTTGAAAAGCTGTGCGGAAATATACAACGCGGGTAGTAACAGCGCAACGAACAGCGAAATAAACCGCAAAACGCGGAAAAGCGTCGCGGTGAACGGCGAGATGAAATAGTCCTCGCTCGATTGAAAATCTTCGGTGAGCGTATACGGCGCGGTGAGCGCGATAGGCGAACCGTCTACCAAAATCCCCACTCTGCCCTCCGCGATTTTCGCGGTGAAGATATCGGGTTTTTCCGTCGTACCGAGCGTGCGGAAAAAGCTATGCGGGCGGGGGGAAAGAAACGCCGAGATATAGGACGAGTCGGGGATATTATCGATTTTGATTTTTTTGAGTTTCTCTTTGAGTTCGTCTTTGAGCTTTGTGTTGCTCGTACCCTCTAAATAACAAAGACTGACGGCGGTGTTGGAACGCTTGCCTACGCGCACCGTTTCAAAACGCAAATCGGGGGTTTTGAGGCGTTTTCTCACCAAGCTCATATTCGTTTTGATGTCCTCGATAAACCCCTCGCGTGGACCTTTGACCGCGATATCGGTAGGGGGTTCGATAATCGAACGGACGGGCAAGAGTTTTGCGCCGATAATAAAACCCGTGGTAAAGCCGTCCGCCAAAAGCAAGGTGTTTCCGTCCAAAATTTCTTTGAGCATATCTTCCACCTTTTGAGTGGTTTTAAGTTCTGGGAAACGGGCGGTGGTGAGAAGCGCGGTTTGGCTATCCTGCGCGTTTTTCAAGTCCAAAGCGGATAAGGGGCGGGCAATCAGCGCGCCCAAAAGTTCCTTATTCACCGTACCGTCGGCGTAGAACAAAACGCAGTCTATTTTATCTGCCGTTTGAAAGGCGTAGGACAAAATATCCTCGGACGGCAACAGTTTTTTGATGAGTTTTTTATTTTCCTGTAAATCGGGCGACAACGCCTGCGGGATTTTATTCATAAAGCAAGTATGCGTTTTCGGCAAAGGAACTATCCGCTTTTTATTGACTTTTCCCTAAATTGTTGGTATACTTAAATAAGAAAAAAATACGAGGGGAACGCTATGGACGAGAACGGTTTGCTTTTATCTGTTAACGAAGTTGCCGAAGATATGGGTTTTAACGGTTTGAAAATCGTGCAGGACAAAACGCTGTACCGTTTTACCTCCGATTCGGTGTTGCTTTCCAAATTCGCGCGGGCGAAAAAGGGGGACAAGATTGCGGATTTTTGCGCGGGGTGCGGGATTGTCGGGTTTCATTTTTACGCGCTGAATAAAGAAAAATTCCCGAATATGCCCGTGACTTTGTTCGAAATGCAAGAACCGTTACTCAATTTAGCGAAAAAGACGGCGAAACTAAATGGTTTTGAGAATTTTTCGTTCGTGCAGGGTAAGTTACAGGACATTAGCGCGGAACATAACGAGAAATATTCGCTTATTTTATGCAATCCGCCGTACGAGCGCGGTGGGTTTGAGAACGAGGAATACCACAAAGCCGTTTGCCGAAAGGAAATTACGCTCAACTTAGAGGAAATCGCGCGCGCCGTCGCCAAAGCGCTCAAATTCGGCGGTAGGGTAGCGTTACTCAACAGAGCGGACAGGCTTGCGGAGGTTTGTTATACGCTTCGTGCGGTGAATATAGAGGTCAAACGCGTACAGCTCGTCAGCGGGAAAGCGGGCGCGAAACCGTACTTGGTGATGGTAGAGGGCGTGAAAGGCGGAAAACCGTCGTGCGAAGTGTTACCCACGGCGGTAAATTAGACAAAAAGGAGCAAGGTATGGTTTATTTTGTAGCGACGCCGATAGGCAATTTGAAAGATATAAGTATTCGCGCGCTGGAAACGCTGAAAAGCGCGGATATCATTTTTTGCGAGGATACGAGGCATACTATCAAACTTTTGAACGCGTACGAGATTAAAAAACCGTTGCAAGCGTGCCATAAATTCAACGAACGGGAAGCGGGCGAGAAAATTTTGCGCGCCTCGCAAAGCGGGCAAACGGTGGCGGTCGTTTCCGACGCGGGTACGCCCGTCGTGTCCGACCCCGGTAATACCGTCTGCCAAATACTCAAAGAGGCGGGCGAACCGTATACCCTTATCCCCGGCGCGTGTGCGTTCGTCGCGGGGCTGATTTTATCGGGTTTGAACGCGGACAGATTTGCGTTTATTGGTTTTTTACCCGATAAAACGGGCGAGAAAAAAGCCGTGTTGGAAAAGTACAAGGACTGCGATTTGACCCTCGTATTCCATTGTGCGCCACAGGACATTGAGAAAGACTGCAAAGTTATGTACGAGGTGTTCGGCGAGAGAAAAGCCGTCGCCGTACGCGAGATTACCAAACTGCACGAGGAAAGCGTGGCGTTTATGTTATCTGAGGGTTATACGGGCGAAACGCGCGGGGAGTTCGTGTTGGTGGTAGAGGGCGCGAAAGAGGGCGAATCGAAGTTGAACGCTTTGACGGTACAGGAACATATAAAGCATTATATGCTCGCGGGGTTGGATAAAAAAGAAGCGCTCAAACGCACCGCAAAAGACAGGGGGGTTTCTAAGTCCGAACTCTACCCGTTCTCTATCGATTTGTAATGCGCGTTGAAAAATCCGCGCGGGAAAGAATAGCTTTTGAGAAGGTACGAATACTATAATAAAGAATGAATTGCAAAGCGTTTGCTTTGCGTGAAGTGAACTGCGTTCATGAATTGAAATAAATTTCATGAATTGCCCTACGGGCATGAATTGCACGCGTTGAAAACGCAATTTATAAAAAAAGGAAGTAATTTATGTACGAATATTATTTGATATTTTTAGTCTTGATTTTAATTTGCGCGGGGTTTGCGGGTTGGGCAAGCTCGAAGGTACATTCCACATTCAAGGCGTATAGCGATGTGGGAACGGTATCGAGAATGACGGGCTACGACACCGCCGTTCGTTTAATCCGCGCCAACGGGCTTAGAGGGCTTTCTATCGGTAGGGTAAAGGGGTTTTTGACCGACCATTACCACCCGACGAAAGAGGTTGTTAATCTTTCCGAAAGCACTTACGCAAGTACCTCGGTAGCGGCGGTTGCCGTTTCCGCGCACGAAATCGGACACGCGGTACAAAAACAGCGCGGGTATTTGCCTTATAAAATCAGAACGGTACTCGTACCGATAACCAACTTCGGTTCAAGGCTTGCCCTGCCTCTCGTGTTGGTGGGGTTGTTGCTGGATATTTTCGTGGGCGCAACGCAGAACTCGGATTTGGGTTTTTATATCGCGCTTGTCGGCGTTGGGTTGTACGGACTGTCTACCTTGTTCGCGCTCGTAACCTTGCCCGTGGAATTAGACGCAAGCCGTCGCGCCAAGAAAATGCTTGTCCGCGAGGGGATTATCACGCAGGAAGAACTGCCCTACGCCGAAGAAATGCTCTCGGCGGCCGCGCGCACCTATCTCGCCTCGCTTTTAACCTCGCTCGTTTACTTCCTGCGCTTCTTAATGTGGGTGTTGATAATGTTTGGCAGAAACAACCGCAGGGATTAATATGTAAAATGCGTATAGTACGCCGTCTTATCCACAAACTCGGAACTTGCCCTTGCTCGCGTACGCATTAGTACGCGCCCGTCGGGCAAAACCGCGAGGTTTGTGGCAATACGACGCACTCTTCGCATTTTACGGCGTGCGGGAACGGCATTTGCCTTGCTCGCGTGTGCCTAAGTACGCTCCCTGCGAAAAATCCGCTTACGGCGTGCGGGGGGTACGGCAAACCCTATAACGAATAAAAATTATGCAACCAAAGACGAAAAGAAAACTTAAAATCACGGCGCTCGTGTTAGCGGGGCTATTTTTGGTTTGCGTGATTTTGGCGGGGTGTATTGTTTTGCCCGAGGCGTTGAAAAAGCAAAAGCGTTACGCCCAAACGAAAAATTTTGCGAACGGCAAAATGCAAATCGTGGCGCACAGGGGCGCGTCGGGTTTGGCGCTGGAAAACACCGTTTTTGCGTTCGAAGAGGCGGGTCGGCGTGAGTATTACGGTATCGAGGCGGACGCTCGGCTTACCTTGGACGGAAAGTTCATTATAGCGCACGATAGCGATTTAGAGCGGTTTGGCTTAGATATTCGCATTGACCAAACGGATTTTGCGACTTTGCGCGCGCTTCGGTTGAAAGATATATACGCGAATTCTAACGAGGAAACCTGTTTTTTGCCCACCGTCGAGGAATATATCGAAATTTGCAAAAAATATAATAAGCAGGCGGTTTTAGAGCTTAAAGGCGAGATACTTGCCGATAAAATTTGGGAGCTGGCGCAAGATATTTCCGCGCTCGGTTGGTTTGAAAAAACCACCTTTATTTCCTTTGACCGCGAGCATTTGACCGCGCTAAGACGCAGTTATCCGAACGCGAACGCGCAGTATATCGTGAAAAAGGTGAAAAAAGGGGATATTGAGTTTATGCTCGAAAACAAAATCGACGGGAACTTTTTTTGGGCGAGCGTAACGCCTGCGCGCGTTAGAAAATTGCACAAAGCGGGGCTGAAAGTCAACTGTTGGACGGTAGATACGCGCGCGTGCGCGCTGTATATGCGCGTTTGCGGGGTGGATATGCTCACGACGAATATTTTAGAATAAAGCAACAAAGGAGCGGAGAATGAACACGGTTTTATTTGAAAACAAAGGCAATATCAAGATGATAGCGCATAGAGGCGTTTCGGGTTTGGAACGCGAGAATACCTGTCCTGCGTTCGTGGTGGCGGGCGTGAAAAGCTATTACGGCGTGGAAACGGACGTGCATATCACGAAAGACGGCAAAGTTATCGTCGTACACGACGACGATTTGAAACGCGTCGCGGGTTTGGATATGTGCGTGGAACAAACAGACTATCAAACCCTGCGTGCCGTGCGATTAAAAGATACCGACGGCGTGACGGAACGCGCGGATTTATTCTTGCCGTCGCTTGACGAGTATATCCAAATTTGCAAAAAGTACGATAAACAATGTATTTTAGAATTAAAGAATTTAATGCCGAAGGAAAAAGTTTGGGAAATCGCCGAGCGCACGAAAGAGCTCGGCTGGTTTGAACGCGTTACCTTTATTTCCTTTTCAAGCGAAAACCTACTCAATTTGAGTGAAAACTACCCCGACGCGAGCGCGCAGTTTTTGGTGGAAAAATGCTCGGACGAGGAAATGGATTTTATGATAAAGCACCGCTTGGACGCGGATATTTGCGGGTACGGCTTGACCAAAGAAAAGGTGGAAAGACTGCATAAGGCGGGCTTGAAAGTCAACTGTTGGACGATAGACAAAATAGAACACGCGGAAATGGCGAAAGCAATGGGCGTGGATATGCTCACGACGAATATTTTGGAATAAAGCGAGCGAAAAACGGACGGTTCATTTACGAACCGTCCGTAAGATATTTATTGAGAGTTTTGTGTGTTTGGAGGAAGTTGAATTTTTACGGTGTCGGACAGGCGGATATCCCGCGAGGACGCACCGATTAAAATTTCAAAATCGCCGTTTTCCACGTACCAGCCTTTTCGAGCAATGCTGTAATAGGCGAACGAGCGGGCGTTAAGCGTTATGCAAACGCGCTGGGGTATACCGAGGCGCATATCTCGCGGGTCTTTCACCGCTATATCGGTAAAGGGCTTTTGGAATATATCCATTCGTTGCGATTGGACTATATCACCGCGCGCCGACGGGCAGGCGATACGCGGACGGAGCTTGCGCTTTTGTACGAGGCGGGGTTTAACAGTCCGCAAACGTATTACAGAGCGAAGAAAAAACAAGGGGAATAGAATGAAACGCAAAAAAACACCGACCTCGGAAAGATTTCCGAGGTCGGTGGGATTTTTAAGCGATTTGATTAAAGTTCCGCGAAGTACTTAATCGTTCTAACCATTTGGCTGGTGTAGGAGTTTTCGTTATCGTACCACGAAACAACCTTAACAAGCGTCGTGCCGTCGCCCATAGGCATGCACTTGGTTTGCGTAGCGTCGAAAAGCGAACCGTAGGTGATACCAACGATATCGGACGAAACGATTTCTTCTTCCGTGTAGCCGAAGGACTTGGAAGCCGCCGCCTTCATTGCCGCGTTTACGGCAGTAGCGTCTACTTCGCCGTCGCAAACTGCTACGAGTTGGGTAAGCGAACCAGTGGGAACGGGAACGCGTTGTGCGCAACCGTCAAGTACGCCGTTGAGTTCGGGGATAACCAAACCGATAGCTTTCGCAGCGCCCGTCGAGTTGGGAACGATATTCACCGCCGCAGCTCTTGCACGACGAAGGTCGCCCTTTCTGTGCGGTCCGTCGAGAACCATTTGGTCGCCCGTGAACGCGTGGATCGTCGTCATGTAGCCTTTCTTGATTTTGGAAAGCTTGTTGAGCGTGTTTGCCATGGGAGCAAGGCAGTTGG
>JAZSPG010000101.1:0-21023 GCA_045537295.1 Candidatus Scatosoma sp. | reverse complement strand
CAGCTCGTAGGTTTCCGAGTTTTTGTTCATTTATATCGTTCAGCGGAGTTATTTTTGGGGTAAATTATTAGCATTTGGTTTTTCCGCTGTTTGATATCCGTTTTTTTGAGAGCTTTATTTTTTCTTTTTCTTCGGCGCAGGCGTTTTCGTCTTCGCCTTGGGCTTTGCCTTCGTCGCCTTAGGCTTGCACGTGTTCTTCTTCGGCGTCGCCTTGGGCTTGTCCGCCTTAGGTTTTGCCTTAGGCGTTGTTTCCTTGGGCTTATCCGTAGCCGTAGCCACCGCCTTGCAAATATGCGTTACGGGCTTAGTCCCTGCTATAATACCCACGAACACACCCGTCTTTTTACGATGTTCCCGTTCGTATGCGTTTGCCTCTTCTAACGTCGCAAAGGTTTTTCCTTTGGGACTATCGTATACCGTAAAAGTAACTTTATCTGCCATTTTCCTGCACCTCACTTAACTTTTTTTATTTTTCAAAATCCGTAAACGGATTACTTGCAACTATTCTTTGCAGTGCGGGGTTATCCCTATGTAGCGTTAATGCCTTTCCGCAAAACGGACAATAGATAAAATCCCGTTCAGCGCGTGAGATAAAAGCACCCTCGCAATCATTGCAAAAATGTTTGCCGAGAAGCAAACGCCTTTTCCATTCTCTCATTTTTTACCCGTTCCCTTTGGGAGCGGTTTTTTTACGGCTTTCGCCTTTGATTATCATATCCAGTTTCAATATTTTCTACCAATAGACATAGCGCAACTCCCTTAATTTCGTGCAATATTTTAATTGATTAAGATTGAAATACCGAAAAATTCGGTATCTTGGCTTTTATTATACACAGCATTTTTCGGTTTGTCAAGCGTTTTACCGAAATTTGTTGTAAAATATTTTTAGGAGGCAAAAAATGATTAAACGATTAAAAGAATGTAGGACTGAAAAAGGACTAACCCAAAAAGGATTAGCAACTCAATTAAACACTACGCAACAGACTTATAGTGATTATGAAACAGGGAGAACGGAACCAGACAGCGAAACGCTTATAAAAATAGCGGATATTCTTGCAATTTCAATAGACTACCTACTTGGCAGGAGCGACGATTTTGGAAATATATCAGTACAAACAGAAGGTATACAACTGACCAACGAGGAAGAGGGTTTACTGAACAATTTCCGCACGCTCCCCCGCCCTGAACGAGCGCAAACTCTTGAATATGTACAATTCCTCGCCAGCAAGCGAGGAAATAAAAACAAACACGCATAAACGAGGCAAAACTATGGTATTAACTGCAGAACAAATCAAAAGCCAAAAAAATATAAAAATTGAATATCCTATCGGAACTACGATTCGTTTCTTAAATAAAAATGATACTTATTTTTGGGCAATTACAGGAATCAAGCTTTTCCCTACTCAATATGAAATTTCCGTTTATAATGGCAATTCCATAAGCAATAAATTAACATTGAGTTTACCTGATTTGAACTCTTTCAAAAAGGACATTAGACAAATAACTATTCCACCTATTTATTTCCCTGAAGAAAATTTCAAAGGTGTATTCTACTTTATTTCACCTGAGTATATAAAAGAGATTCAACGTCGTTTAGATTATTGCAATTCTTATTCAGAATCAAAATATCTAAAGACCCCCAAAAATACACCTAAAATCTACACGCTTAAAATAATTAGTGATTATGATTATTATAAAAGTGTTTCGGATATTATTTCTCAATTTGAAAATGGTACAATCGTTTCTTCTTTCGATAATTACGAGCAAATAATTTTAGGGGAGATTAAAAAAATTGAACGAGCAAAACTATCTCGTGCAAGATTAAAAGCTATTATAGAGCAAACTAATATTAATTTAAATTTATTGGCCAACGAAACCAAGTTACAAGTAAATTTTTTAAATTGCCTACTTTCTGGTTCAAGAAACCTTGGAGAGAAGTCCGCACGAAAACTATCGATGTATTTTAATATATCTTACGAGTACCTTGTCGGAAAAACTGATGATAGCTCGCCCGTCATTTTTTCACAAACAAAGAATCAGAAATCAAAGGCACTTAACTCAACAGGACAAGTCCAAAACCTTACAACAAAAGAAATGCAGTTATTAGAAAAATTCAAACTACTTTCTTCCCCCAACCAATCGCAACTTTTAGGATATATGGATTTTTTAATTAGTCAAGAAACCCTAAAAAATAAAATCTCTTAAAACGGATTAAATGAATATGAACAACGAATATACAAATGATTTGAACGAGAATAGCAATTTGCCCACCCCTATTACTTGCCCCCGTTGCCAAAGCAGAGAGCTTGCCTTTGTTACGGAATACCACAAAGCAATCGGTATGCGAATCTCTTTTTTTGTCTTTTTAGGCATTGCATTATTTATTTTTTTTTGCTACGTTTCAAGATAAAAATGCAGAAGGCGCAATAATCACGTCTATTATTTTCGGTTTTTTTGCTTTTGTAACTTATATTTGCGTTTTACTGGAAGAAAGCAAAACGCACGTGCAGGGAATTTGCAAGAACTGCGGGAATCTTTGGCTACTGAATTAGAACTAACGAACGCAAATTGAGGAACTTGCTTATGGAAACGAAATTAAAACTTTTTAATGAAAAAACGGTACGCGTTTCTTGGAACGCTGACGAGGAAGAATGGTATTTTTCCGTCGTGGACGTTGTTTCCGTTCTCACGGACAGCGTAGACCCGAAACAGTACATAAAAAAAATGCGCGCTCGTGATACCGAGCTGAATAGCAGTTGGGGTACAATTTGTACCCTAACTAAAATGCAAGCAAGCGACGGGAAATATTACAAAACTACCGTTGCGACGACGAAAGGTATATTACGCCTTGTGCAGTCTATCCCGTCCCCGAAAGCCGAGCCGTTCAAAATGTGGCTTGCGCAGGTGGGGAGCGAACGCTTGGACGAAATTGCCGACCCTGAAAAAGCGTTTAAGCGTGGCGTTGACTTCTACCGCGCGAAAGGGTATTCGGAAGAATGGATAAATCAACGTATGCAAACGATACGGGCGCGGAAGAAACTGACGGACGAATGGCGCGCGCGTGGGATTGAAACGGACAAGGAATACGCGATACTTACCAGCGAGATGACGAAGGCGTGGAGCGGAAAAACCGTTCGCGAGTATAAAGAACTCAAAGGCTTGAAGAAAGAAAGCCTGCGCGATAATATGACGGATATTGAGCTTGCGCTGAATATGCTGGCGGAAGTTACGACGACGGCGTTTTCCAAGCAGGAGCGCCCCGAAACGTTTGACGAAAGCCGAAAAATCGCGCGAGACGGTGGCAAGGTTGCCAAAAACGCAAGGCGGGATATTGAAAGACGGCTTGGGAAGTCGGTTATATCCCCTCTTAACGCAAGCGAGGTTGACCTGCTCACGACGACGAAAGGCACGGAAACGCCCCCGTCGGACGACGAGGAATAACCCTTTCTAAAAACACAAAAGATTTCTTGCGAAAATTTATCAAGATAAATTTCGCAAAATCCTCTTTGTTGAAATTTGTCGAAAATAAGGTACAATTTTCCTAATAACTTTTAGGAGGATTGTACCTTTTATGGACAAATACGTATCCGAGCTTATCGCTCAAATTCACGACTTACTGCACCGCATCGAAGGCTACGAGGACGCGCGCGAGGCGACAAAGCCGAAACTTCGCTTTGTTGATGACGAGCCGAGGGGCAAAGTATTACTATTCCCAACAGTAGAACGGCAAGCCACCGTTCTAAGCGACAACGGAGGTGAAAAAGAAAAAACACCCGACTTTGAAAAGCCGGGCGAGCAAAAAGAAGGCATAATTGATTTTACTGAAAAGGAGATTTCACTTATGCCAAAAAAATTACAAAAACTTATTATCGTACAAAGAAAGCGTTGTAGAATACGCAAGCGCCGTTCGGGTTCGTCGTTTACTTATGAGATTCGTTTTCGTTGCGACGGCTACGACGTATATGCCTGCGGGAAAACGGTTGCTCTCGCAAAGGCGAATATGATTGAAAAATTAAAAATGGCAAAGCCGAAAAATAAAAATATTGCAACCGTTCCGACGAAGTTTGAAGAATTTACCAAATTCTATTTTGAGAAATTCCGAAAGCCGAAGGTTTGCGCGCAAACGTACTATAAAGACGAAAACCGTTTGAAAAATCACATTTTTCCCGTCTTTGCTAAGTACGAGCTTAAAAAAATAACGCCGAATCTATGTCAAGATTTAATCGACAGCTTAATGGCGAAGGGATACGGGAAAACAGCGGACGAAGTTCGCTCGTTACTTTCTATCATCTTCCAGGGTGCAATCGCTCACGGTTTAATCGAGCGGAATCCACTCGACGTGGTGCTGTTTCTCGGTTACCAACAGAATAGCGGTTCTGCGCTAACCAGGAAAGAAGAACAGGAGCTACTCACGGCAATTAAAGGCTCACCGCTGGAAATTATGTATGCGCTTGCGCTGTACACCGGATTACGCCCAAACGAATTAGGAAAGGCGAGAATCGAAGGGAAATTTATCGTTGCCGTCAATTCAAAGCGAAAAAATAAAAAAGTCGAATACAAACGCATTTACATTTGCAAACGACTTGCTGAATACTTAAACGACGTTACCGAATTGCCGATTTACCACGATAAATATCTCTCCACCGAGTTTTCCGCGAAATACTGTCCGAATCATCAACTCAAAGATTTACGCAAAACTTTTAATACGCGATGCAAAGAGCTGGGCGTTTCCGAGCACGCGAGAATGCACTTTATGGGACACTCGCTTGGCGCGTTGGGGAATGCCTACACGGATTTATCGGAAGAATACCTTCTTTCAGAAGGTAGTAAACTCGATTTGTGGTAAAATGCCCCAAAAATGCCCCAATTTCTAAAGTTTGCTAAGCTCGAAAGGTATTAAAAATGACGGTTTTTCAACGAAAAATCGTTAAAAAACCGCCGTTTTGGTGACCTTATCGGGACTCGAACCCGAGTTTGCGCCGTGAGAGGGCGCCGTCCTAACCGCTAGACGATAAGGCCTTATTTACTTTTGCCTATGTAGTATAGCATATTTCGCCGTGAATATCAACTGTTTTTTGCCGTTATTCTAAACTTTTTTTACGCGTCTTGCGTTTTTTTTATAAACTTGTACAAGGGTACGGTTTTACCGTACCCTTGCTCCGTTTTCGATTAGTCTTCTAAGCCTTCGTTAAGCTTTGCAAGCAATGCGTCGAGGTCTTCGCCGTGTACCGCTACTGCCTCCGCTACCGTTTCGCCATGCGCCATCGCGCATCCGAAGCAGTGCATTCCTGCCGACATCAAAATTTCAGGCGCGTTAGGATTGATTTGCAAGCAATCCGCTATTAAAGTGTCCGCCGTAATTTTAGCCATATCTATCTTTCTCCTTTTTTTATTTTTTGCTCTTTCATTGTAGCACTTTCCCGCAAAAATTTCAACCGCTTACGCGCTATTTTGCGTGGAAATTTTTGTTTATTTTTTCATCAATAATAAATCCGACCGAATTTTTTTACCTTGCCGTACGGTTTATTCACCCTTTCGCCTGCTAAAATTTTGCCCATTTGCCATTGGATTTCGTTCCATTCGGACGCATAACCCCACTTTTCCATAAGTGCCTTTGCCTCGGCGTAATCGGGTGAACGCCTATCTAAATCGTGTGCGTCCGTACCCAAACAATGCACCAAACCGTGTTTTACAAGCGCAAGCGCCAAACGCCTCGTTCGCTTTTCGATAAACGCGCAGGAATTTAACTGGATTAAACAGCCCATCTGCACGAATTGCGTGACTAACGACGGGTTTTTCATTACCTCTAAATACCGCTCGGTATGCGCAATAATCGGCGTATAGCCCGTTTCCGCGATAAAATCGGACACCCGTTCAAAGAGCAACGGCGACCATCTAAGCGTAAACGGAAACTCCAACAACACGCATTTCGTTCCCTCTATCGCGAGCGCGCAAAGCGTTTCGTCGCTTGGGTCGTTAATGCCCGTCATTAGCACCTCCGCACCCAAACGCACCTTTATTCCGTCGGGAATAACCGCTTGTATCTTGTTTAGCGCCTCTTGGCGTAATTGAATAAATTCCTCTACGGTGTTCTTGCCGTAGTAGTGCGACGAAAGCACGATTTCGCGTACGCCTTGTTCCGCCTCCATCCTCAAAAGCTCCGCAGAAACCTCTACGCTACTCGCTCCGTCGTCCATATTCGGTAGTATATGTGTATGAATGTCTATCATTTTCCCCTTACCTCGATAGCCGAATTCCCGTACACAATTTCGGATATTTTTTTAATTTTATTTGAAGTATTTTACACCGCTTTCAAAAATCTTCATATCGAAGTTGCCCTCGATGTTCTTATACAGGTTGTCCCCGATACGCTCGCTGTGACCCATCTTACCAAGCACTCTGCCGTCGGGCGAGGTGATACCCTCTATCGCCCACGTCGAGCCGTTAGGATTGTACGGCGATACCATCGTCGCGTTCCCGCTTAAATCGGCGTACTGCGTTGCGATTTGACCGTTCTTTTTCATTTCTTCCAAAGCCGAAATCGGCGCAACGATTTTTCCCTCGCCGTGCGATACGGGTACTTTATAAATTTCCCCTACCTTACAAGCCGAAAGCCAAGGCGAGAGGTTGGACGCCACGCGCAAATCTACCATCGTCGAAACGTGACGGGAGATATTATTAAACGTAAGCGTGGGCGAGCTTGCCGTCATTTCCGTTACGTGTCCGAACGGCACAAGCCCTAATTTTATCAACGCTTGGAAACCGTTGCAAATACCCAGAGCCAAGCCGTCGCGGTTGTTCAACAACTCTTCAAGCTGTTCCGCGATATACGGGTTTCTAAACGTCGTCGCGATAAATTTACCGCTACCGTCCGGTTCGTCACCGCCCGAGAACCCGCCGGGGAAAGCTACGATATTTGCGTTTTTAATGGCTTTTACAATTCTTTCAACGCTGTCCTCGATATCCGCAGAAGTGCGGTTTCTAACTACGACCGTTTCGACTTCCGCTCCCGCAAGGATAAATCTTCTCGCCGTATCTAGCTCGCAATTCGTGCCGGGGAATACGGGAATGAATACGCGCGGTTTCGCCGTTTTCGTCGATATATTTTTATACTTCACGCCCGCCGTATAGTCGCAGTCCATAGCTTTGCCCTCGGCGCTTGCCGTCGTCGCGAATACGCTTTCCAACGTACCCATATACGCGTTAGACGCGGTGTCTACACTGACGCTTTGATTGTCGCAAACGAACGCTTCACCGCATACCTGCCCTATGCGTTTTGTCAAAATCGCACCGTTAAACGCGCTCGTATCCTTCATAGAAACCACCAAATCGCCGTATGCCTCGGTATACAGTTCGTCCGCCGTCATATCGAACGAAACGCCAAGGCTATTGCCCAGCGCGGACTTAATTACCGCCGAGCCGATACCGCCGTTTTCTACGACCGTCGCAAAGGTGACGTTGCCGTTTTCAATATTTTTATAAACCTCTTCGTAAACGGCTTTTACGCCTTCAAAATTCGGTACGAAATTCTCGTCCTTAGGCAGAGGGATATAGTAAAGCTCTTCCCCGCCTTTCAAAACATTGGTAATTAATTTACTTGCCTTTGCAGGCGCAAGTGCGAAGGAAATTAACGTGGGCGGAACGTGGATACTTTCGAACGTACCGCTCATAGAGTCCTTACCGCCGATAGCGCCGAGTCCTAAGCCGATTTGCGCATACAGCGCGCCCAAAAGCGCGGATGCGGGTACGCCCCAAACCTTTGCCTCGCCCGTCATTCTTTGGAAAAATTCCTGTAAGGTTAAGCGGATATCGCTGTATTTCGCGCCCGTTGCCACTACCTTGGACACCGAACCGATTATCGAATACACCGCGCCGACAAAGGGACTGGTTTCCATTAAATACGGCGAGTAGCCGTACGCGGATACCGTACAAACGTCCGTCTCGCCTCCGCAAATTTTTGCGGACATTGCAATCGCGGGCGTGCGTTGGGTTTTACCGCCCCAAGGCATATACACCGTTCTTGCACCGATAGTTGAGTCGAACGTTTCCGACAAGCCTTTCTTTGCGCAAACGTTCAAGTCGGACAATACTTTTTTCGTTTCTTCTGCAAATTGCGTGCCTTGTTTTTTATCAAACCAAGTCGTCTTTTTATCGCAAATTTCCACGTCCGCCTCTTGCTTTACGCCGTTGGTGTTAAGAAATTCGCGGGAAATATCCACGATAGCCTTGCCCTTGAAAAGCATTCTCATTCTACCCGTATCCGTCACCACTGCTACGGGCGTAGCCGAAAGGTTTTCCTCGCCCGCAAGCGCGATAAACGCGTCTACGTTTTCTTTGGCTACCACCACCGCCATACGCTCTTGCGATTCGGAAATGGCAAGTTCCGTACCGTTTAAGCCCTCGTATTTTTTAGGTACGCGGTCTAAATCAATATCCAAACCGTCGGCAAGTTCGCCGATTGCAACGGAAACACCGCCCGCGCCGAAGTCGTTACATTTTTTAATTTTCGTCGTCGCCGATTTGTTTAAGAACAAACGTTGCAATTTGCGTTCGGTGAGCGCGTTCCCTTTTTGCACTTCCGCTCCGCAGGTTTCTACCGAGTGCGCGTCGTGTGCCTTGGACGAACCCGTTGCACCACCGCAACCGTCACGTCCCGTTTCTCCGCCGAGCAAGATGATAACGTCGCCCGCCTTAGGCGTTTCGCGGTATACCATATCCCGTCTTGCCCCGCCGACGACAAAACCCGTTTCTAAGCGTTTCGCTTTATAGCCCTCGTGATAAACCTCGTCAACAATACCCGTCGCCAAACCGATTTGGTTGCCGTACGACGAGAAACCCGCCGCCGCGCGTTGCGTTATCGCGCGTTGGGGT
Organism: Candidatus Scatosoma sp.; assembly: GCA_045537295.1. Lineage (GTDB taxonomy): Bacteria > Bacillota > Clostridia > Christensenellales > Borkfalkiaceae > Scatosoma. Next base: position 12,152 of record JAZSPG010000101.1, on the reverse strand, counting down.
AATTTACCCGCGAGCGTGTCCTCTAATTTTTCACGAGGGTCAGACGCGCCCGTAACACGCATTGCTTGGTATACGTACGTTCTTCCGCTAAGCGGGTCGCGAATTGCTCCGCCTAAGCAGGTCGCAGCACCGCCAAAGGGTTCGATTTCCGTAGGGTGATTGTGCGTTTCGTTTTTGAACATAACGAGGTATTTTTCTACCTTACCGTCGATTTCCGCTTCGATACAGATAGAACAAGCGTTAATTTCGTCGGAAATATCCAAGTTGTCCAGCTTGCCGTCGCGCTTTAATTTCTTCGCACCGATAGTCGCTAAGTCCATAAGGCAAGGATATTTGTCGGGACGGCTACCGTTGATTTCTTGGTATAAATCCGCGTATAAATGGCACGCCTTTTTAATCGTCGTGTTTTCCGTCGCCGTTTTAATCGTCTTTAATTCGGTTGCGAACGTCGTGTGACGGCAATGGTCCGACCAGTACGTATCGATAACCTTTAATTCCGTTTCGGTAGGATTGCGGTTTTCGCTCTTGAAATAATCGCGAACGAACGCCAAATCCAGCGCGCTCATTGCAAAACCGATATTTTTATGGTACGCGGTGATTTGCTCGTCCGTCATATCGATAAAGCCCGCTACTTCTTGTACGGGTGCGCCCTCTACCGCGGTACGCGCGAGCGTTTCGGGTTTTTCAAAACCCACTTCCTCGCTTTCCACGGGGTTGATTAAGTGCTTTTTGATAGCGTCGAGCTGGGCGTCCGTTACGCCTTTCACCAAATACACTTTCGCGCATTTTACGAGCGGACGGGATTTTCTCGTCAACAGCTGTACGCATTGCGCCGCGCTGTCGGCGCGTTGGTCGTACTGACCCGTTAAATAGCTTACCGCAAACGCTTTGTAGCCGTCAGGGATTTGGATTTCTTCCAAATATACCTCGTCTACGGGCGGTTCGGAAAATACCGAGGGCAAAGCGGAATTGAGTTCTTCTTCGCTCAAACCCTCTACGTCGTAACGAAGCAGTAATCTGAAATCTTCCGCGGAAATGTTGAGCAGGGTTTTGATGTCCGCTTGCTCTTTGCGCGCCTGTACGTTGTCTTTCTTTTCTACAAAAATTCTGTAAATCATATCTATATCCTAACCGTTTATTTATTCCTTAATTATATCGCGGTATTTAATACCGATATCCGTGCGGTAGTACATACCGTCAAAGTGGATTTTTTCTACGTTGGCGTACGCTTTTTTGCGCGCGCTTTCTATATCCGCGCCCTTGGCGCAAACACCCAGCACTCTACCACCGCTCGTCACAATTTTACCGTCCTTTACCGCCGTACCTGCGTGACACAAGATGATATCTTCGTCCAAATCGCCGAACGTGATTTCCTTGCCTTTTTCGTAATGCTCAGGATAGCCACCGCTTGCCAGCACCACGCATACGCAAGCACCGTCCGCCCACTCAATATTCACCTCGTCTAAACGCTCGTCCGTGACCGCCTCGAAAATTTCCATCAGGTCGGTTTTGAGCATAGGCAGAATTACCTGCGTTTCGGGGTCGCCGAAGCGGGAATTGTATTCAATCACTTTCATTCCGTCTTTGGTTTTCATCAGTCCGAAATACAACACGCCCTTAAAGGTGCGACCCTCGGCGTTCATAGCGTTCATTGTAGGAATCATAATGCGTTCCATCACCTCTTTCGCCGTCTTTTCGCCGTAGAAATGTGCGGGCGCGAACGTTCCCATACCGCCTGTATTCAAGCCCTCGTCGCCCGTTTTCGCGCGTTTATGGTCGCAACTCGTTATCATAGGTTTTATCGTTTTGCCGTCGGTGAACGCGAGTGCGGAAACCTCAGGACCTTCTAAAAATTCTTCCACGACGACTTTGTTGCCCGCCGAACCGAATTTTTTATCCAGCATCATTTCCTTGATACCCTCTCTTGCCTCTTCGCGCGTTTTGCAAATCAAAACCCCCTTACCAAGTGCAAGCCCGTCCGCTTTTAAGACGACGGGAATATCGCAAACCTCGATATACGCCTTTGCCTCCTCATACGAGGAAAAGGTTTCGTATTTCGCCGTAGGAATATTGTACTTTTTCATAAGCTCCTTAGAAAAAGCTTTGCTCGCCTCGATAATCGCGGCGTTCTTTCTCGGTCCGAAAACGCGGTGACCGCGGTTTTCCAGCTCGTCCGCAAGACCTAACGCTAACGGGTCGTCGGGCGCAATTACCGTATAGTCAATTTCTTTATGACTATCCACCCAGTCGCCCACCGCTTTTATATCGCAATAATCAAGGTTGATAAGCTCGGCAAGTTCGCCTATACCCGCGTTCCCTTTCATTGCGTAAATTTTATCTACTTTCGGCGATTTATAAAGCGCTTGCACGATTGCGTGTTCTCTTCCGCCGTTGCCTATAACCAAAACGTTCATATTTATTCTCCCTGTTTTTCTCAATCGGCGATTTTTACCGTTCTGCCGATAACTTGAATTTTACCCTCGCATAACAGTTTTACGCAAAGCGGTAGCATTTCGTGTTCAACTTTCAAAATTCTTTGTTGCAAACTTTCGGGCGTATCGTCAAATTTTACTTCCACCGCGCGTTGCATAATAATCGCTCCGCCGTCCACTTCGCTGGATACGAAATGCACCGTCGCTCCGCTTAATTTTACGCCGTATTCAATCGCTGAGGTATGTACTCTAAGTCCGTAATAGCCCATACCGCAAAAGGCGGGAATGAGCGAGGGGTGGATATTGATTATCGCGTTTTCAAACTCTTTGATAAACGCGGGCGGTACGACGAGTAACCAACCCGCCAACACGATATATTCCACGCCGTTTGCCTTTAAGGTCTTGGCGATATACGCGTAAAATTCGTCCTTACTCGAAAATTTCTCTTTGTCGTAAACGAGCGTTTTTATCCCGTGATTTTGCGCACGGTCAATCGCGCCGATATTTTGTTTGGACGCTACTAAATATTCAATTTCGCAAAACTGTTCGCGTTCGTTGGCGTCGATAACCGATTGAAAATCCGTACCGCCACCCGACGCAAATACCGCTATTTTTTTCATAAGTCTTATTTTAAGATAACCTTTCTATCGCCCGCTACCGCTTTACCGATAACCACGACTTCTTCGCCCGTCGCTTGCAAGCTTGCCATTGCGCTTTCTACGTCCTCGGGCGCTACGCATACGACCATACCGATACCCATATTGAAGGTGTTGTAAATTTGTTCGTCGGTAATTCCCGCGCGTTTTTGCATTACCTTGAATACGGGGGGTACTTCGTAGGAATTTTTATCAATTTCCGCGGACACGCCCTCGGGTAAAATTCTGGGGATATTTTCGATAAAGCCACCGCCCGTGATGTGCGCGATACCTTTTACCGTTACTTTTTCAATTAACGCGAGGATACTCTTTACGTAAATTCTCGTCGGTTTCAACAAGACTTCCGCTGGCGTTGCGCCGAGTTCTTCGTCGTACGTTTCAAGCGCCGTTTTGTCGCTGTCGCCGAACAGTTTTCTAACGAGCGAATAACCGTTGGAATGTACCCCCGTTGATTTTAAGCCGATAAGCACGTCGCCCGCTTGAATGTTCTTGCCGTTGATAACCTTTTTCTTGTCTACAATCCCTACCGCAAAACCTGCTAAGTCGTACTCGCCGTCGGGGTAAAAACCAGGCATTTCCGCCGTTTCCCCGCCGATAAGCGCGCAACCCGCTTGTTTACAGCCGTCCGCTATCCCTTTCACTACTTCCGATTCGGATTCGGGATATAATCTCCCACAAGCGTAATAATCGAGGAAGAACAAGGGTTTTGCGCCTTGGCATACGATATCGTTCACGCACATTGCCACCGCGTCGATACCGATAGTGTCGTGTTTTTCTAACACGAACGCGTATTTGAGTTTTGTGCCTACGCCGTCCGTACCTGCGACTAAGACGGGTTCTTCCATCTTTTCGCCTGCAATCGAGAAAAATCCGCCGAACGAGCCAAGGTCGCCGATAACGTTGTCGTTATAGGTGGATTTCACGTGTTTTTTCATAAGTTCTACTGCCTTGTAGCCTCTCGTTACGTCTACACCGCTGTCTTTGTAAGAAATCGCCATAATTATTTATTCTCCGTTTTTTTATTTTCTGAAATTTTATAATCGTACTTGCTTGCATAGCTTTCCGTAGGTACTTCCGTGGGGTATTCGCCGTTAAAGCAACCTGCGCAATAGCCTTGGCAAGTCCCCGACGCGCCTAATTTGAACACGTCTTCCAAGGGCAAAAATCCCACCGAGTCCGCGCCGAAAATCTTCGCCATCTCTTTCGCCGTATATTTGCAGGCTATTAGCTCCGTTTTCGAACCGATATCCGTGCCGTAATAGCAGGGGTTTAAGAATTCGGGGGCGGAAGAACGAATGTGGATTTCTTTCGCGCCCGCGTCACGCAATAGCTTGACCACGCGCGTACAGGTCGTTCCGCGGACGATGGAATCGTCTACCAAAATCACGCGTTTTCCGCGTACCGTTTCCGCAACGGGATTCAGCTTGATTTTTACCTTGTCCTCGCGTACGTTTTGACCGGGGTCAATAAACGTTCTACCGATATATTTATTCTTAATTAAGCCCAAACCGTAGGGTATGCCCGATTCCTCCGCATAGCCTATCGCCGCGTCTATTCCCGAATCGGGTGCGCCGATAACGACGTCCGCTTCAACGGGATGCGCTTTGGCTAAAAACGCGCCCGCTCTTTTACGCGCCAAATGCACCGAACAGTTGTCGATTACCGAGTCGGGACGGGCGGTATATAAATACTCAAACACGCAAAGCCGTTCGGGTTTTTTATCACAATGCTCACGCAGGCTTTTTACGCCCTCTTTGGAAAATACCACGATTTCACCAGGGTCTAACTCTCTTACGAACGTCGCGCCAACGGTGCTTAATGCACAGCTCTCGCTTGCGATTACGTATTCCCCGTCACCACGGACACCGTAGCAAAGCGGGTGCAAACCGTTTTCGTCGCGCACGGCTATCAATTTTTGCGGGGACATAATCAAAAGCGAATATCCGCCTTTCAACCACTCCATCGCTTTGCTAATCGCCTCTTCCGTAGAGCGTGCCGTAAGGCGCGCTTTGGTTATCATATACGCGATAACTTCGATATCGTTCGCCGTATGGAAAATCGCGCCTTCTAATTCGAGTTGTTTTCTAAGTTCCGCATAGTTGACAATCGCGCCGTCGTGGGATATGGCGAGCCGTCCTTTGATATGGTTCACCAGCATAGGCTCGGCGTTTATCATATCCTTCGTTTCCGAAGTACCGTAATGCACGTTGCCGACCGCCATTTGTCCAAGCCCCAGCTCGTCTAACTTTCTGTGCGTGAACACCTCGTTGACAAGCCCCGCGTCCTTGTAAGAATGGAACACGCCGTCGTCGTTTACTACGATACCGCAACTTGCCTGTCCTCTATGCTGTAACGCGTACAGCCCGTAATACGCGCTGGACGCTACGTTTTGCGTTTCCGTTCCGAAAATACCGAATACAGCCATTGATTTTCTCCTATTAAAGCAATTCCTGCAACGCTTTGTCGTCCGCGTTGATTTTGTTCTTCATTGCCACTTTATATTCGGCAAGCTGTTTTTCAATTTCGGGGTATTTAATCCCGAGAATTTGAAGTGCGAGCAGACCTGCGTTTTCTCCGCCGTTAACGCCTACCGTCGCTACGGGAATACCCGCGGGCATTTGCACGATGGAAAGCAAGCTATCCAAACCGCCCATCATATCCGTCTTTACAGGTAAACCGATAACGGGCAGGGTGGTGAGTGCGGCGATAACACCGCCCAGATGCGCCGATTTGCCCGCCGCGCAAATTAAAACTTCCATTCCCTTTTCCCTTGCCGTTGAGGCGAACTCGTGCGCCTCGTCGGGCGTACGGTGCGCGGAAATTACGCGAACTTCCACTTCCACGCCGAACTTTTTGAGTACGGCTACCGCGGGTTTTACCACGTCGAAATCCGACTTACTGCCCATTAAAATACCAACTTTACTCATAAAATACTCTCCTTTTGAAAAACGAATAGGTGCAACTTTTTGGTTGCACCTATTGCGATTATACCGATTTTATATCCGAAAGCGCGCGTTTTACCCCGCAAAAGAGCGCGCGACGGCAAATTGCCACGCTAAGCGAAAAACAGGACGAGCCCGAGTAGGAATTTTTCTCTTTTCGCAAGTAACTCATATACGCTTTCCTTTTGTACTTTTTATTACCTTATTCCCCTCTACACCATTATAGCAAAACCGCGAGAAAAATGCAACAAAACGAGCGCAAATTTCCGCGGTTTTTTCGTTCTTTTTTTATTTTGTCTAACTTTCTAATCCTAAACGCGTAGCCTTATTCCACTCTTGCGCCGAGGATATGCAAGCACCGCATTTTTTCAAAGCGGTAGGAAGTTAAAGGTCTATTAAAGGCGTCGTTGGTATGCGCCGATACGAGCGGTACGCCCCGCGAAAAACCCACCACTACGGGCGTGTGGTAAAAGTCGCCCGTTTCCCTGCCCAGCTGGATAAAATCCCCGATTTTTAGCTCGTCTATTCTTACCTCCCGTGCGAACGGTCCTGCGCCCGTTCCCACGCCGTTTTCGGCGTTCGCGGTTAGGAAATTGTAAAAATATTCCACGCCCGTCCACGCGGGCGCGCGGTCGTTTAGAGAACGGTAAAACCAGCCCAAATCCTTAGTGTAATTCATCACGCCAACGCCCGCGAACAGGCATTGCGAGGCGAAGTTGGTGCAATCCCCGCCGAGAGCGTCAAAATTGTAATACTTGGGATTGCGGGCAAACGCCCAACGCCTTGCGTATTCTACCGCCGATACCCTGTCATACTCGATTATTCTCATACTCTATGGTATGCAAGTGCGCGTGGAAAAGGTGCGTTTTTTTCTCGTTCAGTTTTCGTTTAACCAAGCGATTGCCGTGTTGGCGTACAGCGCAGAACCGATATACAGCACGCTTTCGTCAAAGTCCGTTTTGGGATGGTGCAAGGGGTAGGTATAACCCTTCGCCCTCTCCCCCGCGCTTAGCGCTATCATTACCGACGGTACTTTATGGCTGATATACGCGAAATCCTCCGAACCACCGCTGTTTTCGCGTGTATCCCCGCCTAAACCCTGCGAAGTGAACGCGCGGTCTTTTCCTAACAGTTCCACGCTTGCCTTATATGTGAGCGCGGACAGGGTTTCGTCGTTGACGAGCGTAGGACAGCCCCCGCCGTATTCCACCTCCGCTTTCGCGCGGAAGGCGGTGGCGACGCTTTTTGAGATTTCTTCCAGTCGGGTTCGCACTCTTTTGCGCACGCTATCGTCAAAGGCGCGAAGCGTGCCGTGTAAACTTGCTTTGTCCGAAATGATATTCCCGCCCTCGCCCGATTGCATAGAGCCGATTGTCAGCACGGCGGGGTTGGAAATAGACAGCTCGCGCGCGGAAATTTCCTGCAATGCTATCAAAATATGCGAGGCTACCGTCAACGCGTCCACACCGTTCCAAGGCGCTGAGCCGTGACAGCCTTTGCCTTTAACGCGTACCGTGAAATAATCCGCCGTCGGCGCGCTCACCCCGCCCGACGCTATCACCGCCGTTCCCGCGGGTAAGTCCACCGCCGTCAACACGTGAAGCATCACCGCCGTCTGCACCTTTGGTTCTTCTAAAACACCCGCATTTATCACGCTTTGCGCGCCCTCTAAAATTTCCTCTGCGGGCTGGAATAAAAGTTTTACCGTTCCGTTTAACTCGTTCTCGCGCGCTTTTAGCAAGCGTGCCGTACCCAACAGCGCCGTGGCGTGAAAATCGTGTCCGCACGCGTGCATATGTCCGTTTTTGCACGCGAATTTTAAGCCCGTTTGTTCTGGTATCGGCAAAGCGTCCGTATCCGCCCTAAGCAAGATACAGCGTTCGCCTTTGCCTATCGTCGTCGTTAGCCCCGCTCTACCGCATTTTTTAACCTTACAACCGCTCTTTTCAAGTTCTCGGCGGATAAACGCCACCGTTTGCGCGAGCGCAAAGCCCGTTTCCGCGGTTTCGTGCAGGTACCGCCGAATTTTTACCAAATCTTTCTGCAAGCCCTTCGCTTGCTTTAATAAACTTTCCATACCCTAAGCTTGCGCAATTTTTCGCGTTTTACGCTATATAAAACGAACCGCCAAACAATTAGCGGTTCGTTTTTTCTTCTTTTTCAATTTGCAGTTTCATAAAATCGTACAACTGTTTTTCCGTGCGGAAAAAGTAAATCATACCGTAGCTTTTCGAGGGGTATTCGTCGGCGAATTTTCCGTTCATTTTTTCGCCCTTGCCTGCGATTTTGAGTTTATGAAAACCGTGTCTTTCGGTAAATTCCCCGTCGTTCTTTTCGGGCGTGTGCGCCTTGAAACAGGTCACCAAATCCGTTTTGCCGTTCCAGTCCACCGACCACGATTCCCAAGTGGTATCGTTCCTGTCGTCCTCTTTCCATTCAATCGTACCGTCGGGCAATAAGTCGCAGTTATGGTTTTTCGCGGAAAAATACAGTTCGTACAAGTCCTGTTTGATTTTCGTTTTTCCAGGGCGCAAGCCGTTGGGTTTGGGTTTGCCGTTCTCGTCGTACTTGATATGTAAATGAAACCAGTCACCGCTGACGCTAAGCACCTCTTTTTTCACGGAAACGACCAGCCATTTTCTTATTAAGTATACGATATTGTAAAGTACAACGTACAAGAACGCGGACAGCACCAAATCGCAAAGTTCCACCGCCCACCAAAGCTGTAACACGTCTTGCAGGAAATTATACACGCGTTCGTCGATTACCCTATTGACTATCAAATATATGGAAAGCACGAGTCCGTGCAACGCAAAAATAAAGTTCTTCTTCCGCATTTTTTATCCCCCCTGATTGTTTTATCTGTTTTTTAACACTTCCAACAAATACGCGTGCGTATCTACGTTGCCCGCCACGATAGTAGACGGGTCGGTGAAGGCTAATTTTTCACCGTTCCATTGCGATATTTTTCCGCCCGCCTCTTCCAAAATCAACGCGCCTGCGCAATAGTCCCAAACCTTGATTTTGCGTTCGAAATACCCGTCAATCCAGCCCGACGCAATATAGCAAATCGCCAGCGCCGACGAGCAGATACGGCGTAAATCCATACAGTTTTCAAACACTTCCTTGGCGATGGCAAAACTCTCTTCCGCTACGCCTTTATTCGTAGAACCCGCGCCAAACTCGACAATCGCCTGTTCGTGCGGTAAATCGGACACGCGTAAGTTATCTTTTTGATAATTCTCCACGCCGATTTTTAACAGGTTGCTTATCCCAAAGCGCGTATTGTAAAAATGCGCGCCCTTGCCTTTGACGGCAAAGAACAACTGATGGTCGAAAGGGTTATATACCACGCCGAATTTTACTTCGTTATCACAATAATAACCCAACGAAATAGAGCTGATGTTATATCCGCGCATTAAATTCGTCGTACCGTCGATAGGGTCTAAAACGAACCGTTCGCCTACCGAAATATGCTCGGCTTCCTCTTCCGTCACGAACGCAACCCCAGGTGCGATTTTTTCAAGCCCGCTTTTTACAAATGCGCTAATGCTCATATCTACCGCCGTTACGAAATCCGCCTCGCCTTTCACTCCGACCTCCGCGCTCAACGCTCTGTTCGTCGCTATCCAACGCGCGTCGTATACTAATTTTACTATCGCATTATAGTCCATTTTTACCTCGTTTTTTGAGTTTTTATCGGTATTATTTTTAAGTAACCTCATACCTGCCTACGCCTTTTACTTTTTATACAGCTTGGCAAGACCGCCCTCCGCCGTTTCACGATAGGGTCTGCGCAAGTCCTTGCCCGTTTCGTACATCGTTTGCACCACGAGGTCAAACGATATTTTTCGGCTATCCGAAAGGAAGTACGCCAAAGACGACGCGTTTATCGCGCGCATGGACGCCACCGCGTTGCGTTCGATACAAGGGATTTGCACCAGACCGAAAATCGGGTCGCAAGTTAAGCCCAAATGGTGTTCCATCGCCACTTCCGCCGAATACTCGATTTGACCTAAGGTAAGTCCTTTCAGTTCGCTCAACGCCGACGTCGCCATACAGCACGCGCTACCGATTTCCGCTTGACAACCGCATTCCGCGCCCGAAATCGAGGCGTTGGTTTTTATCAAATTACCGATAAGCCCTGCCGTCGCCAACGCGTTCACGATTTGTTCGTCCGTGTAGCCTTTGCGTTCCTGCGCGTATTTCAAAACGGCGGGTACGACCCCGCAAGCCCCGCAAGTCGGCGCAGTGACTATCGTTCCGCCCGAAGCGTTTTCTTCGCCTACCGCGAACGCGTACGCGCAAACCAAACGGTTTTCACGCGTTTCCGCGCTTTCTTCGGGCGTTATGCCGTCGAATAAAATCTTCGCGCGCCGTTCTACGCCCAAACCGCCGGGTAAAATCCCCGAACTCTCTACACCGCGCTTGATAGAGGCTTTCATCGTCGTCCAAACTTCCGCTAAAAAGTCTTTTATTTCCTCGCCCTCGCATTCGTAAACGTACTCGTACAGGCGCATATTTTTCTCTTTGCAATAGGCGCGGATATCCGAAAGTTTGCTCAACGCATACACGCTACCGCCCTCCGCGTTTTCTCTGCCTTCGATTTTTATTGCACCACCGCCCACGCTATACACGCGCATTCGCGCACTTTCACATTTGCCCAAGTACGCATATAAGTCCATCGTGTTCGGATGTGGCGTCGCCGTTTGTATATCATATTCTATCGTAACGCGGGGCAGAACGCTTTCAATCACGCGTCCCGTTCCGTGTCCCTCGCCCGTTTTTGCAAGCGAACCGTACAGCACTACCTTAAACGAATCCGCGTCGGCGTTTTCGCTTAAAAATAATTTACAAGCGCGTTCAGGACCTATCGTGTGCGACGAGGACGGTCCTTTGCCGATACGGTATAACTCTTTTAACGACTGCATTTTTTCACCCTCCGTTTCCCTTTGTTTAATTATACCATATCGGCGTGAAATTGTAAACAACTTCAAGGCTTTTTTCTCGTTTTCCGTCAAAAAAACCGCAATCTTTCTCGTCGGCGAAACACGCAAAGTTAAAGTGGTTTCCGTTTTTTATATAACGCATTTTACCCGCGTTTCACGCCCGTTGTTTAACGGTACGCAAATTTCGACAAACTAAGCGTATCTATGCGGTAAACCGCATATTTCCCGCGCGTTTGCTTTACGCGTGCGGTTGCGCGCATATTTTCCGAACGCAACCCAACATAAATGCGGTTAAACGCATACCTGCCCCGTGCAAATAGGTAAAATTTTCATTTTTTTAGTGCAAAAACACCTGCGGTAATCCGCAGGTGTTTGATTTGTTTTTCGCTTGATTATACCAATTCGATAATCGCCATTTGCGCAGCGTCGCCACGACGTTCGCTCAAAAGGTAGATTCTCGTATAACCACCGCCTTGACCAAGTTCCTCTGCACGAGCAGCGTACTTAGGCGCAATCTCATTGAAGAGTTTGTCCATCAAGGGATGTTGGATATCCGCAGTTCTCGCCTTGTATTCGCTCTTCTTTTCCGCGAAAGCTTTGATTTCTTGCAAATCGTAGGTTTTCGCCATAATCGCGCGACGAGCGGCAAGCTTTTTAGGACCGTCTTTTACGTTGGTTACCGTAATTTCCTTGCCTTTGCTATCCTTTTTCGTTACCTCAAATTCGATGGTATCCGCATAGGTTTTTACCGCTTTCGTGATAAGCTTTTCTACGTAAGGTCTTAATTCCTTCGCCTTCGCAGCGGTCGTTTCGATTTTACCGTACCAAAGAAGTTGGGACGCAAGTCCTCTTTAAAGCGCGTTTCTTTCTTTGGACGTTCTTCCCAATTTGCCGGGCATAATTTTAATCCTCCTGTTGTTTTAATGCAAGACCGTAAGATTCCAATTTCTGAATGACTTCTTCCAAAGACTTTCTGCCGAGGTTTCTCACCTTCAACATATCGTCCTCCGTCTTCTTGGTAAGGTCTTCTACCGTATGAATGTTTGCTCTCTTCAAGCAGTTGTAGGAACGAACGGAAAGGTCCATTTCCTCAATCGCCATTTTGAGAATTTGCTGCTGTTTATCGTCTTCCGTCTTCACAAGAATATCCATACCCTTGATCGTTTCGGAAAG
>JAZSPG010000077.1:0-3991 GCA_045537295.1 Candidatus Scatosoma sp. | reverse complement strand
ACCAACCGTAGCCGTCACTACCGAACACGACGCGGATATAATGAAACAAAAAACTCGAAAACCTTTGAGTAGCTCTCAGCTCGTAGGTTTCCGAGTTTTTGTTCATTTATATCGTTCAGTGAGTTATTTTTGGGGTAAATTATTAGCATTTGGTTTTTCCGCTGTTTGATATCCGTTTTTTTGAGAGCTTTATTTTTTCTTTTTCTTCGGCGCAGGCGTTTTCGTCTTCGCCTTGGGCGTTGCCTTCGTCGCCTTGGGCTTGCTCGGCGCTTTTGCCTTCGCAGGCGCGTTCGGCTTTGCCTTAGGCGTTGTTTCCTTGGGCTTATCCGTAGCCGTAGCCACCGCCTTACACGTATGCGTTACGAGCTTTGTCCCTGCTATGATACCCACGAACGCACCCGTCTTCTTACGGTGTTCCCGCTCGTATGCAGTCGCCTCTTCCACCGTTGCGAACGTCTTGCCCTGCTTGCTATCCATTACGGTAAAAGTAACTTTTTCTGCCATTTTCCAGCACCTCGCTTATTTTTTATTTCTCAAAATCCTTAAACGGATTACTTTTAACTATTCTCTGCATTGCCGGGTTATCCATATGTAGCGTTAATGCCTTTCCGCAAAACGGGCAATAGATAAAATCCCGTTCAGCGCGTCGAATAAAAGCCCACTCGCAATCATTGCAAAAATGCTTACCGCAAAGCACACGCCTTTTCCATTCTCTCATTTTTTACCCGTTCCCTTTGTGAGCGGTTTTTTTACGGCTTTCGCCTTTGATTATCATATCCAGCCAAACGATTATATCGCTACCCAACACTTCGGCAAGGTCTAAAAGCTCTTGCTTGTCAAACTCCATCGTTTCCTTTTCGCTTAACTCGACGAGTTTTCCCCGCACCAGCTCCAAAACATCCAAGTAAACTTCAAGCGCTATTATCGTACCCTGTTCCATTTAACCTTACCCCGACCCGACCTTTTTGTTTTTATTTTGAGACGTTCTTTTGCGCCTTTTTCGCGTAAGTTTTTCTTGTGTGATATAATGCAAGAAAAACTTGCTTTTCTTTATTATACGCAAGTTTTTTTTGCTTGTCAAGCATTTTGCAAGATTTTCTTGCTATAATTAAGAAAAAAAAGGAGATTTTTATGTTACGTTTACGTGAATTGCGTTTGGAAAGCGAAAAAACGCAAGGTGAAATGGCTAAAATCTTTGGGGTTAGCCGTCAAGTTTATGCAAACCACGAGAACGAAATTAACCAACCGTCCTTGGAAATGCTTGTTAAAATGGCAAATTTTTTTGAATGTAGTGTAGACTATCTACTCGGCAGAACCGACGACTTCGGGAATATCACAGTTTATCAAACGACGGATAGTATTCACTCGCTTTCTGCTGATGAACAACGGTTAATTGATACCTTACGAAAAAATCCGCCGTATAATACGACGGAATGGCTTACGCTTTACGCGGAACTGCCCATTTATATGCAGGAGAAAATCTTTGCCGAGCTTAAAGGAATGAATTTGGGCTATAAAGCGGTTAAGTCTAAAAAAGCAAACTAATTTTTAAGGAGCTATACAAATGAAATTCACAAAAAGACTTTGTTTTTTACTTCTCGCTATTTTATCGGTATTTGTTTTCGCATTAGCGGGGTGTAACGATAATTCTACTTCCAGCTCGTCGAGTTCATCAAGTTCTTCTAAATATTCAAACTCGTCGAGTTCATCAAGTTCTTCTAACAATCCCGAATCACCTACCCCTGAATCACCTACCCCTGAAACGCCACCGTCAACTTCGGAGGAACAACAGCCCGCAAAAAAAGAATTTTTTAATGCGACTTTTTATGATTGCGACTTCAATAGCACTTTTTCAGACGATAGATATAATGTCACTATAGAAGCAACCCCCAAATACCACATTTACAATTTACAATTACGTATCAAATTATATTGGCTTTCCTCCGATTATGCTACAGTTGTAAAAACTTTTGAACAAGCACCTGCCTATCAAAAAATAACGTTTACTGTAAAATCTCCCAACATCAAATTGAGCAACGGACACAGAATTTTAATCGACTGGTATGAATTAGAGGTTATAGGTGGAGTTTACGACGCGGAAGTAAAAACTTTTGAATGCAACCTTACGACCGAAGAAACCGAAAACGATTTTGCTTTATACCACTATACTGTCGCCGATGATAAATTTAGCTCGTTGATTGAAATAAAAACGAAATTAAATATTTACGACTTAAAAATAAACGCAGACACCAGCAACTATTATCGATTAGATAATCAAATAGACCTAAAAACTATTGATTTTGCCCCGGCTAATCATATTATTTCTTGGCGTATATTTTTACCTAATTTTGCGACAATTCAAGGTGGCGAATTTTCTTGGACAAATATTAAACTCCAAGGTTCTTATCGTATACAGCCAGAGCATAACTCTACCCCTACAGCAGATTACTGGACGAGATTCAAATAAAGGCTGTTACAAATCGACATCTATTTTAAGTTGGGGTACGATTCGTACCCCAACTTAAAATATACAAAAGATTTGTTGCGAAAATTTATCTTGATAAATTTCGCAAAATCCCCTTTGTTGAATTTGCGCTAAATTATGCTATATTTTATCCATAAATTTTTACCAAGGAGAACGGATTTATGGATAAATTCGAATTTGAGTATTTACACAACATTCGCGATATAAGCGATAGCTTAGAGGCTTGCTTTGTAGACGAGGACGCGTACAGTCGAACGCCGTCGCCAAGAGAATGGCGTTCCGCGTCTAAACTCGTACATAAGCTTGTCCTTGCCTGCGCCGAGCTTATCGGGTACGCAAACGCGCAAAAAGCGTATAACGTAAAATCTATCCGGGAACGATTGCATATCGTTTCCGATGAACAAGGAGGTGACGAAGACAATGACGGGGGTATAAGTTTAGTTCCCCGTGAAACAAAAAGAGAAAAGCCCGACGTGGGGACGCCGGGAGAAAACGTAGGCTTTGTTGAATTTACTGAAAAGGAGATACAACAAATGCCCAAACAATTCAAAACTGAATATCGAATTAAGAAAAAGACCGTCCACGTGCGCCACCACAAATGCGGTGCTAACTCTTGGACGTACGAACTGCGCTACCGTAAAAACGGTTATAATATAACCGCGTGTGGCAAAACCATTGAAATCGCCAAGGCGAATTTTTTGAAAAAGCTGGAAACGGCGCAAAAGGAAAACCCCGAACTTCTTGAAACGCCCACCACCTTTTCGGCATTCGCGCTCTATCATTTCGAGCAATTCCGAAAGAAAAAAGTATCGGCGCAAACCTACCGTTGCGATTTTGCCCGTTTGAATTTACATATCTTGCCCTATTTCAAGGAAATTCAAATCAAGCGCATTACGCCTGCGTTTTGCCAAAAGCTTATTGAAAGCCTTACCGATTTAGGAAAGATGAAAACGGCGCAAGAGGTTTATTGCCTTATGTCCATCGTTTTCAAAAGCGCGATTTTGCACGGCATTATCGAGCGCAACCCTCTCGACCTCGTGCAAACGGTGGAACACGAAAGCGAACACGGAACGGCGCTCACGCCACAGGAGCAGGAAACTTTACTTGCAGGCGTAGCGGATACACCGTTTCAAACGGCTTTTGCCTTAGCGCTTTATACGGGCTTACGGCCCAACGAGTACAAGTCGGCGCGTATCGAGGGCGCATTTATCGTTGCCATCAATTCCAAACGCCACAACAAAAAGGTAGAATACAAAAAAATACCGATTTGCAAACGACTTGCCGGATATTTGACGCAAGACCTCGTTTTTCCCTGCCTGCGATATATGCGCGACAAGGTAAAGGAGCTTGTGCCCGGGCATAAGCTTTACGATTTACGAACGACGTTCTATTCCCGGTGCAAAGAATTAGGCGTTGCCGAACCCGCTCTGAAAGAATACGTCGGACATTCCGGGGGCACGTTGGCGAACGCTTACACCGATTTATCGGACGAATACCTTCTAAGTC
>JAZSPG010000055.1:0-13562 GCA_045537295.1 Candidatus Scatosoma sp. | reverse complement strand
GATTTAAGTGCTTTAATAATTTCGTTTAATTTCTGTAACTCTCTATAATTCAATCTCCTTCATTTTATATTTTATAGGCTTTGCAAGCGTACTTTTAGCGGAAAGATAAGTGCGTATGCTTAATCCTATAATTTTCTCCTTGCTAATTCCCGATATTACGAGTGTGATAAGCGCATAATGCGTTCCGCTGAAATTATCCAAACGAGAATAATGTTAATACGATATTATACTCAATCGTAAACATTTGTCAAGCGTTTGGAGCTTATTTTTAATACGGACTGTCGTCAAAATAGGGGATATCGTAGTCGTCGCCTTCATAACGGAAAAATCTTTGTTTTTGTTCGGGTGCGGTAAAGCAAAGGCGTTATGATATATTATGGGTTGGTATGTATTGTCGTAGTGCTCTTTGGTTCTCAGTTTTTAACGAACAGCGAATACGCAAAAAAGATGGGCAACGGATTATTCCAAACAATGTTTTTAAGCGTGTTTGGAAGTTTGCTCGGCGCGCTAATTCTACTGTTTACCAACAAATTTCAGTTTGAATATACACCGTTTACACTGTTTATGGCGTTCGTGGGTTTTATCAATTCGTTTCTTTTTACGCTGTGTTCCTTAAAGGCGTTGAAGCGTGTAAATCTGTCGGTGTATTCTATATACGCAATGCTCGGTGGTATGATTTTGCCGATTTTATGGTTTCGGAAGCCGTAGACTTAATGCGTTTCGTGGAAGACCAATTCGTCGTTTGGGGAGAGTATCCAAAATGGAATAAAGCGGACTGGGGTGCAGAGCCTTTACATTCTCCCGCCGGTTTAGAGCAGTATGATTGTTATGTTCCTATCGATTCGAGTACGGCGACGATAATGACGGCGTTTAGCGATTTATATAAATTAACGGGCGAACGCTTGTGCTTAGAAAAAGCGATGGCGCTTGCGGATATGATTACGCGCGTGCAGAACGTAGAAACGGGTTGTATTCCAACCTTTTGGATGGGAGAAAATTGTGAATACGGCTATAAGAATTTTTGGATTAACTGCTTGCAACTAACGGCGTACCAAATGATGCGACTTGCAGAGCTAATCGAAAAGGAAAGGCTTGAATGATTGAAGCGTAACGGCGCATAGTACGAGCATAAAATTAAAATGATAATTTAGGAGAAAAGAATATGCCAGTAAAAGTATATCCTGTAACAAAAACCCAAGAAACTTGCGAGGATTACGAAGTATACGTAAACGGTGAAAAAGTCGAGTTAAATACCGCGAGAGTGTCAGCATATCCCTATAAGCGTCGGTGGCCAGGACATCAAAGACAAATAGAACAAACGGAGCTTGTCAATTTTTTATCTATGCAATCAGACGAAGAAGTGGAGCTTAAAATCGTTCCAAGGGTTTTATCGTACACAGTACGTATTCGTCCAAGGTCGCTTGCATTACAGGCAAGAACGGACGCGAACGGCATCATTACAATCTGTGTAAACGGTACGGCTCAATTTACGGTAGAACCATATGGCAGAAGTCGTGCTTTGCACGTATTTATCGACCCTATTTCTTGTTATGAACTGGATAAAAACGGCGAGAACGTATTGTATTTTGGCGCGGGCGAGCATAACGTAGGGGATTTGTATTTACAAAGCGGACAAACGCTGTATCTTGACGAGGGAGCGGTTGTTTACGGAACTATTTTTGGCTTGCACGCGGAAAATATCAAAATTCTCGGCAGGGGAATTTTGGATAACAGCAGGAATAAAGAAAAGATTTTATTTGAAATGAACGAAGAGAGAAATCAAACGGCGGTAGAGAACGCCGAGCGTGAGCACGCAATCAATTTCGTTTGTTGCAAAAACGTGGAAATAGACGGGATTACGATTCGTGACCCGTTGGTATATACAATCAATTCGCTCTCGTGCGAAAATATTCGCGTTAACAATATTAAGCTTATCGGTTGTTGGCGGTTTAATTCAGACGGAGTACATTTTGTGAATTGCACGAACGGTTCGCTGACGAACAGCTTTTTGCGTACTTACGACGACAGCATTTGCGTACGCGGTTTTGCGAATTACGACTATGACCGCTTTTTAAGCAACGAAAACGAAGACAAGTTATCTTTTGTTTGTCAAAATATTCTTATTAAAAATTGCGTGGTTTGGAATGATTGGGGTAAAAATTTACAGGTGGGAACGGAAACATACGCCAAAGAAGTGAAAGACGTTACTTTTGAAGATTGTAAATTGATACATACTACGGGAATGGCGGTTGCAATATGGTTGGTGGATAATGCAAAAATTCACGACGTCGTATTCAAGGATATTATCGTGGAATATGAAGATTATATGCTGAAAAATACGATACAAGGGACGGATGAGGACGTTTATATTGATATTCACGACGTAGATTACGGCGGGAGTTTGGTGCATTTTGAAGTGAGTAAGCATTTTGAATATTCGCTTATTAAAACGGAACAAGAGCTTGGCTCTATTCAAGGCGTTTGGGTGAAAAATTTACAATTGTATTCGGTGCAAAAACCGTATTTTGTGTTTATAGGCGATAATTCAAAAAGTATGTGTGAGGATATTACTTTTGAAAATATATATTGGAACGGCGAACTTGTTTCAAAACGGTTATTTGAGAAACAAACGCAAAAAAATCAATTCGTTCAAAATATAACCTTTATCGAAAAAACAAGTAAGTAAATGCGCGTTTTATTGTCCTAGCTTAATTTGTTCGATTTGTGGAACGGTAAAAGACCAGCAAAAGAAAACTTATTTTATGGGAGAAAAAAATAAATGCCCTATATATATCTAATTGGAGCGGTGGTGTTTGCGTCATCAGAAAGCATAATGGGCGCGTGTTACAATAAAGTAAACAAAAAGATGAAAGATTCTTCGTCTTTGTATTCGTTTTTATCCATAACGAGTATGTTTGCCTTTTGGCTTGTTATATTTTTTGCGGATTTCAGTTTGAATTGGAATGTTATTTGGTACGCATTGCTATTTGCCTGCTTTTATACGCTTTGCAACGTTTGTATGATTCGAGCCTTAAAAATCGGACCTGTGGTGTTAACGTCGTTATTTATGCAGTTGTCCTTGGTGGGAACAACGGTATGGGGTTTCATTTTTTGGGATTCTAAGGTTACCGTTTTCATATTATTGGGCTTGGTACTCGTAGTTGTAGCATTATGGTTATGCTTGTATCAAGGTAAAAAAGAAGAAAGCAAAATCAATGCAAAGTGGTTGATATATGCGTTGTTGGCTTTTATCGGAAATGCAGGCTGTTCCATTACGCAACGAACGCAACAAATACATTTTAACGGTATGTACGGCACCTTTTTAATGGTGTTGGCGATGGCAATATCCGCGGTAATATGTTTAGCGGACTATTTAAAAAGTGATAAAATAAATTCTGTTCAAATCCTAAAAAAGACGTGGTACATTCCTACATTCGCAGGGATATTTAACGGCGTATTAAATTTGTGCGTTATACTGTTGGCGAGTTCCACGCTTTCGGTGAGCTTAATATATCCTGTAATCAGTATAGGGAGTTTGATGTTGACGACCATTTTTTCTGGAATTGTTTTTAGGGAAAAAATGTACTGGTGGCAATGGGTCGGGGTATTTATCGGTATGATATCCGTAGGCATTTTGTCAATTTAAGAGAAAGGAAAATGAAAGTTAAAGCAATAATAAAAAAGAAGGGATAATCGAGATGAAATTTATAGTTGACCACGATTTACACATACATACAAAATTATCTATTTGTTCTCAGAACAATGAACAATCGCCCGCGCGTATTCTGCAATACGCAAAAGAAAAAGGATTAAACACAATTTGCGTAACCGACCATTATTGGGATAAAGCAGTAGCGTGTAACACAAAAGTAAATTGGTGGTATGAAGCGCAAAACTTTGAACATATTTCCCAGTCTTTGCCGTTGCCCCAAGATGAAAAAGTAAAATTTTTATTTGGGTGTGAAACGGATTTAGACAGTAGTAATGTGGTGGGCGTTCCGAGAGAACGTTGGAATGATTTTGATTTTATGATTATTTCCACAACGCACTTCCATCATATGACGGGGTTGCGTTGGGATAATGCGGATAAGCATATGCTTGCGAATAACTGGGTTGAGCGTTTTGACGCCGTGTTAGATATGGATTTGCCCTTTCATAAAGTTGGTATAGCGCATTTAACTTGTAGTTTAATAGCAAACGAACGCGATACGTTTTTAGAAACGTTAAATTTAATCGACTCGAACGAACTGCGTAGATTATTCCAAAAAGCTTCCAAGGTAGGCATTGGGATTGAGCTTAATGCAGGCGATATGGATTTTTCAGGGCAAGAAAGGGAGATAATTTTAAGACCGTACCGTATAGCAAAATCGTGCGGGTGCAAGTTTTATTGCGGTAGTGACGCACATGAGCCCAAGGATTTTCAAATGTTAGAAAATTGTCAGCGCGCGGTAGATTTGTTGCAATTAGAAGAAAAAGATAAGTGGAAACCTCTTTTATAAAAAATATTCTCTAAAAAGGATAGCAATATGTTAGAAGAACTTAAAAAAGAAGTATTTGAAAGCAATTTACAGCTAGTAAAAATAATTTAGTAACGCTGACTTGGGGCAACGTGTCGGGAATTGACAGGTAAAAGGGTCTTATCGTAATAAAGCCCTCTGGGGTAAGAACGCAAGTAAAGCGGTAGAAAATTCAATCGTATTAGAAGAGGTGGCAATGATGGCTTGGCATACGCTTATGGCGAATCCGACAGCGAATATGCAACTCGTTGACCGCGTTGGTGATGGTGATAGTTTTGGTGGTGGCTTGATTTATTCGCTTGTAAACGAGTTTGCGCCTCAACAAGCGATTGAATTTGCGGTTTCGGCGAGCTGTTTGAAACACTCGATTGAAGGCGATTACAATATTGTGTCCGTAGCGGAAGTTATGAACCTTGCAGGTGGCGACGCGAGCGGTAGAGTGCAAAGATAAATTAACTTTGTTTAAGATAACAAAAAACGGTTTATAAATAACCGCTTCGTAGGGCATAGCAGTAGCGTTCTAAATGCGACGTATACCGACCTGTCCGACGAATATCTTTTACGAGAAGGTACAAAACTCGTTTGGTAGATGAAAAAAAACGATTTTTATGTGCCAAAACGTGTGCCAAAACTTGACAAAATCGTTGTCAAAACGCAACAACAACTAAATATTTATACAAAAATGCAAAGAAAAACACTCATTTATGCAGTATTTCTTGCATAAATGAGTGTATCTGGTGGACGATTAGGGACTCGAACCCTAGGCCCACTGATTAAGAGTCAGTTGCTCTACCAACTGAGCTAATCATCCACGTTTGGTGGTCCATCGGAGGCTCGAACTCCGGACACCTTGATTAAAAATCAAGTGCTCTACCTACTGAGCTAATGGGCCATAGTGGGCAAATTAAGTTTTTGGGTTTTGGCTGGGGTGGCAGGATTTGAACCTACGAATGCCGGAATCAAAATCCGGTGCCTTAACCACTTGGCGACACCCCATTAAAAGGTGGGGCGGGCGACGAGAATCGAACTCACGACCTCCAGGGCCACAATCTGGCGCTCTAACCAACTGAGCTACACCCGCCATATGATAGGTTTTTGGTGCGCCTGAAGAGATTCGAACTCCTGACACACGGCTTAGAAGGCCGTTGCTCTATCCAACTGAGCTACAGGCGCATTTTTGACACGCCCGCGGGAATTAGAGTGGAGCGGGTGATGGGAATCGGACCCACGCGGCCAGCTTGGAAGGCTGGAATTCTACCATTGAACTACACCCGCATTTACCGCACACAAAACGCCGTATCAACAACGCCTGTATATAATAGCACTATTCTTGGAAATTGTCAAACACTTTTCGTGCTTTTTTTTAAAATTTTTCCGAAAATTTTTTAATATTTTGTTTTTTTATAAAATCGTTGGAATTTTACTCATTATATTATATATTTATAAAAAAATATTTTACAAAATCCCTTATTTTGTTTCCCTTTTTTGAAAAATGTGCTATAATAAATATCGTCGTTAGTCGTTTCGTTTAGCGTATCAGCAAAAAACCGAATCCCGAACGAAACATTAGAACGAACAAATAGACGTTTAATACACCAAGCAACGGCATTAAAACCATCAATAATAAATTACTGCGCTGGAATTTGAAAATAAACATACAAGCATAAATAGAGATAGCGCCTCCAAGTAAGCCTGTTATCAATAGCTTACCGATAAATTTATCGCCCTGTTGTATATTGTTTTGTTTGTTATCGGACGAAACGCTAAACTCGGAAATTGGTGCGGTTTGTTTGTTAAGTTCGTCTTGTTTTTCTTTATCCCGTAAGCTTTTTACGAGCAGGAAGGCGTAAAAATTGATAGCTAAAATGTAAGCGACAAGCATTATATATAAAATAACCATATATACAGTTTGTCCAAAAAATCAGCAAAAAATAACCAGAGGTATATACATTATGAAAAAAAGAGCACTTGTAAGCGTATCCGACAAAACGGGCATCGTGGAATTTTGTAAGCGACTTATTGCTTGCGATTATGAAATAATATCCACGGGCGGAACGGCGAAAGCCTTGAAAGACGCGGGACTTTCCGTTATCGGCATCACCGAATTGACGGGCTTTCCCGAATGTTTAGACGGACGTGTAAAAACTTTGCACCCTATCGTTCACGCAGGACTTCTTGCTATGCGTTCCAACCCCGAACATATGCAACAGCTTGAAAAACTCAATATCAACACGATTGATATCGTAGCCGTGAACCTGTACCCGTTCAAAGCGACCATTTCTAAACCCGACGTAACCTTTGCCGAGGCTGTGGAAAATATCGATATCGGCGGACCTACAATGATTCGCGCGGCAGCGAAAAATTATCAAGACGTAGCCGTCGTCGTAGACCCCAAAGATTATGAAAGGGTACTTTCCGAATTAGAGGCAGGGGAAATTACTCTGGATACCAAAAAATATTTGCAATACAAAGTATTTGCGCATACCGCGGTATACGACAGTATGATTTCCAACTATCTTGCGCAACAGCTCGACATTCGTTATCCTGATAGCATTACCTTTGCGTATGAAAAAGCACAAGATATGCGTTACGGCGAAAACCCGCATCAATCCGCCTCTTATTACAGTGAAGAATTTATTCGCGCGGGTTCGTTGTCAAAAGCGAAACAGCTTTGGGGTAAAGAGCTTTCCTATAATAATATAAACGACGCGAACGGCGCTTTGGAACTCGTTAAAGAATTTGGCGATACGCCTTGCGTAGTCGCTTGCAAGCATGCAAATCCTTGCGGGGTCGGTACGGGCAAAACCATCCACGAGGCATACGTGAAAGCGTATGAAAGCGACCCCGTGTCCGTATTCGGCGGTATTCTGGCTATTAACGGAACGGTGGACGAGGCAACGGCAACGGAAATCAATAAAATCTTTATTGAAATCGTCATTGCGGAAAGCTTTACCGAAGGTGCGATTGAAATTTTGAAAACCAAGAAAAATATTCGCCTTTTGGAACTTCCCGACATCAAAGCGCCTCGCGAAAAGTCGGCTTACGATATGAAAAAGGTGTACGGCGGGTTACTCGTGCAAGATTACGACAATACCTTGTTTGCACCCGAAAATTTACGCGTAGTAACCAAACGCGCGCCGACCGAAGAAGAAATGCAAGCACTGCTTTTTAACTGGAAAGTCGTAAAACACACCAAATCCAACGCTATCGTCGTGGGTAAAGCGGACAGAACGACGGGTATTGGTATGGGGCAAACCAATCGCATTTGGGCGGCGCAACAGGCGATTGCACACGCGGGCGAAAATATCAGCGGTTCGGTTATGGCAAGCGACGCGTTCTTCCCGTTCCCCGATTGCGTGGAAGAATGTGTAAAAGCGGGAATTACCGCTATTATCCAACCTGGCGGAAGCATTAAAGACCAGCTTTCCATCGACGCTTGCGACGAGGCGAATATCGCAATGATTTTCGTGGGCGACAGACACTTCAAACACTAAACGAAATAACCCAAACCGTCCTTTAAGCCAATGCTTAAAGGACGGTTATTTTTAATAATCCCACCAGTTTTTCTCTAAAATTTCGCTATTTTCGGGCGTTTCGCCTTTGTTCGTGCTTACCGACGGTAAAACGACCGCTTTGCCAACCCGTTCTAGATAAATCGGCGTTACCGTATAGATATACTTTTTATTCGGCTGAATATCTTCGTCGGTATAGCTTGGAATATACTTTCCCGAATATAGAAGGGTATTTTTTTCGCCGTCGTAGCGTTCTATTTTATACTCATAAAAAAGCGGGGAATTTTCGTCAAATTCAATCACGGTCTTTTTATTTTCAAAACGAACGCGTGGTTGGGGAATGGCAGGATTGCTAAACAGCTCGCTTTTTTGCATAGGAACATTCTCTTTCTTGAAAACCTCGTTAAAACGGTATTCAGGCGGGGTGATTTCGTCTGCTAAATATAGCGCGTGCGAGGTTAGATAACTTTGCTTATCCAAACAAACGCTTACGATTCCGCTGGGCTTTTTGAAGTTTTCGGGCGGTTTTTCCTTATATAAATATTCATTGATTTTTAAGAGTAAATTACAAGGCGTACCCCCGCCCGTGCAATCGATAAAACGATTATCCGCATTCCCGAGCCAAACACCCGCGATATCGCTCGTCGTGTAAGACAAAGCGTAGGCGTCCGTGTTGCCTTTTTCCACGCCTACCGTACCCGTTTTTGCGGAAATATCAAAGGGCAAGGAACGCAATTTCTTCGCCGTACCCGTTTGTGCCGTACTTTTAAGCATATCCGTCATCAAATACGCGGTTTCTTCTGAAAATACGCGCGTTTTTGTTTGCGGTTTGGTATATACCGTCGCGCCGTCGATTTTAATTTTAGAAATGAACCCGCTTGGGATATATTCGCCTTGACTACATAAGCTTGAATACGCGGAAAGCAGGTCCTTAAAGGTAAAGCCGTTTTTCATACCGCCCAAAGCCAAGGCAAGCGAATAATCGTCTTTGTCTATATTTAATCCTAACTTATCAAGATAGGAACACGCGCGTTCCACACCCAAGCTTTCCAAGAGTTTCACGGCGGGTATATTTAGACTTTTGGCAACGCATTCCCGTGCGCTAAGATACCCGTGAAATGCTCCGTCGTAATTATTCGGTGCGTATCCGCCGTAATTTATTTTTTCGTCTAAAAGGGCGGTTGCGGGGGAAATTAAATTATTTTCTAAGGCGGGCGCATACACCAGTAAAGGCTTTAACAGCGACCCAGGTAAGCGACGAACCTCGCCCAAAGTAGAAACGCACGCCTTATAACCGTTCGTTTTTGCGTCTAAAACGGTTAAATTTTTATCCGACGCGGTGTACTCGCTCGAGATATTTTCAAGCTCTTTTTGCAGACCTATATCCAAATAGGTGTAAATTTGAATGTTACCGCCCACGGTAAAATTATACGCTTGCGAAAGCGTGGATAATTCATCGAAAACGAAGCGCATATATCCGTTTGCGGAGTTTTCCATGTGCGGTTTTTCAGGTAAAGGTTTTTTTAGCGCAATTTGTTTTTCTTCTTCGTTGATAACACCGTTTTTTTGCATTAAGCTCAAAACGACGGCTTTTCTTTGCAGGCAACGGGCAGGGTTTTTGAACGGGGAATAGTTGTTCGGGGATTTTACGATACCCGCTAAAATCGCCGAGTCCGCGAGGTCGAGTTCGTCGATATTTTTTCCGAAATAGAACTTGGACGCGGAACGCAAACCAAAGCAGTTATGCCCGAAATAAATCACGCTTAAATACTTTTCTAAAATCTCGTTTTTGTCGTATTTTTTCTCTAAGGCTTTGGTGAGTTTCCATTCTTTGAGTTTTCGTTTTAAGGTCTTTTCCTGACTTAAATGCGTGTTTTTAATAAGTTGTTGGGAAATGGTGGACGCGCCTTGTTCAAAACTACCGCTTTTCAAATTAGAAATAAACGCCTTGACAAAACGCTTATAATCAAAACCGTGATGCGTGTAAAAACGCTTGTCTTCCGTATTGATGAAGGCAAGTTGCGTTTTTTTAGGTACTTCGTTTAAGCTGAGGTTATATACGGTGTTATCGCCAAAAATTGCGGTAACGGGCGTTTCGAGATTATCGTAAACGCTGATATTTTCCTTGCGGAACGCAAGTTTTTCCGCTTTGAGCGATACGTCGTGCGTTACGATGAAATAATACCCGAACGCGAAGAGCAAAAAAGCGATAAAAAATAATAAAAAAAGCACGAAAATTTTACGGATTAGTTTCATTAGAAACAGTATTGCGCAAATTTGCGTTTTTTATCACTCAAATTTTATAAAGCAAAGCCCCTTAAAAACTTGATAAATCGTAAAAAAAAGAGTATAATAGAGGAAATAAAATTTTTATACTGGGATGATTATGTCGGAAAAATACCATATCGTAACCTACGGCTGTCAAATGAACGTACACGAATCGGAAAAGATTGCGGGGATTCTTTGCGGTTTGGGGTATGAACAAACGGATAGTTTGGAGCTTGCGGATATTATCGTTTTTAATACCTGCTGTATCCGCGAAAACGCCGAAAACCACGCTTTTGGGAATATCGGCGCGTTAAAAAAATTAAAAAAGCAAAAGCCTACGCTGATTATCGCAGTGGGCGGGTGTATGACGCAGGAAAAGGGTAAGACGGAAGTTCTTAAACAAAAATTTCCCTTTATCGATATTATGTTCGGCGCGCTGAATTTAGAAAGCCTTGGCGAGCTTATACAAAAGAAGAAAACGCAAAAAAAGCGCGTGATAGAAATTCGCGAGAACGCAGGCGAAATCGTAGAGGATATTACGCCTTATCGCACGAGTTACCCGAACGCGTGGGTGAATATCACTTACGGTTGTAATAATTTTTGTTCGTACTGTATCGTACCGTACGTGCGGGGCAGAGAGCGTTCGAGAAAACCCGAAAATATTATTGCGGAAGTAAAAAAACTCGTTGCCGAGGGTTATAAGGAAATAACTTTGCTTGGTCAAAACGTCAATTCCTACGGTTCGGACGGAAGTACGGATATGAATTTTGCTCAGCTTTTAGACGCGGTAGCGTCGATTGACGGCGAGTTTCGGTTGCGGTTTATGACCAGCCACCCCAAAGATTTCAACGAAGAAGTCGTGAAAGTAATGCAAAAGCACCGCAAAATATGCAGGCTTGTGCATTTGCCCGTGCAATCGGGTTCAAACGAAATTTTACAAAAAATGAACAGGCGTTATACTCGCGAAAAGTATTTAGAGGAAATTCGGATTTTGAAAAGCTATTTACCCGAAAGCGAGGTAACGACGGATATTATCGTCGGTTTCCCGAGCGAAACGGAGGAAGATTACTTGCAAACGGAAGCGCTCGTAAAAGAGGTGGATTTCGCTTCGGCGTTTACTTTCGTATATTCTAAAAGAGAGGGAACGAAAGCCTCGACGATGGAAAATCAAATCCCCGAAGATATTCAAAAGGATAGAATTATGCGCCTCGTGGAACTTGTCAACTCTTTAACACGCAAAAAATCCGAAAAATATATCGGTAAAACGGTGGAAATTCTTTGCGAGGATTACGATAGTAAAAAGGACGTATACCTCGGTCGCGACGAATTTGGCAGAATGGGGTATTTTAAGAGTGATATCAATTTAATCGGTAAATTTGTAAACTTAAAAGTAGATAAAGTAAACGGTATTTCGCTTTTCGGTGAGGTATGCGAAATAAAGGAATAAAAAAAGGATAGGTTGGACGATATATGGCGCTCTCAGATATGATGAAACATTTTCTTTCCGTGAAAGAAAAGCATAAAGATTGTATTATTTTTTACCGTCTTGGCGATTTTTACGAGATGTTTTTCGACGACGCGATAAAAGCCTCGAAACTTCTCGATTTAACGCTCACGGGTAGGGATTGCGGGCTTTCTGAACGCGCGCCGATGTGTGGCGTTCCGCATCATTCGGCGGAAGAATATATCGCGAAATTAGTCGCGCTTGGTGAAAAGGTAGCAATCTGTGAACAAATCACCGACCCTAAGGAATCGGGACGCGGGCTTGTTGAACGCGACGTGGTGCGCGTGGTTTCCGCAGGTACGGTTATCAACGAGGAATATTTAGAACAGGGAAAGAATAACTATATCGCCTGTGCGTTTAAGGCGGGCGAAGTGGTTGCGCTTGCTTGGACGGATATTACGACGGGGGAATTTTTAGCGGAAGAATTTACGGGTATGATGGCGCAAGAAGACGCAATCGGACAGCTTAGCAAACTTTCCGTCGCGGAAATTATTTGCAACGAGGAAATGCTGTTGGAATGTAAGGACAGGAAAGAAGTCACGCACGGTATATTACCGCCGTTTTCTTGCTACGTGCCTTGGGCGTTTAATATAAAACGCGCCGAGAAAAATTTGCTCGAACAGTTCAATTCCGCGTCGTTAGCGCCTTACGGTATTTTAGGCAGGGAAAATATAATCGTGTCCGCAGGCGCGTTGATTGAGTATTTGCGCGAAACGCAAAAACACGCTCTTAAAAATATCGGCGCGATAAAGCTTATAAACCGCGCGAAATATATGGAATTAGACACCATTGCCGTACGCAATTTAGAGCTTGTAACGAGCAACGCCGAGGGCAAAAAATACGGTTCGCTTTTATGGGTGCTCGACAAAACCAAAACGGGTATGGGCGCGCGTCTTATGCGTAAAATGGTGCTTTCGCCCTTGAAAGACGAGGCGGAAATTTCTTATCGCTTAGACGGCGTGGAAGAACTCGTAAACGCCTCCGTCGTGCGCGTGGGCTTAACGGAAACGCTTGATACCGTCCGTGACGTTGAACGCTTGGCAGGGAAAATTTCCAACGGAAAATTTAACCCGAAAAATTGCTTGGAATTAAAAGACGCATTGCAAACTTTGCCTAGCGTCCGTTTTCAGCTTTCTGGTTTTTCCTCTAAGGTTTTGACGGATATAAGTCGCAATTTACCCGATATGCAACCGCTTGCCGATTTGTTGGAAAACGCGATAAACCCCGAATCCGTCGCGGTAATGAAAGACGGGGGATATATCCGCGAAGGCTTTAACACCGAGCTGGACGAGCTTCGTTCCTATCAAAAAAATGCGAAATCGCTCATTCAAGATATTGAAATTCGAGAACGCGAACGCACGGGTATAAAGACCTTAAAAACGGGCTACAACCGCGTATTCGGGTATTATATTGAGGTAAGCAATTCCTTCAAAGACAAAGTTCCACCCGAATATATCCGCAAGCAAACCTTAACGGGCGGGGAACGCTATATCACTGAGGAATTAAAGGTTTTAGAAGAAAAAGTACTCACCAGCGGTGAAAAGGCGTTAAAATTAGAAGATGCGCTGTATTCAAAAATATTGCAAATTTTAACGGACGAAATTGCGACCTTGCAACAAATTGCAAACGCCTTGGCACTTTTAGATTGCTTGGTATCCTTTGCAACGGTAGCCAAAGAACGCCGTTATTCCCGCCCGAATATTTGCCCAAGCGGAACACCGCTCGTAATAACGGACGGCAGACACCCCGTTGTCGAGGCGA
>JAZSPG010000074.1:0-12773 GCA_045537295.1 Candidatus Scatosoma sp. | reverse complement strand
TTTTACTATTACAAAATATTGGTGCCCAAAATGCCAAAAATATAGCAACCAGCTAATTAGACACGCAAAATATAAAGGAAATAATGCAAAGTGTGTAACAAATCTTTGCGAGCATTGCAAAAAAACAGAATTAACTGTCATTTCGAGATATCTACAAGTTAAAACATCCGAAGGAAAATATTCTGCTCATAATTCGGATGAGAAAAAATTTAGTTTTCACCCCAAAATTAGATATGATATGGGCGATGATGTTTTTTATGTTTGGATAGCCGTTTTTAACAACAAACTGGATAAAAAATGTTATTTTTACATTTTTAACACAAAAGACGTTTTGAAGTTTGATGATACTAATATTGATACATACCAAATTACAGATAACCAAAAAACAACGTTAACGATAACAAAAGACGGGGTGGTTACCACAAAAGGCTTAAAATACGACTATTCTTGTTTTAATAATGAGTTTTTTATGAATTTTTCTTGTTTGGAATAGTATAAATCAAAATAAAGTCGAAAAAGAAAGAAAAATAATGGGAAATGTGGAAAATTTTTTGCATTTCCCGTTAATTTTTTTAGGTAAGAATATTGACTTTATTATCAAAATACGCTATAATAAATAAAAGGAAAAAATCGGACATTCTAACTTGTAGCCGTAATTTCGTAAATTAAATGCGCATTAAAAGCATAAGAACGTCCAACGGAGGTAGAAAAATGGCAAAGCAAAAGTCTGCCAATTCGCTCACGAAACAGTACGCGTATTTGAAACGCCGTATAGCCAAAAACCAAGCGAAAGCGAAATTCGTCGGGGTTTTGTATTTACTCGGTCTTTTCGCCATCGTCGCGCTTAGTTGTATGCAGTTAGTCACCTTAGAGGGTGTAACGCTTGGCGCAACGAGCTTTTGGAAAGTGTTCACAAGCGCGAATTTTGGTGCGGGTATCGTAAAAGCGATAAAAGCGAATTTTATTCCGCTGTTCACTTCCGCTCTTTACGGCTTGATGCTGTTGATTATGCTCTTTTGCGTAATCAAAAGTATTTGTTCGCTGAACTGGCTTTTTAAGAGAAAAGCTAGCAAATTATACGGTTTTAACCGCAACGCTTACGCTATGGACGATATGGGTAGATATTTTTCCCGCGCGTTTGCCTCGGCGGTGATTTTTCATTTTTTAATCGCTATCGTTGCGGGCGGAAAAGTGACCCTTTCTATGCTCGCCTACGCGCTTTTGGGCGCAGGGCTGTTCTTTCATTTCCTTTGCGGAACGATAGGCGGAACGGTAAGCCTGTTCTCTACGGACGGGGAGTTGTATGAGGAAAAACGCGAAGTCGGCAGTTTTGCTCCGTTCGTTCGTAATTTATTCCAAATCGCGTTGACGGCGGTGGCGGTGTATTTCTTCGTAAAAGGCAATACCTTGCGCGAGGCGGTGGATAAAGTGCTTACGGGCGGTATCGGTGCGTTGACCAAAGATATGCCCGCGTTGATTATGTCGGCGTTGCAGTTGGCTATCGCACTGTGGCTGAGCGTAATGGTAGGCTATATAGTAAGTAATAAGGAATACGACCCCGACGGTGCGGACGCGACGGGCAGAAAATCGTATTTATGGCTGTCGCTGTTGTTGTTACTTACGGCGGGTGGTGCGTTTGCGTACGCGAAGGCAATAGCGAAGATAGCGGTGGATACTTCCGTATTGATTATTGCGGGGGTTGCATTTGTAGGGTTTGTTATCGAGCTTTGTTTAATTAATTTACCCAAGAACAAGTACGCGCAGTCGGACGAAGTGGAAACGGGCTTGTTTATCAAAGAGAATTACGACAAACCGGGTGTATATTTGCCCGACGAAAGATAATAAAAAGAAGATAAGGATTTTAAGGTAAGGAGCTTTTTATGAAACGAATTCAATCCAAAGCCTCGTTGCTCAAAAAGAGAGTAAGAAAGGTGCAAGGCAAGGCGAAGTTTGCCGGTGTTTTGTATTTATTAGGAACGCTCGGACTTGCCGTAGCGACGGCGATTATAGCGTTCGTGGGCGGTGCGTACATATCCCCTAACGGCAAAATGCCGATAATAAAAACTTTCATTAGCGAAGTAATTTTCCTCGTCAAAGGCGACGGAGCTTCGGGTGGGATTTCCGCGTTGCTTAAAAACGCAGACCTGCTCGTCCGTGCGGTGTCCGCGCTCGTTTACGCGGTGTTGTTGCTTACCGTCGTTATCAACGCTTTACGCGGTTTGGGTAAATTGAACTGGCTGTTCAAACGCCGTGCGAGCTATTCCAACGGTTTCAACCGTAACGCGTACGCTATGGACGATTTGAGCAAACGCTATGCAAGTTCGCTTGGCGCGGTGATTATTTGCAATTTAATTATTTTCGCGCTCGGCGGAGCGAAATTTACGCAATTCGGTTATTACGCGATTATCGGCGGGCTTGCGCTTCATTTTATTGCGGGGCTTATCGAGGGCAGAGTAACGCTGTTTACTACGGGTGATAAAATAGAGGAAGAGGAACGCGAACACGGTTTGTTCGTATTCTTCCTTAGAAATATCTTCCAACTCGCCATAGTTGCGGGGATTTTCGTCTTGTTCGTTTGCTATCCGTTCGACGTGAATAAATCTACGGGTGCAAACCCGTCCAACGCGTCCTTGGGCGTTTTATTAAAAGAGGTTTTGGATTTAGCCGTAGTGCAACGCAACTTTAAGGCGCTTGCGAATATGAAACTGCTTGTACCGCTTTGCGTAGAACTGCTCGTTTGGATTTGCCTTATGGTAATGATTAAACACGCGGTATCGGCAACCGAATTTAACCGCGACGGCTTGGACGGTGCGGGAATGAAAAACTTTGCGGTATTTTCTTTCCTCGGCGCGCTTTGCTTAGCGGGGCTTGGTTGTTTGAATAAGTTCGGATTCGGCGAGATTTTAATTTGGTCGGAGCAAACCCTCAATCAGCAATTACTCGTTTCGGCGGGCGTTGCGTTCGTTGGGTTCTTGCTCGATTGCTTTATAAGACCGCGTCAGCACGGTAGTTTTGACGATATAGACACGAACGCGTATTTCGCGGAAAGCGAAGACGCGAAATATAACAATACGATTATTTAATAAGGAGAAAACGGTGATGAAAGCATATCAATCGAGAAATGCGGGCGCATTGAGAAAAAGAGTAAGAAAAGCGCATTCCAAAGCGAAGTTTGCGGGTACGCTGTATTTGTTAGGCTCGCTTGCCCTGTTGGCGCTGGCGTGTATGCCGATATTAAAAATAGGCGGTACGCAGTTATGGATAATGAGCTTTTTCAAGCCCTTTAAGGCGATTGCAAACGCAAACCGTGATTTGCTTGCGATAATTACTTCTGCGTTCTATGCGCTTATTCTGCTTACCTGTCTTTTCAACTTCTTCGGTTGTTTGGGTAAACTGCGTAACTTGACGAGAAGGGGAACGCGATACGTTAACGGCTACAATAAAAATATGCGTGCGATGGAACAAATGGCGAAACGCTTCTCCGGTTCGTTTGCGGGCATTATCAATTTCTATTTGATTATTTACATATTACAACCTACGGCGGTAGAAAAAACATTGACTATGTACGCGTACGCCGTGCTTGCGGTAGGACTGTTCGTGCATTTCCTCGCAGGACTGGTTAGCGGTAAGGTGAGCTTTTTCAACGTCGGCGGGGAAAGAGGTATGGTCGAGGAAGAAAAGAGAGAATGCGGTTTGTTCGTGTATTTCTTCCGCAACCTCGTGCAAGTCGTAGCGACGGCGGTAATTATCTATTATTTCTTGCCCGTTTGTACCTTGGGCGACACCGTGCAAGCACTCTTGAATAAACAAAATATCTTTGCGGGCGACCTTGTGAAAACCGTCGTTCCCGTAGCGTTGCAAGCGCTTATCCTTATTTGGCTGTTCGTGCTTGTAAAACACGCGACGGCAAATACCGAATATAACCGTTTCGGTATGGACGGCGCGGGAATGAAAAATTATCGGGTATTCTCGTTCTTTACCTTCCTTACGGCAGGCGGAGCGTTTGCCTTGGCGTATATGGACACTAAGCTTGACGGTACGGCGAAAGACTATTTGATAATCGCGGGCGTAGCGTTTTTGGCGTTCTTGCTGGATTGCATTTTCAAATCGAGAAAGAAAACGAACGCGGAGGAGGAAACGGAACAACCTATGCCTACGGTGCAACCCGCACCCTATCCCGCAACGGTACAACCTATCGTGTATCAGCAACAAGCGAGTGCGCAATCTTCGCCCGTATACATACCCGTTTATTATCCGTACCCCGTACAACAACAGGTACAAGTTCCCGTGCCTGTGTATCAGCAAGTACCCGTGTACCAACAAGTACCCGTATATCAACAAGTACCTGTATATCAACAAGTGCCTGTGTATCAGCAAGTACCTGTATATCCTTCTATGCCTATGCAACAGCCTTGCTCGGCGATGGCGGAAAGACCTGCACCCTCGCCCGCACCCGACTATTTGAAACCTACGCCTTCCCCTGCGACGCAGGAGGCGG
The DNA here is from genome assembly GCA_045537295.1 of Candidatus Scatosoma sp. Taxonomy (GTDB): domain Bacteria; phylum Bacillota; class Clostridia; order Christensenellales; family Borkfalkiaceae; genus Scatosoma. Next base: position 8,275 of record JAZSPG010000074.1, on the reverse strand, counting down.
AACATAAAGAAGGCGAAAAGAAGGAAAAGGGCAAAGAAATAAAACGCGCGAAAGCGGAAGAAAAAAAGAACTTAAAAAAGCAAAAGAAACTTGCGAAAAAAGAGAAGAAATTAGCGAAAAAGAGCGAGAAAAAGAATGCGAAAAAGAACGCAAAAACGGTGCAAACGGCGACGGTTTTGGGCGCGGTGGCAGGCGCGACTATCGGCGCGGGCGTAGCGGAAACCGCGGTAGAGGAAAGCGTAACGCAAACGCCTGTAACGCAAACGCAAACGCCCGTCGTAGAAACGGCGAATATGCAGTTTAGCGAAGAGCCCGTTGAAATTCAAACCCCGCTCGACCCCAACAAGCAATGGCGAATAAGATGTCCTAGATGCGGTAAGGAATTGATGGTGCGAGAAACCTCGCCCTATCACCGCTGTCCCGCTTGCGACAAGATATTCTCGCTTCGTAAATTTGAGGCGTACGTAAAAAAATAAAACCTTCGCAAAACGCTTGTCTTTTCAAGCGTTTTGCGTTATAATAGTAAAGTTAAAAAAGGCGAGCCGTCTATGAAAGGTAAGACGGACGGAGGTTAGTATGGCAAAAGAAACACAATTCGTTGAACAAATCGCGGATATTAACGCAGATTTCCCGCAATGGTACACGGACGTAGTGCTGAAAACGAAAATGGTAGACTACGGTCCAGTAAAAGGTACGATGGTTATCCGTCCTTACGGGTACGCGGTTTGGGAAAATATACAAAAGGAATTAGACGCGAGATTTAAGCAAAAGGGTATTCAAAACGCATATTTCCCGTTGCTCATTCCAATGAGCTATTTCACCAAAGAAGCGGAACACGTCGAGGGGTTTGCGCCAGAAGTTGCGGTGGTTACGCACGCGGGCGGGGAAGAGCTTAGCGAACCGCTTGCCATTCGTCCTACGTCCGAAACGATTATCGGAACGATGATGTCGAAGTGGGTGCAATCTTATCGCGATTTGCCCTTGAAGGTAAATCAATGGTGCAACGTAATGCGCTGGGAAAAGACCACCCGTCCGTTCCTTAGAACGAGCGAGTTTTTATGGCACGAAGGGCATACGGCGCACGCAACCGCGGAGGAGGCGGAGGCGTTCACCTTAACGATGCTCGGTGTGTATAAGGAATTTATGGAAAACTGTCTTGCTATTCCCGTTTTGACGGGCAGAAAGACGGAAAAGGAAAGATTTGCGGGCGCGGTGGCTACCTATACGATGGAAGCAATGATGCGCGACGGCAAGAGCTTGCAATCGGGTACTTCGCATTACTTGGGACAAAATTTCGCCACAGCGTTCAATATCGAATTTCAAGGTACGGAAGGCGGTTTGCAAACGGCGTATACGACTTCGTTCGGTGTTTCCACCCGTTTAATCGGCGCGATAATTATGACGCACGGCGACGAACGCGGTTTGGTATTCCCGCCCGTGATTGCACCTACTCAATGCGTTATCGTACCTATTGCGGCGCGGAAAGGCGGAGTGCTTGAAAAATGTGAACAATTAAAAGAAGAACTCGAAAAAGCGGGTATCCGCGTCGTTTTGGATAATTCGGACAACAGCCCCGGTTGGAAGTTCAACGAATGGGAAATGAAAGGCGTACCCGTAAGAATAGAACTCGGTCCTCGCGATATCGAGGCGGGCAAAATGCTTTGCGCGCGCCGAGATACCTTGGAAAAGACGGAAGTTTCGCTTGCAAACGCGGTAGATAGCGTGAAGGAATTGCTTAGTACCGTGCAAAAGGATATGCTGGAATCGGCGAGAAAGCGTCGGGATAGCCGTATCGTTTACGCCGAGGATATGCAAGGCATTTTAGCGGGCGTAGAAAACGGAAACTTCGTAAAAGCCGGCTGGTGTGGTTGCCGTGACTGCGAGGATAAAATCAAAGCGGAAACGGGCGCAACGGCGAGAGTGTTCGCAGAGGGCGAAAGTGCGGAAAAATGTGCGGTTTGCGGTAAAGACGCGCAACACGTAATCGTATACGCGCGCGCATATTGAGAAAAGATAAGAGAGTTCTTTGTATAAAGGGCTCTCTTCGTTTATAAAAATAGCGCAAAAGCGTGCCACCCGCTTGACGAAAAGCAAAAAAAATGGTATCATAGTATTATGGAAAATACGCTTGAAATCAATCAAAAAATAGCTAAAAACCTCACGTACTATCGTAAAGAGGCGGGCTTGACGCAAGCGGAGCTTGCGGAGAAAATAAATTATTCGGATAAATCGGTGTCCAAATGGGAACAGGGCAACGGCGTACCCGATATTTACATTTTGTTACAGCTTGCAAAGCTTTACAAAGTGAGCTTGAATGATTTGGTGGGCGAGGAAACCCCTCTAAACCCCGCCAAAGAAAAAAAGACGGCGGGCTTGAAACTTATGATAATTTTGCTTTCCAGCGGTATCGTTTGGTTAGTAGCAACCTGTTTGTTCGTGGGACTGCATTTACTCAACCCTGCAAACGCGTGGTGGCTGATATTTTTATACGCCGTCGCGATAAACGCCGTGGTGCTTATCGTATACGCGGGGGTATGGAAATACCGTTTGTTGAATTTCGTCGGCGTGTCCGCGCTCATTTGGACGGGCTTAACCTGTTTGCATTTAACGATAAGTTTTCTGCCGAGCAATATCGGCGCGGATTTAGGTCCGCTCTGGTGCATATATTTAATCGGAATACCCTTACAGGTATTAGAAGTGCTTTGGGTGTTTTTCCGTTCCTTGTTCCGCAAAGCCAAAAAAACGGTGAAAACGGACGAAACGGCGGAGGAAAAATAAAAGGGTAAGGATATGCTGTGCGGTCAATGTAAAAAAAATCAAGCGGTGAAAGCGTACGAGCAGATAAAAAAGGGCAAAAAAGAGGTGGGGTATTACTGCCTCGATTGCTATCATAAGCTCTTTTTATTCGTCGAGGAGCAAACGGACAGGCAAAGCGCGTGTCCGTATTGCAATACCTTGGTTTCGGAAATAAAACGGCGGAATTTAGCGGGGTGTGCGTATTGCTATCAAGCGCTTACCGCTACGCTCACCCCGATTGCGATAAAAATGCAGGGCGGGCAGGTGCATAAAGGCAAAACGCCTTACCAAACCCAGCAAGAGATACGCGAGCGCCGTTGTTATGAATTAAAGGTGCTGGCGAAAAAATGCTACGAGGAAAACGATTTTGAGGGTGCAAGGGAATACGAACGGCAAATCGTTTTATTAAAAACGGGCGAGGAGGAAGATTTTGTATGGCGCAACCGCGATTTATCGAAACGCTCGTAACTTCCACGAGAATCCGTTTGGCCCGTAACTTTTCCGCTTATCCCTTTCCGCATAAGCTGAACGAAAAATTAGCCAAGGAAATCGTTTATTTGGTAGGAAACGAACTGCAAAAGCTGGACAATTTCCAAAAAAACGATATGGCGACTTTAAGCGCCGAGGAAGCGACGCTGTTACAGGAACAGCATTTAATTTCCCCCGCGCTCATCAAAAGAAAGGGACTGGGTTCGGCGTTCATTTCAACGGATAGGTCTATGTCCGTTATGGTGAACGAGGAAGACCATTTACGCGAGCAATACATTTACAAGGGTTTTGATTTATACAAAGCGTACGAGCAAATTAGCGGAGTGGACGAAACGCTGGGTAGCGCGCTCGCCTTTGCGTACGACGAGCGGTTGGGGTATTTAACCGCCTGTCCGAGTAATTTGGGTACGGGAATGCGCGCGTCGGTGATGATGTTCTTGCCTGGGCTTGCGTGGAGTAAGGAATTAGAGGCGTTCTTGCCTAAACTCAAAGCGGGCGGATTAACCGTTCGTGGCGTATTTGGCGAAGGTACTTCGGCGGAAGGATATAATTATCAAGTGAGTAACGAACGCACGCTTGGTTTATCCGAACGGGAGATTTTGGATAAGACGATACGAATGACGATGACGCTTTGCGATTTGGAACTTCGAGCGAGAGAGCGAATGTTAAGCGAGAAAAAAATACCTTTACGCGACGCTTGCCTGCGTGCGTACGGTACGCTTACGAATTGCGCAGTGTTGAGCTTGAAAGAGCTTACGGGCAGTATGGTAAAAATTAAGCTTGGTATCGCGTTGGATTTTTTCAAGGCGCGGGATATACAGGCGTTCAACGATTTTATGGCAAATATGCGTCCCGCCTCTTTCCGTTTGGAAAACGGTTTGCAGGGCAAGAGCGAGGAGGAATGCGATTTAATACGCGCGGAAATCGCGCATAAGGTATTACCTGAACTCGTTTCGCGGGTGGATTAAAAAATAACGGAAAAAGGAAAAAGACTATGTATCCTTTACACAGAGCCTCGGACAATTTTAGAAAAGCATTGCGTATCGCGAACGAAATTACCGTCGAAAAACAGGCGCGGTACGTGGGTAGCGAGCATTTTATCTACGCGTTTTTAAGCCTGCCTGAGTGTTCTGCCTTCGAGGTTTTGACGGCGTGCGGTGTAACCAAAGCGCAGTACGAACCGTTGTTCTTTAAGATTTTGAACAAGGACTCTAAATACGACGGCTTGACGCGCAGAACGCAACAAATGTACGATACGGCGGTGTTGCTTGCCGAGGACAGCGATTTGCCCGCAGGTACGGTGCATATGTTATACGCGATTTTGGATATCGAGGATTGTTTTGCCGTCCGTATCTTGAAAACGCTGGCAAATATTAGCTTAATTAAGCAAAAAACGCTGTCGGCAATGCAAGAACTCGCGCGTAAAAAACGCGCGGGCGAACGGATAAACGAAGATTCTACGCTCGATTGTATGGGCGAATATACCGAGCAAACGCAAAAAACGGGCGCGGAAAGCGCGAAAAAGGAAGTTTCTTCGACCTTGGAAAAGGGCAACGCAATGGAGCGTATGAAAACGCGGAAAAGTCCCGCGATGGAAAAATTATCGGCTTACGGTATCGATATGACCGAACGCGCTCGACGTGGGAAAATAGACCCCGTTATCGGTAGAAAAAAGGAAATTGAAAAGGTCGTGCAGGTACTTTCCCGCCGTTTGAAAAACAATCCCGTTTTAATCGGCGAACCGGGCGTGGGCAAAAGCGCGATAATCGAGGGTTTGTCGCAAATGATAGTTGCGGGCGAAGTACCCGAACAGTTGTACAACAAAACGGTGTTTTCGGTGGATTTGCCCGGAATGCTGGCAGGCGCGCGGTATCGCGGGGATTTTGAAGAACGGTTAAAGGATATGATGGACGCGGTAATGCAAGACGGCGATAGCGTGTTGTATATTGACGAAATTCATACGATAGTCGGCGCGGGTCCGTCCGCGGATAACGGTATGGACGCCGCGAATATCTTAAAACCTATGCTTGCCCGCGGAGATTTGCAGGTAATCGGCGCGACGACGATTGAAGAATACCGTAAATATAACGAAAAAGACAGTGCCTTAGAACGCCGTTTTACACCCGTGCAGGTGGACGAACCGTCACAAAAGGACACCATAGCCATTTTGAAAGGCTTGCGCGCGAAATACGAACAGCACCACGGTATCGTGATTACGGACGAGGCGATAGAAACGGCGGTAACGCTTTCCTCGCGATATATAACGGATAGATTTTTACCCGATAAAGCGATTGATTTAATCGACGAGGCGTCGGCACGCGTCCGTATTTTAGAGGACGGCGGAGCGGAGCTTAAAGAACTTGAAAAAGAAGTGGCGGACTGCGAAACGGAACGCTTACTGCGTGAGCGTCGCGGAGAATACGCGTTGGCGACTTCGGCGTTTGAGAGAAAACGCGAGGCACAGGAAAAGATAACCGCACTTAAAAAAGCGCAAGCCCCGCAAATTTTACCCGACGGCAGAAGTGCTATCGGCAGAGAACAGGTGGCGGCGATTGTCAGCGCGAGAATGAAAATTCCGCTTATGAAAATCACGCAGGAAGAGGGCGAAAAGCTAATGCGCTTAGAACAGGATTTGCACGCGCGCATTATCGGTCAAAACGAGGCGGTAACTGCGGTGGCAAAAGCTATCCGCCGTGCAAGAGCGGGGTTGAAAGACCCTAACCGACCGATAGGCTCGTTTATTTTCGTCGGTCCTACGGGCGTGGGAAAAACCGACCTTTGCAAAGCGTTGGCTGAGGCTATGTTCGGTTCGGAAGAACAAATGATTCGCTTGGATATGAGCGAATATATGGAAAAACAGTCCATATCTAAGATTATCGGCGCGCCTCCGGGGTACGTCGGGTATGAGGATATGCAAACGGGACAGCTTACCGACAAGGTACGCACAAAGCCCTATTGCGTAATTTTGTTCGACGAGATTGAAAAGGCGCACCCCGACGTTTTTAACTTGCTTTTGCAAATTTTAGACGACGGCAGATTGACGGACAGCAAGGGCAGAACGGTGAGTTTCAAGAATGCGGTCATTATTCTGACTTCCAACGTCGGCGCGTCGGTTACCGAATCGCAAAAAACGGGTTTGTACGGTTTCGGCGACGAGGGCAGGGGCGAGCATAACGGCGCGGACGAGAAACAGTACGAGGGGATGAAAGAGAATATCACCAAAGCCTTGAAGGAAAAATTCCGTCCTGAATTTTTGAACCGTTTAGACGATATTATCGTATTCCATCGCTTGACGGAAGGCGATTGTCAGCAAATCGCGGATAAGCTTATCCGTTCGCTTGCAAAGCGGTTGAGCCAACAACGCGGTATAACGCTTAGCGTTACGGGCAATGCGCTTTCGGCGTTGGTACAAGAGGGCTACGACGCGCAATACGGGGCAAGACCGTTAAAACGCGTAATCAGACGGCGAGTTGAGGATAGACTGTCCGAAGAAATTTTACTTGGTCGCGTGCAGAACGGCAAACGGGTGACGGTAGATTTTCAAAACGGCGAGTATATATTTACGGCAGGAGAGTAAACGCTTATGAAATTGACGACGGCAGGAGAATCGCACGGCAAAGCGCTCGTGGCTATTATCGAGGGCTTGCCTGCGCATTTGGAAATAGATATAGAAAAAATAAACGCGGAACTTGCGTTGCGCCAAAGCGGTTACGGTCGTGGCGGTAGGCAAAAAATCGAACGCGACCGCGTGGAAATTTTGACGGGCGTAAGGAATAGGCAAACGCTTGGCAGTCCGCTCACCCTTTGTATTTATAACAAGGACTATCAAAACTGGGAAAACTGTATGTCGGACGGGGATTGCGACGAAAGCGTTATGCAAGCAAAATCGCTTACCAAGGTACGCCCCGGTCACGCGGACTTGACGGGTGTTTTGAAGTTTGCACAAAACGACGCTAGAAATATCTTAGAACGCGCATCTGCGCGCGAAACGGCAATCCGCGTTGCGTCAGGCGGGGTATATAAGCAGTATCTTTCCGCGCTGGGTATTCAAATCGGCGGGTATGTCAAAGAGATTTGCGGGATAAAGGACGGGGGCAGGTATGCGTTCAACGAGTTAAAGAACGCAAAACAAAGCGCGACGGGTATGCTGGATAGCCAAAGCGCAAAGCTTGCCGAGGAAAAGATAACGCAACTTAAAAAGGACGGCGATACGGCGGGTGGCGTTGTCGAAATCCGCGTGAAAGGAATGAAAAGCGGGTTTGGCAGTATGATGACTTACGCTGAAAAACTCGACGCCCAGCTCGCCCAAGGCTTGATGAGTATACAGGCGGTAAAGGGCGTGGAAATCGGCGCGGGGTTTGCGGTCGGTGAAAAAAGCGGTAGAGAAATCCACGACGAGATTTATCACGAAGACGGCAAGGGCTATTATAGAAAAACGAACAACGCAGGCGGGATTGAAGGCGGAATGACCAACGGCGAGGAAATCGTGCTTTCCGTGGCAATGAAACCTATTCCTACTTTGATGCGAGGCTTGAAAACGGTGGATATAGCCACCAAACAAGACGCCGTTTCCGCATCCGAGCGTAGCGACGTTTGCGCTATTTTCGCGTTAGAAATTATCGCGGAGGCGGTCGTGGCGCAGGTCTTGGCGGACAGTATCGCAAAACGGCTTGGCGGGGATACGATGGACGAGGTGAAAGAGCGGTATCGTTTGTTGCCGTAAACGGAGAAAGGACAATGACGCAAATTAGCTTAAAAACGACAACGATGCAGGGGGAAATTTATATCGGCGAGGAAGTGTTGGACTTGCGCTTGCCCGCGCTTTTGCAAGGTCAAAGAAATTTCGCGGTAACGGATAGCACTGTTTTTGGTTTATATGAAGATTTTTTCGATAAGCATTTTAAGAGAGAAGAAATTTTTATCTTGCCCGCGGGGGAAGAACATAAAACATTTCAATCGTTACACCAAATTTTAAGCGCAATGGCGGGGG
>JAZSPG010000090.1:0-28304 GCA_045537295.1 Candidatus Scatosoma sp. | reverse complement strand
AAGTCGGATCGTAGCCATGTCGTTCTGTGAGCCAAGGAGTTGGTGCCCATTGTTGTCTTCCTAAGACCGCTTGGCCCTTTCCGACTTGACAAAAACGCGATTTTTAACGCCTTACAGCGCAGTGGCGCCGTTGAGGTGACTTTTCACGCCGTTACGGAAAATACTTTACCTATAAAAATAGACGCGGAGGAGCTGAAAACCCGACTTGCCACGGCGCAGGTCGCGCTTTCGGCTCTTTGTTATGAAATAGAAAACTACGAACGCGAACTCGGTGAAAAATCGGGTGTGTTAAAAGACGGCTTTGAAGTGGATTACGGCGAGTTTATATCCCAAGAAAACAAGCGGGCGGAATACGAGTGTTTGATTGCGCAAATCAACGCGCTCACCGATAAAAAGAATGCCTTAAAAGCCGAACTTGCCAAAGTCAAACGCGAATTAGAGCTCGCGAAAATTTACGCTTGCGTAACCCGACCGTTTGATGACTTTACCGACACGGCAAAAACGCGCGTGCGCTTGGGTACGGTCGCGCTCAATGCGGTAGAGCCCGCCTTAAAAGCCTTGGAAGAAATAAAGCTTTGCGCCGTGCAAATACTTGCAAAAGACGAGGATAACGCTTTGTGCTTGGTCGTGGCGCATAAGAGCGTATCGGCGGAAACGGACGGCATTTTATCGGCGTTCGCATTTTTGGAACAAGGTTATGCAAACGAGAAAACAGGCGCGGAAATTTACGCGGAACTTATGGAACGCGAAAAGGCTTGTTTGGAAGAAATACGGCAAAACGGGGCTACCGTGTATGCGTTGAAAGAGAAAGTAAGGGGTTTGAAGATATATTGCGACTATCTTGCGTTCGAGGTGGAAAAAGCCGAAACCAACGAGAAATTGCGCGCAACGGAAAAGACCTTTTTATTGCAGGCATTCGTGCCTGCTGAGGCGCAGGAGACGGTGACGCAAACGCTAAACGGTGTTAGCGAGGCGATTTGGTGCGAATTTTTAACGCCGAGCAAGGAAGATAACCCGCCTACGCTGTTAAAAAACAACGCCGTGGTGGAAAATTTCGAGGGGATAACCAACACTTATTCCGCACCGAATTACCGTGAGTTCGACCCCAACGCGATTATGGCGTTCTTTTACAGTTTGTTTATGGGCTTTATTATCGGCGACGCGGGGTACGGCTTGTTGATGTTTTTGGGCGGTGGCTATCTTTGGTGGAAAGGCTTAAAACGTCCGACGGGGCTTTCAAGGCTTGCGGGCGCGTTTGCTATCGGCGGTATTTTCGCTGTTTTGTGGGGCGTGCTTTTTAATTCGCTGTTCGGGTTTGTCATTTTGCCAAAAACGGTAATGCCGAATCCGCAAACGGATATGTGGTCGCTTGCGGGGATTTCCGTACCCAGCGTTTTGATTATCAGTATGGAACTTGGAATTTTCCAGCTGTTCGTCGGCTATCTTTGCCGAGCTTGGCAGGAATGGCGCAGGGGCAATATCGTGGACGGTATTTGCGACGGGGTGCTTTGGGCGCTCTTTTCGGTGGGCGTAGCGTTGGCGATTGTAGGTTTCGTCGAAGAGGCGAATATTTCGATTTTAGGAACGGTCGGCGGAATTACCGCGGGGGTGAGCTTACTTCTTGCCATTTTAACGGCGGGCAGAAAGGAAAAGTTTTTCGGTAAATTCACCAAAGGTTTTGGTACGGCGTACGGCGTCATCAATTACGCCTCGGATATTTTAAGCTACGCCAGATTGTACGGTTTAATGCTTTCGGGTGCGGTAATCGCGCAAATTATCGCTACGTACAGCGCGCAGTTTATTTTAAGCGGAAATATCGGCTTGGTAGCGCTCGGTGCGGTGCTGTTAATCGTGGGTAACGCCTTTAACTTGGTAATGAACCTACTCGGCGCGTATATCCACGACGCGCGTTTGCAATACGTCGAGTTCTATGGCAGATTTTTCGAGGGCGAGGGCGAGCTGTTTAAGCCGTTCGGTCGAAAACAGGAATATATTTACTTGCGAAACGCAAAATAATAAAACGGTAAAAACGGAGAAATCCGTTAAAAATAAAAGCAAAAAACAAAAATCGGAGGATTTTTATTATGGGTTACACTATTGCATTGATAGGCATTGCGGTTTGCGTACTGCTTTGCGGTATCGGTTCTTGTATCGGTCTTTTTAAGACGAGCACCGCGGCGGCGGGCGTTTTGGGCGAAGACCCCAAAAAGTTCGGTAAAGTTATGGTCCTCGTGTTGCTTCCCGCAACGCAGGGTATTTACGGCTTTATTATCGGGATTATCGCCTCGGGTTCGTTGAATACGGCGATGAGTACGGAACTTGGTTGGGCGATGGTCGGCGCGGTAATTCCTATGGCGTTTTCGGGTTTGGTATCCGCATACTTCCAAGGCAAGTCTGCGGGGAACTGTATCTACGCAGTTGGAAAACAGGAAAGCTTGTCGGGTAAATTAATCGTTTACCCTGGTATGATTGAGTTCTACGCGATTTTGGGTTTGATTATTTCCATTATGCTCGCAGGGGGCGTAGGCTCGGCAATCACGGCGTCGCTTGCGTCTACGCCTATGCCGTTGGTGGCGTAAAGCTTAGCGTATGAGTACGGAAGCAATCGTTGAGAAAATACTTTCCGACGCGCGCGCAGAGGCGGATATGGTCGTAGCGGACGCACAAGAAAAAGCTACGCAACGCCTTGCCGACGCGTCTATTTCCGCGGAAAAAGGACGACGGGAAACGGAACAGCAAACAGCGGAAAAGGCGGAAAGTATTTTAGAAAAAAGAGCGTCGGACGCGCGCTTGGAAAGCGCAAAAATCCACCTTGGCGAAAAACGCAAGGCGGTGGATTTGGTATACAAACTCGCGTTGGATAGTTTAGTGGCTTTGCCGAAAGAAGACGCGGTAAAGCTTGCGGGTATATTGCTTGAAAAATACGCGGAGGACGGCGACGAGCTGTTCTTTGCGGAGAATTTCAAATACGCGGACGAGGTATCTATTTTGCCCGTTATCAAAGCACGGAATATCAAGGTTTCAAAAAGCCGTTTGGCGTTAGACGGCGGTATGAAACTCGTGGGAAAGGTATCGGATAAAGACCTTTCTTATAAGGCGTTGTTAGCAAGCGATAGAGAGGCGTACCAAGCGGATTTAGCAAAGAAATTATTCAAGTAAAAAGGGAAAGGAAATGGCGTATTTAGATACCGCTTATACGAGTGGCGTAATAGCCGTACGGGAAAAATATTTGTTAAAAGACAAACTGCTCCGTCTTTGTGAAGTCACGGCGGAGGAGGCGTTTCGTCTTTTGCTCGACAATGGTTTCGGCGGTGGCGCGGAAACGACGGCGTCCGTATACGAATACGAGAAATTGCTTACAGTCCATGAACGCGAAACGGACGCGTTTATCAAAGAATACGCGCCCTCGCAAAGCGAAAAATCGTATTTGCTTTCGCCCCGTGATTTCCACAACGCCAAGGCGCTTATCAAGGCGAACTTTTTAGGTGAAAACCCCGAAAAAATGCTGACGGGCGCGGGTTTAATAGAGATAGAAACGCTTTCCGCGTGCGTAAACGGCGGGGATTTTTCCGCGTTAGCGGATACACCGTATTTGAAAACGGCTTGCGAGAAGGCGACGGCGTTATTAGAGGAAAACCCCTCGGGCGCAAAAGTAGGCGAAATTTTTGAAAAAGCGTTGTACGCGCACCTGTTTTCCGTAGCGAAAGGCAAACGCAACCTTAAAAAAATGCTTGTGCAAAAGGTGGATATGCTGAATATTTTAATCACTTACCGCACGGGCGATATCGCGCTTGCCAAGGATAAATATTTATCGGGTGGGACTTTGTCGCCGTCCGATTTAGAAACGCTGTTAGACATAGAAAAAGCCAAAGCTCATTTTACCAAAACGCATTACGCGGAATTTGTCAAGCTTTGCCTTTTTGCGATAGAGAAGGGTCTGCCGTTCACCCAAGCGGAAAAAATGCTGGACGGTTTTGAAACGGAATACTTTGCCAAACGCAAATACGAGCTTAGAAAAAGCGAACCGTTTTTATATTATATTTACCGTCGCAAAGCGGAAAATGCGAATGTCCGTATTGTGTTCGCCTGTCTTTTGGCGGGGTTAAAAGAAAAAGAAATTATCGGGCGTTTACGCGCGTTATAACGGTTTACGGAGGCTATAAAAGATGACGGGAAAAACGGCTATAATCGGCAACGGCGACGGAATAACGGTATTTAAGGCGGTAGGGGTTGCTACCTTTCCCGCCGAGGACGAAAAAAAGGCAAGGGATACCTTGCGCAAAATCGCCAAAGACTACCAAGTCATTTTTATCACGGAGGATTTAGCAAAACCCTTGACGGAATTTTTGAAACGGTTCGACGAAGAACCCTATCCCGTCGTGGTGAGTATTCCCTCTGCGCAAGGCAGTCAGGGCTACGGTGTGGAAGTATTAAAAAACGCGATGGAACGCGCGCTCGGCGTGGATATATTATTTAATAAAGAGTAACGAGGACAAAACGATGGCAGGAAAAACGGTTAAAATTTCAGGACCGCTGATTATTGCGGAAGGAATGGCAGACGCCAAATTATACGACGTCGTGCGCGTTTCGGATAAAGGTCTTATCGGGGAAATAATCGAACTGAGAGGCGACAAAGCTTCTATTCAGGTATACGAGGAAACCTCGGGCTTAGGACCGGGTGAAGAGGTATATTCCACGGGCGAACCGCTTTCGGCGGAGCTTGCGCCGGGGTTAATTACGGGTATTTTCGACGGGATTCAACGCCCGTTGACCGCGCTGTATTTCAAATACGGCGACCGAATTTCCCGCGGTGTGTCCGTAAATAATTTGGATAGAGAAAAGAAATGGAAGTTTATCCCCAAAGTTAAAGCGGGGGATAGCGTAGAAGAGGGCGATATTTTGGGTATCGTCAACGAAACGGAAATCGTCGAGCATAGAATCCTCGTTCCGCAAGGTTCAGCGGGTAAGGTACTGTCTATTGCCGAAGGCGAGTACACCATTGAAGAAGCAATAGCGGAAATTCATACGCAAACGGGCAAAAAGTGCGTGAGTATGCTCCGCAAATGGCCGGTTAGAAAGGGCAGACCGTATAAGCAAAAGCTTTCGCCGAATATGCCGATGGTGACGGGGCAACGCGTTATCGATACGCTGTTCCCGATTGCAAAAGGCGGTGTGGCGGCAGTACCCGGACCGTTCGGTAGCGGGAAAACGGTGGTTCAGCACCAGCTTGCCAAGTGGGCGGATGCGGATATTATCGTATACGTGGGTTGCGGTGAACGCGGAAACGAAATGACGGACGTTCTCAATGAATTCCCAGAACTCAAAGACCCGAAAACCGGCGAGCCGTTGATGAAACGCACCGTGTTGATTGCCAACACTTCGGATATGCCCGTGGCGGCGCGCGAGGCGTCTATTTATACGGGGATTACCATAGCCGAATATTTTCGCGATATGGGGTACAGCGTAGCGATTATGGCGGATTCCACTTCGCGATGGGCAGAGGCGTTGCGCGAAATGAGCGGTCGTTTAGAAGAAATGCCCGGCGACGAGGGGTATCCTGCGTACCTTGCCTCGCGTTTGGCGGAATTTTACGAACGCGCGGGGATTGTGAAATTGCTCGGCAGTCAAGACAGAACGGGTTCGGTAACGGCAATCGGCGCAGTATCGCCACCGGGCGGGGATTTGAGCGAGCCTGTTGCGCAAGCTACGCTGAGAATTGTAAAAGTGTTCTGGGGGTTGAGTTCGGCGCTTGCCTACAAACGCCATTTCCCCGCGATTGACTGGTTGATTAGCTATTCGCTTTACGCGGATAAAATGAAAGACTGGTACGACGAAACGGTGGGGGCGGAGTTTTTGAAATACCGTCAATTCGTAATGACGGTTTTGCAAGAGGAAGCGGAACTCGACGAAATCGTGCGCCTCGTCGGTATGGACGCGCTGTCGTCGAAAGACAGACTGACTATGGAAACGGCGAAGATTATCCGCGAGGACTATTTGCACCAAAACGCGTTCCACGAAGTTGATACCTTTACTTCTATGCAAAAGCAGTTTTTGATGTTAAAACTCGTATACGAATTTAACCGTTTGGCAGGCGAGGCGGTTTCCGCGTACGCCGATTTGGACGAAATTTTGGCTTGTTCCTGCAAAGAGAAAATCGGCAGAGCCAAATATATCGAAGAGGAAAATCTTGCCGAGTTCGACGAGATTTTCAACACGATGCGCCAAGAACTTAAAGCCGTAGCGGAGGGAGGAAACGACAATGTTTAAGGAATACAAAACCATTCGCGAAGTCGTTGGTCCTTTGATGGTCGTGGAGGGCGTCGAGGGCGTTAAATACAACGAACTCGTAGATATCGTCAATTCCAACGGGGAACTGCGTCGCGGTAAGGTGTTGGAAATCAACCGCGACAAAGCGGTGGTACAGCTTTTCGAAAACTCGCAAGGCTTGCAAATTTCTGGTGCGAAAGCACGGTTTTTAGGACACAGCCAACAGCTTGCCGTGTCTGAGGATATGTTAGGTCGGGTATTCGACGGTATGGGCAACCCGCGCGACAACGGTGCACCGATTATTCCCGAAAAGAAAATGGATATTAACGGCGAACCGATAAATCCCGCCGCGCGCGATTATCCCAACGAGTTTATCCAAACGGGTGTTTCCGCAATCGACGGCTTAAACACGCTCGTAAGAGGACAAAAATTGCCCGTGTTTTCTATGAGCGGTTTACCGCACGCCGAGCTTGCCGCGCAAATCGCCAGACAAGCGAAAGTGCGTAGCGGGGACTGTAAATTTGCCGTCGTGTTTGCGGCTATCGGTATCACCTTTGAAGAGGCGCAGTATTTCGTAGACGATTTCAAGCGCACGGGCGCTATCGAAAGAACGGTATTGTTTACAAATTTAGCCAACGACCCCGCCGTCGAGCGTATTTCTACGCCCCGTATGGCGCTTACCTGCGCCGAATATTTGGCGTTTGAAAAGGGTATGCACGTACTCGTGATTATGACGGACATCACCAACTACGCCGAGGCGCTTAGAGAGGTTTCGTCGGCGCGCCGTGAAGTTCCCGGCCGTCGCGGTTATCCTGGTTATTTATATACGGACTTAGCGAGTTTGTACGAACGCGCAGGGCGTATTCGCGGTAAAGAGGGTTCGATAACGCAAATTCCTATTTTGACAATGCCCGAGGACGACAAAACGCACCCTATCCCTGACCTCACAGGTTATATCACCGAAGGGCAAATTATCCTTTCGCGCGATTTGTATAAACGCGGTATTAACCCGCCCGTAGACGTCTTGCCCTCGCTTTCGCGTTTGAAAGATAAGGGGATAGGCAAGAACAAGACGAGAGAGGACCACGCGGACACAATGAACCAGCTGTTCTCGGCGTACGCAAGGGGTAAAGAGAGCAAAGAACTTTCGGCTATTTTGGGCGAGGCGGCGCTTTCGGATACGGATAAGCTGTACGCAAAATTTGCCGAGGCGTTTGAAAAGGAATACGTCAATCAAGGTTTTGAAACGGACAGAACCATCGAGGAAACGCTGAATTTGGGCTGGAAACTTTTGCGAATTTTACCCAAGAGCGAGTTAAAGCGTATCCGTACCGAATATATCGAAAAATATATGTCGGACGAAGAATAATTTAAGAAGATTAGGAGCAAACAATGGCACGGCTGAACGTCAATCCTACGCGTATGGAGCTAAAAAAGCTAAAAGGCAGGCTTTCCACGGCGGTACGCGGTCATAAATTATTAAAAGATAAATCGGACGAAATGATTCGTCGCTTTACCGTGATTTTGCGCGAGGCGAAAGCTTTGCGCGAGGCGGTGGAACGGGAACTTTCCGAGGTGTTGCATACCTTTGCAATCGCGCGGTCCGTCACCCCGCCCAGCGTAGCGGAAACGGCGTTTGCTATGCCGTCGGTAGCGCTTTGCGCAAATTGCACGACGGAAAGCGTTATGGGCGTAGACGTGCCTAAGGTAACCCTTAAAAGCGAAAAACGCGCGGACGGACTTCCGTACGCGTATTCGGAAATCACGGGCGAGGCGGATTATTCGGTGCAAAAAGCGTCCGAGCTGTTGCCGAAAATGGTAGAGCTTGCCCAAACGGAAAAAACGGTGCGAATGCTCGCCGAGGAAATCGAACGCAACAAACGCCGAGTGAACGCGTTGGAGTACGTTATGATACCGCAACTCGAAGAAACGATTAAGTATATCAAGGATAAACTTGACGAAAACGAGCGCGCGTCGGTTGTAAGATTGATGAAAGTTAAAAGCAAGGCATAATGAAAAACACGCCAGAAAAGGCGTGTTTTTTGATAAGGTGAGTTTAGTCTAATTCAAAGTAGATAATAAATTTTCCGTTTTTAATTAGAGATTATTTGAAAAATGGTTTTATTTAATTTTACTGTTTGCAAATTTAATAATAGGATTTAATTCAGAATCCATAAATACGCCAGAAAAGAGTAAACTTACAGTTTGCGACCTAAATTCTGGTTGCGGAGTGATTAATTGAATAGAAACTTCGAGTTCTTGGCAAAAGCCCGTTCCTGTACGAGATTTGTTGAACTCAAAATAATCCACGTTTCTATAAGAGATTCTCGCTTCTCGCGCAACCGCATAGTCTTTGCTGAAAATTCCTTTTTTAACCATTTCTTGGTACGCAACGTAATTATCCGTAAATACCAATCTAAACTTGTTTGAAGAATCCTTAATAATTTTTTCTGTCATTTTTTTTCTCCTTTGATAAGATTATACAAATATTATAACACTAATTTTAGTGTATGTCAAATAAAAACACGGGGTTTAGTGTAAAATGTTTATATGAAAACATTTGGGGAAAACTTAAAATACTTTCGCAGATTAAACAAAATTAGCCAAAATGAGTTTGCTAATCGGCTGAACACCACACAACAACGGGTAAGTGAGTGGGAATGCGATAAGGTAGAGCCGTCGTTGTATAATATTTTGAAAATATTAAAAGTTTTAGATATTACATTTGAAGAGCTTACGGAAGGAATTGAACAAAAATAAAAACACTTAAATCGAATTCGTTTGGTTTAAGTGTTTTTTTTTGGGGCTAAGCGGATTTTGGCTAACGCCAAAGTGTCGTCGCTCGACAAGCGTATGGAAGAAATAAAGCTTTGTATTTCTTGCTCCTCGCGCGAACCGCTGATAATTCAGCGGTTCTCACGATTAGCGGATTCTCGCCTATGGCGAGGGCGTTGCGTTGCCGTCAAACTACGTTAAGAAATAAAAGCTTGTACTGCGGACAACGCTCGCGCGAACCGCTGATAATACAGCGGTTCTCACGCTTGGCAAAAAAATAAGACGGCAACAAGCCGTCTTATTTTTTGGTGGAGCTAAGCGGATTCGAACCGCTGGCCTCCTCGTTGCGAACGAGGCGCTCTACCAACTGAGCCATAACCCCAAAAGCATATTTATTATATACTTTTCTTTTTTGTTTGTCAACAATTTTTTGTTCTTTTTTTCAAAATAATTCTTGGATAATTGAAAAATTATTTTTTATATGCTATAATAAATCAAACGGAGGTTGGCTATGCGGAACTGGTTGAAAAACGAAACGGTAATTTTGACAGGCGCGAGCGGGGGTATCGGCTGTGAACTTTGTAAACTTTTCGTGCGAAAATACGGAGCGAAAGTTATCGGGATTGCAAGAAACGAAGAAAAATTACAAGCGGTAAAAGCCGAGCTGGGCGAAAATTTTACTTACTATCCCTTTGACGTGAGCCAGCGCGAAAACTGGATAGCGTTCAAACAAACCCTTATAAGCAAAGGGATTTCCCCGCGCTTGCTTTTGAACAACGCGGGCGCGTTTCCCGCCTTTCAAAAGCTCGTTTGCACACCTGCACAAACGATAGAGCGTATTATGCACGTAAATTATTTTTCCGTCGTCTATGCGGTAGAACAGCTTTCGTCCTTGCTTTCGGGAACGAAAAAGGACAAGCCCGCTATCGTAAATATCGCCTCGTCTGCCTCGCTTTGTACGGTTTGCGGTACGGGCGCGTATTCGGCGAGTAAGTCCGCACTCAAAAGCTACACCGAGGCGTTACAATTAGAGGAAAAGGGTAAAAAATATATCGGGTTGATTTGCCCTGGAACGACGGCGACGGGGCTTTTTGACGGTGACGAAAACACCAAAAACAGCGCTTTGGATTTGGTGGCAATGCCAGCGGGGAAAATGGCAAAAAAAATCGCGCGGAAAATCTTGCGTAAACGCAAACGCGCAGTTTTGGGGTGGGATGCAAAACTAATGGGGTTTAGCACAAGACTAATGCCTGTAAAGTCGTTGTTTCTCATTCGGTTTATTATGAAAACCTCTAAATCGAAAGTATTCAAAGAGGTGTTCGATTACCAAAAGAAAAAATAAATTTGATAAAAATAGAGAAAGGCGCGTTTTTTCGTTGCCTTTTTTCTTTTACGGTGGTACAATATTCAAGGTGTGTGCAAAGGATACGCCATATGCTTACGCACAGGGGAAGAATAAAAATTATGTCAGAGATAAAATTGAAAAAGTTTGAAAAAATGACCGCATTAGAACTAATTGTGTTCGTGTTGCTTTCAATCGGTTCGGGGGTAATGGTAGGTATCGGCGGAGTATCGTCTTTAATTGCAAACGCTCGGCTTGGTGAGCTTGGACGGTTGGTCGGCGCAACGTTGTTTTCGCTGGGTATCTTTGCTATCGTGACGTATAATATGAAACTGTTTACAGGTATGGTTGCGGAAATTCCAAACTTAGGCGTAAAAAACTGTTGGCGACTGCCCGTATGCTTTGTGGCAAACGCGCTTGGCGTTGTGCTCGTGGCGGTGCTGGCGTATTACTCGCCCGTAGCCGAAATCGTAACGGTACAAAGCGAAAAAATCGTGGCGGGCAAGCTTGCTTTCGACGATTGGGCAATCCGCGCGTTTTGTTCGTCTATCCTTTGCGGTATTTTAATTACCATATCGGTAAAATCCCGTCGTTACGCCACGCAAAAGGGTATGAGCGCGACGCTTGGGGTTATTTTCCCGATTATTGTCTTTGCGTTTTGTGGGTTTGACCATTCGGTTGCGAATATGCTGTATCTGTTTTATTACGGGGAAGTTTCTTGGCGGATTGTAGGCTATATCGTCATTGCGTTTTGCGGTAATTTAGTGGGCGGGGTGGTGTTCCCGATTGTGTCTAAACTGCGCGAGTATACCGAAAAGAAAAAAGCCGAACGGCAAACGGAAAACAACTAAAAGGACGAAAGAAAGGGCGTTGAGCCCTTTTTTTGTTTACTTACTTTGCGTTTGCTTGACAATAAGCGAAAATAGTGCTATAATAATTTTGTTGAAAAACCGCGAAAATAGAATAATCTTTATCAAAAGACAGTATATAAAAACGTGGAGAAAGCTATGTTGCATATCGTTGAAGTAAAAACCAAAAAACAAAGAAAAGAGTTCGTGGAATACCCCTTGCGTTTATACAAAGGCAATCCGTATTTCGTTCCGCCGTTATATAGCGACGAAATGAAGATGTTCACGAATAAAAATATTTATACGAAAACCTGCAAATCCGTTTTCTATCTCGCTCAGCGCGACGACGTGACGGTGGGTAGGATTCAAGGTATCGTACAGTTACAGTACAACGACATTCATAACGCCAAACAAACGCGTTTCACCCGTTTTGATTGCGAAAATAATCCCGAAACCGCACAAGCGCTTTTCCAAGCCGTAGAGGACTGGGCGAGAACGCAAGGTATGGACGAGGTCGTCGGACCGCTTGGATACAGCGATTTGGAACGCGAAGGACTGTTGATTGAGGGTTTTGAATATTTATCTACTTTTGAAGAACAGTACAACTACCCCTATTACGCCGAGCTTATCGAGGCGTGCGGGTACGTAAAGGACGTGGACTGGGTAGAACAGCGTTTATTTTCTATCAAAAAAGAAGACCCGCGATTCCAAATGCTTTTGGAACGGGCTATGAAACGTGGGAATTTGCATATCGCGGGCGAAAAACTCGGCAAACGCGCGTTTATTAAAAAATACGGTAAAGGCATATTTAACTGTATCGACGAATGTTATAAGGAATTGTACGGCGTCGTTCCGTATACCCCCGAAATGCAAAAGCAAATGATTTCACAGTTTATGCTTATCTTAAACCGTCGCTACATAATGGCGGTTTGCGACGAGAACGACGAAGTGGTGGCGTTCGGTTTGGTGTTACCAGGTATCGGCGAGGCGGTGCAAAAGAGCGGTGGACGGCTTACGCTCGGTTGTATCTTCCGTTTACTCAAAGCGGTGAAAAAACCCAAAACTATCGATTTGGCGCTCGTGGGGATTATGCCCAAATACCGAAATTCTGGGTTGAGCGCGTTTATTATGACGACGTTGCAAGATATGCTTAGCGACGAAAACGTCGAGTATATGGAAACCAACCTCAATTTAGAGAGCAATACGAGTATTCAAGCGCAATGGAAATATTTCGACCATATTCAGCACAAGCGCCGTCGTTCGTATATCAAAAAAGTATAAAAGGATAAAATAACACCCGACCTATTTTAAGTAGGTCGGGTGTTATTTTTTTATTTTACAATCAAATCGGTGAACTGGAAGGTACGGCAATCGACAAGACCGCGGTTGGTAAGCCGAAGTTCAGGCAAACACGCGAGCGGGATAAGTGCCATCGTCATAAACGGCGAGGGGAGCGTGCAACCGATTTCCGCCCAAGCCTTTTCTAATCCTTGCACTTTTTCGCTCATTTCTTCTAACGGACTATCGTTCATAAGCCCCGCAATCGGCAGGGGAACAAGCCCTAAAACCTTTCCCTCCGCTACGGCGACCATACCGCCACCGCAGGCAATTAAGGTGTTCGAGGCGAGCGCCATATCCTCGTCGTTCGTGCCGACGACGAGTAAGTTGTGTGCGTCGTGCGCGACCGTTTGCGCCATCGCGCCTTTTTTAATCCCGAAACCTTTGACGAACCCGTATCCGACCGTACCAGTTTGCTTGTGCCGTTCAAACACCGCGACTTTCAAAATGTCGCGGTTAGCGTCCGCGTGCAATTCGCCGTTCACGACGGG
The DNA here is from genome assembly GCA_045537295.1 of Candidatus Scatosoma sp. Taxonomy (GTDB): domain Bacteria; phylum Bacillota; class Clostridia; order Christensenellales; family Borkfalkiaceae; genus Scatosoma. The sequence goes on along the minus strand of JAZSPG010000090.1, from coordinate 15,243 downwards.
CATTATTTCAAAGCGTTCGAAAGTACCTACGCGTGCGGGGATAATTTCGATGGCGCGAATTTTTACCTGTTCGCCCTCGGCGCTGATGCGGAAATCCGAAACGGACAACGGCGCAAGGTGTACGGAGTTTTTCGCTTTTTCGGGGTACTCGTACGGTGCGAATGCATTTAACAATTTCCCGTTTTGCGCCACCAACGCTCCGTCGATAAACACTTCGGTTACGTTGCAGTTTTGTAAGTCGTCGATAAGAAGCATATCCGCGCATTTGGAGGGGGTTACGCTACCGAAATCGTGGTCGAGCTGAAAGCATTGCGCGACGTTTATCGTCACCATTTGGATGGCGACTATGGGGTCGATACCTTCCTCAATCGCGCGTTTGACAATATAATTCAAATGCCCCTTGGTTTGCAAGGTGTCGGGGTGCGTATCGTCCGAAATAAGACAGGCAAAGCGCGAGTCTACTTCTTTTTGCGTAATGGCTTTTGCAACCTCTTTCAAATCGTGCCAAGCCGAACCTTCCCTGAGCATTGCGTACATACCCATACGCATTTTCGCCAAAGCGTCCTCGGCGCGCGTGGATTCGTGACAGCACCGAACGCCCGACGAAATATAGGCGTTCAAACCGTTTTCCGTTTCGGGTAAGGAATAATGCCCCGTCGCGATTTTTCCCGCTTTAAGCGTTTCGCCCACGATTGCGTGCGTTTGCGGGTCGGCGTACAAAATCCCGGGGAAATTCATCATTTCGCCCAAACCCACACATTCGTCCCAAGTCATCGTTTCAGCGACCTCTTTCGCACCGATACTCGCACCCGTGTCCTCAAAACCGGGTACGGCGGGAACGCAGGAGGGGGTGGTGAGCATTGCTTTTAACGGGGTGCGTTTTGCGTCCTCTAACATATATTTCACACCGTCTAAACCCAAGACGTTGCAAATCTCGTGGGGGTCCATAAAAATACCGCTCGTACCGCGCGGAACGACGGCTTTTGCGTATTCGCCGACGGAGAGCATAGAGGATTCGACGTGGATATGCCCGTCCATAAACGCAGGAGCGAGGTATTTTCCGTTCGCCTGAATAACCAGCGTATTTTCGCCGATACAATGCTTGCAATTACCCACACAGGCAATTCTGCCTTCCGCGACGGCGACGTCCGTATTTTCTATAATTTCGCGCGTGCATACGTTGACGAGCTTTGCGCCTGTAATCACCAAATCGGCTTTTTTAACCCCGCCTGCTACCAACGCAAGCGTTTGCGAGCATTCCCATAAGGGCTTTTTGCAAAATTTATTTATCATAATAAACCCCTTTCCGTTAAAAAAACGGTAAAAATTTCTTAAAATTATTATACCACGAAAGGACACGGAAAGTCAAGGGCGGGAAAATAAAAAATATTTCAGAAAAAAACAAAAAAACTGAGTAATTCAAGGTCGTAGGTTGTTTAATAAACAAGAGCGTAATGCATCGGTTTACTTCTCGCGTACGCATAATGCGCGCGTACGCGAAAAAATTATCCAAACGCTTGACAGTTTACCGCATTTTTGGTAAAATAAAAACGGTATAGACAAAAGATACGATTTGAATAGGAAAATAAAAGTTTTATGGTTACATATTATTTATTAGCCTCGGGAACGGCGGTATTGTTCTCGGTAGCATATTTTTTGGCGAATAAATTTATAAAAGCGGACGAAGGCAAAAAGGCGTGGATATTAAAGGGCGTCGCTTTGCTTTTTGCCGTTATTTTTGCGTTACGGTATATGGGCGGGCAAATCGTTTTGCGCGATACCTACGGCTTGAATATCCATTCGCCGTTCGGTAAAAACGGACAGGCTTTGACGCTGTTTTCGGTGTTTGCGATTTGGTTTACCTTCGCGTCGTACACCCTGCTCGTATTATATCCGTTTTTCAAAACGCGCGTCGGGGTCATTACCCCGCTCGTGAAATTCTTCGCAACCGCGGTATATCTCGTGAATTTATGCACGGTAAATATACAAATTCAAGCGATGGGCGGGGCGGAGGCATTGCAAAACGGCGTAACCTTGCAAGGCGTGTTCTTCGCAATAGAAACGGGTATCGCGCTTTGTATGTGCTTTGCCGTTTGGTTGACGGAATACAAAACGCGTTTTTGCGTAAAACGCCTTATCAAAGGTTTGGCGATTTTACTTGCTATGATAGCGGTGTCTATTCCCGTGTTCACATTACAGGTTATTTACGGGGCAGGACCTAAATCCGTTTCCATAAAAGATTTTTCGGTGCATCACCGTCTTATGCTTTACGGGGTGTTCGGCGTAATGGCAATCATTATCGGGCTGTTGCAAAAATACGATTATCAGCGTAAACGCTTTGCTTTGCTGTATATGAGTATCGCGACGATGACAACGTACAGCTATTATTTGTCCTACGAAAGCTTTATCGACCCGACCAGTTGGCCGTTACACCTTTGCAATACGGCAATGTATATCATTCCGCTTTGCTTGATGTTTAAGCTTAATAAGGTGTTTTATTTCACGCTGTTTATCAACGTGTTAGGCGCGTTCTTGGCAATGGCGCTTCCGAATATCGATTCTTATTGTTTTGAAACGGAAAGCGTGCGGTTTTGGATAAACCACTATTGTGCGTTCTTTATGCCGATAGTCATAATAGGGTTAAAGATGTACGAACGCCCGAAGATGAAACTTTTCACCTATTCCTTGATAGGCTTTGCGTTCTACTACGCACTGGTGCTGTTTATGAACGCTTGGCTCACCAACTACGACGACGGCGTGGATTTCTTCTTTATCAACAGCGACTTTATCGCGTCAAAGCTGGGTAAATGGGCGGAGGATTTGCGTAAATTTACTTGGGTGTTTACCCCCAAAGAAAATATTACGATGACGATATATCCTATCTATCAATCGTTGTATTTCCTCGTTTACGTGGTGTTATCGTTTGCAATGTGGTTCTTGTACGAACTCGCGTTCAGCGTCGAGGATTTGTACGTGGATATTTATCGCAGAAACAAAAAAATAAAAGTAGACAGACTTGCTTTGGAAGTAAGCTTGGCAGGAAGAAATATAGCGGAGCCTTTGAATATGGACGGAATTAACAAACTCATTTTAAGAAATTTCTCTAAACAGTACGCGTCGAGCGACGTATACGCGGTACATAACGCCAACCTCGAAATCGAGGGCGGTCAAATATTCGGTTTCCTCGGTCCGAACGGTGCGGGGAAAAGTACGATAATCAAGAGTATCGTAGGTATACAGGGCATATCCTCGGGCAGTATCGAGGTTTGCGGTTACGACGTGGAAAAACAACCCGTCGGCGCGAAACTGCAAACGGGTTTCGTTCCCGACCATTACGCGTTGTACGAAAATTTGACGGGCAGAGAATACGTCAATTATATCGCCGATTTATATAACGTTAGCAAAGAGGACAGAACGGCGAGAATAGAGGAATACGTCGAAAGATTCCGCCTGCAAGGCTCGTTCGATAACCCGATAAAAACGTATTCGCACGGTATGAAACAAAAAATAACCATTATGTCCGCGCTCGTGCATAACCCTCGGCTTTGGATTTTGGACGAACCGCTTACTGGCTTAGACCCCGAAAGTATCTTCCAAGTCAAAGAGGCTATGAAAAAGCACGCGAAAGAGGGGAATATCGTATTCTTTTCCAGCCACATTATCGACGTCGTGGAAAGAATTTGCGACAGAATCGCCATTATCAAAAAAGGGCATATCCTTTGCGAAATGAGCGTTAAGCAATTAGAAGAAAAGGGTTTACAGCTCGAAAACTTCTATATGGATATGATAGAAAATACCGACGTGGATTCCGACCCGATTAAAGATACCGCGAAACCCGTAACCGAGGGGGCAGAGGCGTAACTATGACGGAAAAGACCAAGAAAAAAGACGTGTTTTCCTTAAAACGCGCGTTGGCGAATTTGAAAACGCTAACGATAATGCAGTTAAAGGAAAAAATGGACGTAGCGTATTTGCGTAGCTTTAAGCAAACGCTTTTTCGGGTGATATTCTTTATCCTCGAATTTGTAATTATTTCGGGCGTTTGCTACTTGCTCTGCTTTTTGGCACAGTTTTTGAACGTGTTCGACTCGTTCACGGGTAAAATTCCCGCAAACGTGCTGACGACGGTAGTCGCCGTAATGATGGGACTATCCGTTATCTTTACCACGATAGGCTTGGTGCAATCGTTGTACTTATCGCGGGATAATTTGGTGCTTTTAACCTTCCCCGCGAAACCCACGATGGTATTTTTATCCAAGCTTTTGGTGTACTACGTGTACGAGCTGAAAAAGAACTTTATGTTCTTAATTCCGCTCTTTTGCGGTTACGGCTTAGCGCTTGGCTATCCGATTATCTATTTCTTTTGGGTAATCGTGCTGTTTTTATTCGTAGCGGTTTTGCCCGTTTTAATCTCGGCGCTTATTTCAATGCCCGCGCTGTTCGTGTTCCAGTTTATCCGTAAATATAAATTAGTGCAATACCTGCTTTCGCTTGCAATCTACGCGGTAATTTTTTGGTTGGTACTCTTACTCTTACGCGCGTTGCCTGCAGAAATCAACTTCTTAAAAACGGGTATTCCCACCAAAGCAATCAACAAACTCACGGACAACGTTGCCAAAGCGTTCCCGCCGATAGCTTGGCTGACGACGCTTTTAATCGGCGACCCGTACTATAAAATAGAGGTAAACAAGGTGTATACCACCGCGCCCAAGCTCTTTACCTCCTCGACCTTACCAATTTTTGCAGGGCTTATCTTGGGAATGGCGCTTTTGCTTGGACTTTGCTTATTGCTTGCAAAACCGTTGTTCTACAAAATGGCGTCCAAACCCTTTGAGTTCAAGAAGAAAATGAAAATCAAAGAGAAAAAGAACGTCAAATCCCCCGTATTCCTTTCGGCAGTGAAAAAGGAATGGATGGTGGCGCTCCGAGACAATACGCTCGTATCGCTTATCACCCAGCTCGTCGTGCTTATGCCACTTGCAATCGCCGTATTAAACGGCTTGTACGGCGCAATGAAAAAGGACTTGACGGGCGTGCAAATGACGGTTGCGTTTAACTTTCTTATCGTAATGCTGTTTATGCTTTCGGCGAATATCCGCTTATCCAGCGCGTATTCCAAAGAAGGTTTTGCGGGGAGAATGAATAAGGTACAGCCCTCCGCTCACGGCGCGCGGTTGCTCTTTTCTAAACTCACCGTGAATATGGTAATGGGCTTGGTTGGCGTTATCATAACGACGATAGTATACGCGCAGTATTACCAAGTCGGCTCGGTGAATTTATGGTTGTTTGGCGGAACGGCGTATTTCGCATATATCGCACACCTGTTTTGGAGCGGGGAGTTGGATTTAATGAACCCGCAATATGAACAGTACGCGACCTTTTCCGAACAGTCCAACAACCCCAACGAAAACAAATCGACGATTTTGGCGTTTTTCCTTTCGTTTGCGTTCGCGCTTTGCATTTTCTTGCTGATGGGCGAGGGGATAAACAAAGTTTGGATAAAAGCGTTTATCGTATCCATTGCTTTGGCGTCGTTTAGAATTTTCACTTACTTTTTGAAAATTCGCGTGTACTATAAGGAGAAGTAGGGTATGAAAAAAACAGTTATTATAGCAATTTTCATTATCTACCTTGCTTCCATCGTCGCGGTGCAGTTGTTTGGTATTCCCGCAACCGTACCCGAGGGCGGTGCGTACGTTGAAGCTGTGGAAATCACGGGCGTTACGCATAGCGGTAACCAAGAGGTAAAAGAACTTACGGACAAAAACACGGGCGATAAATGGTACTGGTTCTACTTTATCGCAAGCGCGGACGAGGGCGGTTATACGAAAGAGGCGGACAGCCTTGCAAACAATCCCAACCGCATAAAAATCGTGTACTTACTCACCCCCGACGACGCGTCGAGAGAAACGTTAAGTTATACCTTTGATAACGAAAACGCCGTGTTCATTTCCGAAACGGAAGAAGTGGTGTTCTTAAAAGCCATAACGGTGAACGTAACGATAAAGGAATCGAAAGGCAATATCAACGCCAGAGATACCGTGCGTATCGTTGCGAGAAAAAGTTGAATGTAAAAGCTGGAACGCTTTGCAGATACATTAAAAATTATTTTATAGGAGAAAAAGACTATGAAAAAGAAAACGAAAATTCTTTTTGCCTCTCTACTTCTCGGCGCGTCGTTTGCGACGGTGGCTACGGGTTGTAAAGGCTTAAAGGGTGACTACGAACTGACCAACTTTACGGTTGACGCGTCCAACGTAACGCTCAGTTACGAAATCGGCGACACGGTAGATTTATCGGGGCTTGTTATGAAGGCGACGTTCTCGGACGACGAAACGAAAACGGTTGCGCTCACCGACGTAAAAATTTACCTCGAAAACGAAGACATTACTTCGAATCTTTCCAAAATCACCGAAAGCGCGGGCAATAAACAGCTGAAAATCGTGTATACCAGCGAATACGGCGAAAAGAGCAAAACGCTTACCATCACGGTAAACGCGGAAGAAATCGTACTCGACGCGATTGATACCTTTAACAAACCCGCATTCCTCGTAGCATATCAAGACCAGCTTGATGAGGCGTCCAACGACAAAAATTCGAAAGCAAGCGAAGCGGTGTTCTTTAAGAATAATATGGACGAATACTATATGGTTGGTGACGATAACGCGTTTAAGGTGTTGCCCGTTGCCGAGGCGTTAGACTTTGACACGGGCGATATCACCGCGCTTACGAGCGTTACGGTAAAATCCACGGTGAAAGTGCTTGTGGGTAACGCCTACGAAACGCTTACCAAGTCGAATAAAGAGGGCGCGGAATACACTTACGAATATTACCAAGGCGAAACCTTGCTTTTGACCGAATACGCGTCGAAAAACGAATTCCAGTTTGCACCCAGCGCGGTGGGCAGTATCTTTAACATTTCCGTTCTTCCCGACGACACCGTTTACGACGTGGATTCGGATACGGACGCTATCGTTTTGGCTGTGCAAGTAGTGGACGGTTATAACGTTTATAACACCAAACAGCTCGCCGTACTCGATAACAGTGCAAGAGTATCTTGGGTTGAAAAGAAAGGTCAGGCAGGCGTAGCGAACGTCAACACCAACGGCGTAATTTTACATAGCACGATGGCGCTTACGCTTGACGATATTCCCGACGATTATTATTATACCTTGCCCGATAATTACAACGTAAAATACGTTGACGAAAACGGCGTTTCGAAAACGCCCGAAGAATGGGGTATGACGAGAACGTTCTTAAAACAACATTACGACAATTACGCAACCAACCCCGAACAAGACCCTTACGGTTGCGAAGATTACGTGTTTATTTATCAACGCATAATCGGCGCAGGGCAAACCTTTAATTTCTACGGCAACTACTTCGAGGTAGACGCGTCGGCACTTCCGCTCGTTTGCGCGTTCAAAGCGAATAGAGATACGGCTGGCAATACCTACGAGAATAACGAGGATATCAACGAAACCTATTATGGCAACGACTTCTCTAACGCCGTACTCTTCCACGTTATGGGACAAGTGCAAACTTGGACTTGCGGAAACGGTCATACGACGGCATCCGAAGAGCCTCTTGCCGTTTGTCCCGAAACGGGTTGCGGAGAAGCGGTAACGGGTTCTGAGGAAGGTGAAACGTTCTTCTTTGATAACCTTGCCATTAAAGGCAACGCGCAAAGCAAACAGCTTAGCGTAGACGTGCAAAAAACGGAAAATGCGGTGCAGGATAAGGAATGTTTGGTGTATGCGGGTAGTATCATTCTTACGAGATTGAACAACGGTAAAGCAAAATTAGACAACGTAAGAAATTACAACTTCTTTATTCCCTTTATGGCAAGTAAAGGTACGGAAATCGAATATAACCGTACGAAGTGTTATGATTCTTTCCAAAACGCAATTTTCGCTTGGGGTAATTCGAATATTACGGTAAATAACTCTATCTTCAAGCGCGCGGGCGGTCCGCTGGTTATTCTTAATCACGATTTCCCTGATAACTCCGACGAATCTTTGGCAATCCCGCATATGACGATATCCAGCGACAGCGTTATGTATAGCGCGTTGACGGGTACGGAACTTTGGTTTAAGTCGGTTGGCGCAACTGCAATTATGCCGAAGTTTATCGAAATGGACGGTTTGTTTGCAAGTGGTGGTAAAACCATTTATAACGGTAGAAAACTGTCGGATGTATTGGGCGCTACTCCTACTATCGGCGACGGAAAGATGAATATCGTTGCGTTGTTAATGCGTGACGCGTCCGACGCAATCACGGCTCTCGGTTCAACGATGGCGGAAGGTTCGCTTCTTTACGGTGACCCTACGGACGCAACTGCGCCTAGATTAGATAGAATGAAAGATACTGTGCTTGGCGAAACCATTCGCGAGTTGTTAAATCCTACGGGAACAGACGATATTAATAATTTGCCTCCCGTATTTAATATCGGCGGTCAAGTATTCTTCTTCGACGGTACGACGATACGCGATACTTCGATGGCGGATGCAACCAACCCGTTTAAGGCGGCGGTGGCTTCGGCAAACTACGTAAGCGTGAACCAAGGTGGTATTAGTATCCTGTTCGAGCTTTCCCCGCTTGTTATGGACGTATAACCGTAATCAAAACGATAAAAAAAGGGCTTTGAATTTTCAAAGCCCTTTTTTATACCAAACGAAACGGCGCACGAGGTTTTCGTGCGCCGTTTTCCGTTATATAGTTATTTGGTTTCGTCGAATTTATTTTCCAAGAACCGTTTAATATCGTAGCCTTGGCGGTAGATTAAATAAGTAGTTACCTTCGGGGCGGTGAAATCTTTTAAGGCGACTTCTTCCAGCGTACCTTGGTCTATCTTGTCTTTCACGAGCTTGTAGGGCAAAAACGAATACCCAAGCCCGTTTTCAAGATAAGGGATAAGTTTAGAGCTGTTGTCTACGTCTAAGCGGTATACGTGGTTTTTCGGGAAGAGTGAACGGATAAACACGCCCGCGTCGCTCAAAGTGAAATCGCACATAAGATAGGGTAGTTTTGCAAGCTGGGTTTTGTTTACGCCGTCGGGGTATTTGTTGTCGCCTTTTTTGCAAACGAGCACCACCCTGTCCACGTCGTACACCTCGCAAGCGTACCCCGCGCGTTTTAAGGGAATTGCCGAAAACACCATATCCAGCATATTGTCCTGTAACTGCTGAATTAAATCTAACGAATGTCCGAGCATTACTTTTATCGAAGTAATGCTGTTGTCCTTTAAGCACTCGTCCACGAGCGGTTTTACGTACATTTCGTAAGTAGCGTTAATCGCGCCGATAGAAAACTTACGGGTATGCGCCGACAGCGCGCTGATTTCTTCAATGGAAGTGGATTCTAATTCCAAAATGCGTTCCGCATAGCGTAAAAAAATCTCGCCCGCCTCGGTAAGTTTGACTGTTTTCGCTCCGCGCGAGAAAAGGCGTTTTCCCACTTCTTTTTCAAGTTCGCTAATACGGTTAGTTACGGTGGATTGTGCGACGCACAATTTTTCTGCCGCGAGGGTGAAGTTTTTCACTTTTGATAAAAAAATAAACGTTTTGAGTTCTTCGGTATTCATAGAAAAAATTGATTATCCTTATCAGTATTATCTATAATTATTATAACTGTATTAAAAATAAAAAGCAAGCAAATAAAGGAAAAAAAGCAAAATATTTCAAAAAATTGCAAGCTTTTTTGCTTTTTTCTGTTCTGTGATTGACAAAAAGTTTATAATAATGTATACTGTTAGGGTAAAGAGAGGGTATTAAATGGAACGGGAACAAATTTTTTCACGCGTAGCGCAAATTAAGGCGCAACTTGCAAAAGGCAATTCTTACGGGGAAAAGGTTATGCTGGTCGCGGCGACGAAAATGCAGTCTGCCGAGCGTATCAATATGGCGATAGAGGCGGGCGTGGACGCGGTTGCGGAAAACAAACCGCAGGAATTTCGGGATAAAAACGACCTGATTTTGCCTTGCCCTCGGCATTTTATCGGGCATTTGCAAACGAATAAAATTAAGTATTTGATAGGAAAAATCGACTTGTATCATTCGTTGGACAGGGACGAGCTTGTCTTAGAACTTGCCCGAATGTCCAAAAACCGTCAAATTATCTCGTCGGGGTTAATTCAAATAAATATCGGCGACGAACAGAGCAAAAGCGGTTATGACTATAAAGACGCCAAAGAAATATTTTTACGCTTGCGCGAGGTAGAGGGGGTAAACATAAAAGGATTTATGGCAATGCTCCCCGAAAGCGAGGACGAGGGGTTGCTCCGTGCGTTAGCGCAAAAAATGCGCGCACTGTTCGACTGGGCGAAAACGCAATCGGAAGAAGTGGAATATTTGTCTATGGGTATGAGCGGGGATTACGCGCTTTGTGTGGATGAGGGAAGTAATATGGTACGCGTCGGGTCGACGATATTCGGTGCGCGGAATTATTAAATATTAAGGAACGGTGTTATGGAAGAAACTACGCCTAAAAAATGCAATTTGCAAAAAAAACTGCTCATAATTTTATGCGCGGTGATTTTGTTTGCGGGCGCGGTTTTGGGCTTTTTACAGGTGGGCGTTCAATACACGCAAAAGCACTGGGATTATTTTACGCCGAGCTATGAACGGATAGATATTTTACCGCTCTTAGAAAAATCCGAACTCTCAAACGACGACTATCAAACTTTATACGAGCAAACGGGATTGACGAAGCTTGGGATAGACGGTTTGCGTGCGGAGGAAAAAACAGGGCAAATTTTGCGTATTCAAGACTATTTTTTCAGCAATCCCGCATTAGATGTTAAGCATTTCGCGCCCTTTACCTATTTAGAGGAAGTAGAAGGTGTTGCGCCTCTTGCCGTTTTAGAGGACGGGGATATTATCGTATCGGCAACCACGCGTGTGTCGTGGTGGCGGTACGGTCACGCTACTTTGGTGGTGAACGGCAAGGAAAACCTTATTTTAGAGGCGTTAGAACCCAACTCGAAAAGCCGTTTTTCGCAGGCGAGTAGTATGGCGAATTTGGCGAATTTTTTAATTTTAAGGCCGAAAGTAGACAAAACGCTGAAAGCGGAAATCGTGCAATTCGCACGCGAGAATTTACACGGCGTACCCTATCGTTTGACGACGGGGGTATTGTCTAAAAAATATAATCCGAATAAAATAAAGGGAACGCAATGCGCGCACCTCGTTTGGTACGCGTATAAAAAATTTGGCGTGGATTTAGACAGCAACGGCGGGCTTATCGTCAAACCGCAGGATATGGCGTTGTCCGATAAAGTGGAAGTCGTGCAGGCGTTCGGTTTCGATTTGGATAAATTATGGAGTTAATTATGGAAAGCAAAACCAAAACTTACGCGCTGATTACGGGTGCGACGGGCGGGCTTGGGAAAGCGTTCGTGTACGCCGTGGCAAAGCGCGGGGACAACTTAATTTTGACGGGCAGGAGCGGGGAAAAGCTTAGCGCGTTACAAGTCGAACTCGCGACGGCGTTTCCGAAAATTGAGGTGCTTACTTTTCCCGCCGATTTGGCGAACGAGGGTAGCAGGTACGCGTTGAACGAGTGGCTCAAAGCGGATAATAAAAAAATTTCTCTACTCGTGAACGTGGCGGGCGCGGACATTCAGAAAGCGTTTGAAAACTATACGCAAGAGAAAATCGCCTTTCAATGCCGAGTAAATTTCGAGGCGAGTGTATCGCTTTGCGGTTACGCGATAGAAAATAGAGCCGAGCGATTGGAAATTGTCAATATATCCAGTGTTTCAGGGATTTATCCTATGCCGTATTTTGCTATTTACAGCGCCACCAAAGGCGCGCTTACCGCGTTTTCGGTAGCACTTCGCGAGGAAGTAAAAAAGCAAAATATCGCCGTAACGGCTATCCTGCCTGGTGCAATGCCGACGCGCGAGGATATTAAAGAACAAATCAAGGGTCAGGGGCTTTGGGGCAGGCTCGCCGTCAAATCACCGCAAGCGGTGGCGGAATATTCCTTAAAAGCCGTTCGTAAGAATAAAAGAAAGGCAATCCCTGGTTTTTGGAATAAAGTAATGCGTTTTTCTACCGCGCTTATCCCGACTTCTTGGAAGTTGAAGTTTATCGCGAAACGGTGGAGTAAAATTAGCAAAGACGCCTTTTAATTGGGCGTTTTTCGTTTTGTCTGGAAAAATTTTTCTATAAACCCGATAAGAAAAGTAAATTCGGCGTTGAAATCCTTGACAAAGTCAAAAAAAATATGTATAATCGATTTAATAAATTTATAGTAGTAGTTTAATCGAAAAAACAAAACGAGGAGATAGAGAGATGATTGAATTAAATCCTTCGAGTAATTTATTAGAACAAGACCCTTACGAATACGAATTACAAGACGTAGAAAAGGCGCAGTTGTTCAGAGATATTTATCCGTACGACGAAGTACCCAAAACTCCGTTTAACCACCGTCGCGTGCCTATGAATATGCCCAAAGAGATTTGGATAACGGACACGACCTTCCGTGACGGTCAGCAATCGCGCGCGCCGTACACGGCAAATCAAATCGTGGAAATTTACAAAATGATCTCGCGTCTTGGCGGTCCGAAGGGGATTATCCGTCAAAGCGAATTTTTCGTATACACGAAAAAGGACAGAGAGGCGATTGAAAAGTGTATGGAACTTGGGTATAAGTTCCCCGAAATTACCACTTGGATTCGCGCGAAAAAAGAGGACTTCGAGCTGGCGCGCAATATCGGGATTAAGGAAACGGGTATTTTGGTAAGCTGTTCGGATTACCACATTTTCAAAAAGCTGAATATGACGAGAAGACAGGCGTACGACCATTATTTGTCCGTCGTAAAGCAAGCGTTTGAGTCGGGTATAGCGCCCCGCTGTCACTTAGAGGATTTGACGCGCGCCGATTTTTACGGTTTCGTCGTTCCGTTCGTGAACGCGCTTATCGAGCTTTCGCGCGAGGCGAAAATCCCCGTAAAAATCCGTATGTGCGACACGATGGGTTACGGTTTACCGTTCACGGGCGCGGCGTTGCCGAGAAGTGTTCCGGGTATCGTATACGGTTTGCACCACTATTCCGACGTTACCTCTGAAATGCTCGAATGGCACGGGCATAACGATTTTTATATGGGCGTACCCAACGCGGTGAGCGCGTGGCTGTACGGCGCAAGCGCGGTAAACTGTTCGCTTCTTGGTATCGGCGAGCGGACGGGCAACGTGCCTACCGAGGCGATGGTAATGCAATACGCGTCTATGCGCGGAACGCTGGACGGTATGGATACGACGGCGATTACCGATATTGCCGAATATTTCAAGACCGAGCTTGGCTACGACATACCGCCGATGACGCCGTTTGTGGGTAGTGCGTTCAATCTTACCCGTGCGGGCGTGCACGCCGACGGTATGATGAAAGACGCGGAAATTTATAATATTTTCGATACGGAAAAAATCTTAAAGCGTCCCGCGGAAGTGTCTATTTCTAACACCTCGGGTTTGGCGGGGATTGCGTACTGGATTAACAAGCATTACAAGTTACCGCCCGAAAAGCAGGTATCTAAGCAGGATTGGCTGGTGCAAGAAATGAAAACGAGAATAGACGCGTTGTACGCCGACGGCAGAACGACGGTTATGGGCGAGGGCGAATTGTATTCCTTAGTGCGTTCGCTTTGCAAGGACGGGCGCAGTTCAATGAATTGGACGGATTTATAATTTAGTAGAGAGGATAAACGGATATGGGCTATACGATAGCGCAAAAAATAATTAAAAATCACCTCGTTTGCGGGGAAATGCAAACGGGCAAGGAAATCGGTTTGAAAATAGACCAAACCTTAACCCAAGACGCCACGGGTACGATGGCGTATTTACAGTTTGAGGCAATGGGGATAAAACGCGTAAAAACGGAACTTTCCGTCGCGTATATCGACCACAATACCTTACAGGCAGGCTTTGAAAACGCGGACGACCACAGATACATTCAAACGGTAACCAAAAAACACGGGATTCGCTTTTCCCGTCCAGGCAACGGCATTTGCCATCAGGTACATTTAGAACGATTTTCTAAGCCCGGCAAAACGCTTATCGGTTCGGATTCGCATACGCCGACGGCTGGCGGTATCGGTATGCTCGGAATGGGCGCGGGCGGTTTGGACGTAGCGGTGGCTATGGGTGGCGGTACTTATTACATCACCATGCCTAAAATGATTCGCGTGAATTTGGTGGGGCAACTTTCCGATTACGTTAGTGCGAAAGACGTCATTTTAGAGGTTTTGCGCATTTTAGGTGTGAAAGGCGGGGTAGGCGCAATCGTCGAATACGGCGGGGCGGGCGTGAAAACGCTTTCCGTACCCCAACGCGCGACGATAACGAATATGGGTGCGGAACTTGGCGCGACGAGTTCTATTTTCCCTTCGGACGAAGTGACTAAGGCATTTTTAGAGGCGCAAGGCAGAGCGGAAGATTATATCGAGCTTTCCTCGGACGCGGACGCGACGTTTGATGCGGAATATACGGTGGATTTAAGCGCGTTAAAACCGTTATCCGCCTGTCCGCACAGCCCCGACAATATCAAAACGGTTTCCTCTCTTGCGGGTATGAAAATCAATCAGGTATGTATCGGTTCTTGCACGAATTCGTCTATGCAAGATATGCTCACCGTAGCCAAAATGCTCAAAGGCAAAACGGTGCATCCCGACGTTAGCTTGTCTATTTCGCCCGGGTCTAAACAGGTGTATACAATGCTTGCCGAATGCGGTGCGCTCGCCGATTTAATCAACGCGGGGGCGAGAATCTTAGAATGTGCTTGCGGACCTTGTATCGGTATGGGCTTTTCGCCACAATCGGCGGGGGTGAGCCTTCGTACCTTTAACCGTAACTTCCTCGCCCGTAGCGGAACGGCGGACGCGCAGGTATATCTCGTTTCGCCCGAAACGGCGGCGGCAAGCGCGGTGGCGGGGGTATTTACCGACCCCACGACGCTCGGCGTTGCGCCTAAGGTGGAAATGCCCACGGCGTTCAAGATTAACGATAATTTAATTGAATTACCCGTAAACGAGGATGAGGCGGATAAGATAAGTGTGGAACGCGGACCGAATATTAAACCTATTCCCGTCGGCAAATCGCCCGATAAAAATTTATCGTGTGAGCTGATATTAAAGGTGGGCGACGATATTACCACCGACCACATTATGCCTGCGGGAACGAAGGTGTTGCCCTACCGTTCTAACGTGCCGAAACTTTCGGAGTTTTGCTTTACCGTATGCGATAA
>JAZSPG010000009.1:0-6569 GCA_045537295.1 Candidatus Scatosoma sp. | reverse complement strand
TAGCCATGTCGTTCTGTGTGCCAAGGAGTTGGTGCCCATTGTTGTCTTCCTAAGACCGCTTGGCCTCCGACTTCCTGTTGTCTTAATGCAAGGCCGTAAGAATCCAACTTCTGAATAACTTCGTCAAGCGACTTTCTGCCGAGGTTTCTCACCTTCAACATATCGTCCTCCGTCTTCTTCGTCAAATCTTCAACCGTGTGAATGTTTGCTCTCTTTAAGCAATTATACGAACGGACGGAAAGGTCCATTTCCTCAATCGCCATTTTGAGAATTTGCTGTTGCTTGTCGTCTTCCGTCTTAACGAGAATGTCCATATCTTTAATCGTTTCGCTCAAATTCACGAACAAATTGATATGGTCTTGCATAATCTTCGCCGCCAAGGAAATAATTTCCTTGCCCGAGAACGTACCGTCCGTCCATACCTCTAACGTAAGCTTATCGTAATCCACCGCTTGCCCTACGCGCGTAGGTTCAACTGTGTAGTTTACTCTTTGTACAGGGGTGTAGATGGAATCGACTGCAATATAATCTACAATCGCTTTCTTGTTCTCTTTTGCGGGACGGTAACCTCTGCCTCTGCCTACCGTGATTTCAACGTCTAATTTTGCGCCTTCGTCAATCGTGCAGATATATTGGTCCGCGTTGATTACTTCAATTTCCGCGTCTACGTTCAGGTCTTTTCCAGTCAAAACGGCAGGACCTTCTTTGCAGATGTGTAAAATCTTCTCGTAATCCTTGTCGATTACCTTCGTCTTAATCGCAAGCGTTTTGAGGTTAAGGATAATTTCCGTTACGTCCTCTTTTACACCTGCAACCGCAGAAAACTCGTGTTTTACACTACCGTCGGGGAATTTGATACCCTCTACCGCCGCACCGGGCAACGCAGAAAGTAAAATTCTTCTCAAACAGTTACCTATGGTAAGACCGAAACCTTTCTCCAAAGGCTCGCAAACAACCTTTGCGTAAAAATCGTTGTTTTCAAGCACTTCGAGCTTGGGCATATCCATTTCGATCATTATGTTACCTCCTGATATTTTTCAATTATTTGGAGTACAATTCGACAATCATATGCTCTGCAATCTGGCTGTCGATGTCTTCTCTCGTGGGAAGAGCCAATACCTTTCCTTCAAGCTTTTCTCTATCAAACTCAACCCATTTTACAAGGGTGTTGCTTGCTTTCGTCTCTTTAAGTTCCGTGAAATACTTATTGCCCTTTCTGTTTTCCTTGATTGCAATAACGTCGCCCGCCTTTACGATATACGAAGGAATCGTAACCGTCTTGCCGTTTACGGTAAGGTGTGCGTGGCTTACGATTTGACGCGCAAGCGTTCTCGAAGGTGCTACCCCCATTCTGAACACTACGTTATCCAAACGTCTTTCCAAAAGCGACAACATATTTTCACCCGTTACGCCTTTCATACGGTCCGCCATTTCGTAATACTTACGGAATTGACCTTCTTGTACGCCGTAAATTCTCTTGGTCTTTTGCTTTTCGCGGAGCTGTAATCCGTATTCGGATACCTTCTTTCTATCCGCGCCGTGTTGACCGGGAGCTACCGGACGCTTATTGAACGGACACTTGTCCATATAGCACTTATCGCCCTTTAAGAACAACTTCGCGCCTTCTCTTCTGCAAAGTTTGCACTTCGCTTCTCTATATCTAGCCATTTTTTCCTGTTCCTCCTATTAAACTCTACGACGCTTCGGGGGTCTGCATCCGTTGTGGGGGATGGGGGAAACGTCGGAAATTAACGTGATTTCAAGCTCGCAAGCCGCCAAAGCACGAATCGCCGATTCTCTGCCTGCGCCAGGGCCTTTCACGTATACTTCTACGCTACGAAGACCGTGTTCTTTACCAACCTTCGCCGCGGTTTCCGCTGCCATTTGCGCCGCGAACGGCGTACCCTTTCTGCTACCCTTATAACCAAGCGCGCCCGCACTCGATTGCGCGATTGCGTTACCGTTCATATCCGTTACCGTTACAATCGTGTTGTTGAAGGTGGATTGAATATGCACTTGTCCTTTGTCTACTTTCTTGATTTCTTTGCGTTTACGGGAAACGACTTTCTTTTTCATTTCTGCCACGATTTATCGCCTCCTCTTACTTCTTCTTGCCTGCGATTGCGCGCGCAGGTCCTTTACGCGTACGAGCGTTTCTCTTCGTGCTTTGTCCGCGTACGGGCAAGCCCTTTCTGTGACGGATGCCTCTGTAACATCCGATTTCCATAAGGCGCTTGATATTGAGGGATACTTCGCTACGAAGTTCACCCTCCACTCTTAAATTATGGTCAATATATTCTCTTAATTTGGAAACGTCGTTCTCGTCGAGGTCTTTTACTCTCGTATCGGGATTGATTCCGGTTTCCGCGAGAATCTTTTTAGAGGTCGTCAAGCCAATACCGTAAATATAGGTAAGCCCGATTTCAACTCTCTTTTCTCTGGGTAAATCTACACCGGCAATACGTGCCATTGATTTCTGTCCTCCGTTTTTTTTGTTTTTTATTTTTTTTCGTATCTATCGCTAACGAGTACCGTGGGAAAGGCAGTGGAAAATACCTTTTGACCAAGTACCGTATTGTTTTCAGCCTTTTTACAGCCTGTCCGCCCGCTTATACGCGTGTACGTGCGCGCGGTATTGAACGCAACAAAACTGGATTTCCGCAATTCTTTACGGAAATTCAGCCTCAGTTTGCTTTATTTTTTGTGGAAATTGCCAAAAACAACGCAATATCCTCCAAATTACGCTATGAAATTATTATATCATACCGCATTAAGAGTTGTCAACCATTTTTTGGCAATTATCCGCAAGTTTTTTTATGATTAACCTTGTCTTTGCTTATGGCTCTTGCTCTTGGAGCAAATTACCATTACTCTACCGTTTCTTTTAATTACTTTGCACTTGTCGCACATAGGTTTTACAGAAGGTCTTACTTTCATTTTATTTTCTCCTTGTTAATTAAACTCGTTCGTCGTTTTACGACTTACTACGCCATGTGATTCTGCCTTTTGTTAAATCGTACGGGCTCATTTCCAGCTTGACCGTATCCCCTTCGATTATACGAATGTAGTTCATACGAAGCTTACCGGAAATATACGCCGTGATGATATGACCGTTGGAAAGCTGAACCTTAAAGGTTGCGTTGGGCAACGCTTCGATTACTTTGCCTTCCGTCTCGATTACGTCGTCTTTGGACACAGAAATTTCCTCCGATTATTTTGTCGCGGAAATCTTCCGCGTTTTTTTATTTTTTATAGCGTGAGTATTTCCACGCCGTCTTCGCGTATCACTACGGTATTCTCGTAATGCGCCGCGCATTTGCCGTCCACCGTCACCGCCGTCCAGTCGTCGTCGAGGATTTTTACCCGCCAACTGCCTTCCACTATCATCGGTTCAATACAAAGCACCATACCTGCTTTTAAGCGCATTCCCGTTCCCTTTCTTCCAAAATTCGGAACGGACGGGTCTTCGTGCATCTCTTTCCCAATTGCGTGGCCCGTATACGAACGGATAACGCCGTAGCCGTGGCTTTCCGCGTGTTGTTGCACTTTATAGCCGATATCAAACAACGGCGTTCCTGCTTTCAAGCCGTCTATGGCTCGGAAGAAACATTCTTCCGTTACCCGAACCAGCTTATCAAGTGCAGGGGATACCTTGCCGATACGGAAAGTTCTGCAAGCGTCGCCGTGATAGCCGTTTTTGTACGCGCACACGTCCACGCTGACGATATCGCCGTCTTTGAGAATGGTTTGCGTGTCGGGAATGCCGTGTACCACCACGTCGTTTGCCGAAACACACGCCGACGCGGGAAACCCGCCGTAACCTAAGCACGAGGGGTACGCGCCTGCGCCACGGATATACCGTTCCACTAACTCGTCCACTTCTTTCGTACTCATTCCCGCCGTGATTTTCGAACCCACAAATTCGAGGGTATCCCGAACGATTTTGCACGGCTCGCGCATCAAATCAATCTCTTTTTCGCTTTTTATCGATATCATAGCTCTTTCTTATTTCAGGGTGTTCAACTTTTCGGCTACCTTACCGAATACGTATTCGGGGGTCGTACTACCGTCCACGTTGAAGATAAGTCCCTTTTTCGTATAATACGCAATCAACGGTGCGGTCTGTGCGTTATACACGTCCAAACGACTTTGCACCGTTTCGGGATTGTCGTCCTTTCTTTGTATTAACTCGCCACCACAACGCGAACAGCTCGTTGCGCCGTTCAAACGCGTGACGTGATAGCTCTCTCCGCAATTCTTGCAGACCCGTCTACCGCAAAGACGTCCCATCAGCAACGAAAAATCTACGTCGATATTGATAACGAGGTCGATATTCGTGATTTTGTCCAACGCCTCCGCCTGTACTTCCGTACGGGGAAAACCGTCGAGCATATAGCCGTCTTTACAATCCGCTCTTGCAATACGTTCTTCTACGATTTTGCAAGTCACTTCGTCGGGTACGAGTTGCCCTTTGTCGATATACGACTTTGCGAGCAAGCCTATCTCCGTTTGGTTTTTAATGTTCTCTCTAAAAATGTCGCCCGTCGAAATATGAGGCAAGCCGTATTCGTCCGAAATCTTCGAGGCGAGCGTTCCTTTGCCTGCGCCGGGCGCGCCGAGTAAAATAATATTCATAACCGCGCTCCTTAAAAATTACCGTTTATTGCCTGTCGGCGAACGGATTTTCCGTTCGGCGTTCCGAATACACGGAACGCGCGAAACGAGTTTTGTTTACTTCAAAAATCCTTTGTAATTTTTCATCATCAGTTGCGCTTGCATCTGCTTTTCAAATTCCATCGCTACCGATACGACGATGAGAATACCCGTCGTCGAGAATACGTTTACGAGGTCAAGCGAAGCCCAAGCGAACGCTACCGAAGGGATAAACGCAATCAGCGAGAGATAAATCGCGCCGAACAGCGTAATACGGTTAGAAATCTTTTTCAAATAGTTTTCCGTTGCTTTGCCCGGACGGATACCTTGAATGAACCCGCCGTTTTGCTGAATGCTCTTGGATACGTCCTCGGGGTTGAATTGCATTTGCGCGTAGAAGAACGAGAATGCGAAAATCAACAAGCAAAGCACGAGCGCGTATACGACTGCGCCCCAGCCTTCCGCCGACGCCGACATCCAGTTCGTCCAGAAACGGTTAAATCCGTTGTCGCCGTTGCCAATCATGCTCGCTATCATTTGAGGGAAACTCAAAATAGAGAACGCGAAGATTAAAGGCATAACGCCACCGCCCGAAATTCTGATGGGAATGTTCGAGGATTGACCGCCGTACATCTTTCTGCCCTTGATTTGCTTTGCATACTGTACGGGAACTTTTCTTTCCGAAAGGTCAACGTAGATAATCGCGAAGAAGATGATCGCCGTTACGAGTACGAACGCAACTAATTCCCAAATCGAACCCGTGTTACCCGCGAATACGCTCTTGAATTTATCAACAATCGAGTTGCCTGCCGTCGCCAAAATACCGACGAAAATTATCATCGATTGTCCGTTGCCTACGCCGTAATCGGTAATTCTTTCGCCTAACCACATTACGATTAACGCGCCCGCTGTGTATACGATAGACATAAACACGTATGCAAGCCAAGCTTGGTCGAAGAAGAACGAAGTCTTGATTGCAGAGTTACCGAAACTGATAATAATACCAATCGATTGCACAAGCGCAAGCAAAATGGTCACGTAACGGGTAATTTGTGCAATCTTCTTTCTTCCTTCTTCACCCTGTTTGGAAAGTCTTTCAAGGGAGGGGATACCTACGCTTAAAAGTTGCATAATAATCGAAGCGTTAATGTACGGTCCGATACCAAGCGCGAAAATAGTACCCTGTGACAGCGCGCCACCCGTGATACTGCTCATCAGCGTAAGGAAATCGTTACCTTCGATAATGCTGGCAAATTGCTCTCTTTCCAAGCCGGGTACCGGAATGAAACAGCCGATACGGAAAACTAACAACAGCAAAAGCATCATATAGACTTTGCGACGGATTTCCTTGACTTTGAATGCATTAATAATTGTCTGTAACATTTTTTTCTCCGAAAATGGATTTTTGGGCTTTTGCCCAACGGGGAGAAATAACGCGAACTACGGAAAACCGCTTTTTTAGGCAGTTTTCCGCGTTACGAGTCTATTCGTTAAAGGGTCTCCGCCGTACCCTTGGCAGCCTCGATGGCTTCCTTTGCGGACGCGGAGAACTTCGCCGCTTTCACGGTCAGCGCTACTTTCAATTCACCCTTACCGAGAACCTTTAATCCGCAGTTGTTTTTAACTTCTTTCGCAAGACCGTTTTCCATAACGAAGCCGTAATCAACAACCGTGCCTGCAGGAAGTTCTGCAAGGTCGGAAAGGTTTACGATAACGTAAACTTTCTTACCGTTATGGGTAAAGCCTCTCTTAGGTACACGACGTGCGATAGGCATCTGACCGCCTTCAAAACCGGGACGTACGCCACCGCCGGAACGAGCCCACTGACCTTTGTGACCCTTACCGGAAGTTTTACCCGTGCCCGAACCAATACCGCGACCAAGTCTTTTCGTCGCTCTGGTTGCTCCCTCTGCGGG
>JAZSPG010000071.1:0-3988 GCA_045537295.1 Candidatus Scatosoma sp. | reverse complement strand
TCCTTGGCTCACAGAACGACATGGCTACGATCCGACTTGTTTTTGATGAAAACTGCGTTTTTTTGCCTAAAAAGCAAGGCAAAATAGACAACGGGCAAGGCTGTAAAAGCCTCGCCCGCATATTTTTTCTTTTCATTTATTGCGTAAACTTCACGCCCGAACTGCTTGCGTCGATACTGTACGCACCGTCGTAACTATTATACAAGGTACGCAAGGTGTCGATTTCGCGTTCCGCCGCCGCTACCGAGTCTTCCGCCGCGGTTTTGAGTTCGCGTTCAATATCGTATTTGATGCTGTTCACGTCATAGTCCGACTGTACCTGCGAGGACAGTTTACATTCACCGCCCACGTGGAAGGTTATCGTTCCGCCCGAAACGGACACCGTTACCTTTAAGAACAGCGTACAACCGCAAGAAATATACACCGTTTTCGAGTTTCTTTTCGCTACGTCGCTCATTGCAATTCTCAAATCGCCAAAACCCGCTTTACGCGTATCCTTTTCATAGGTAGACGAACTGGACGAACTCGAAGAACTTCTGTATCCACCGCTCGACGAGCTGGACGAGCTTCTATACCCGCTACCGCTCGACGAACCACCGCTATAACCGCTACTTCTACCGCTCGAACGCTTTTTCAAAACACCCGAGATCGTCGTATAGGGTATACCGTTTGCAAGCATATGATAAACGGGCAAACCAACGGACGCAAGGAATGCAAGCCAACCGATAAGACCTGCGAGGTTGGGCAAAATAAATTTCCCGATAATCGAAAAGACGATACCTGCGCCAAAGCTATATCCAAGTGCTAAAAGCGGGATAAGGTAAAAACCTTCGTCGTCGCGTTCTTCAATGGTATGGCAATACAAGAAAGTTGCAACACCACCCGAAATAATGCTCATATAATGGAAAATGGTGTATTTTTCAAGCTGACCGTAGTCCATTGCATTCGTGTTATACAACATACAAAGAATAAGTACAACCACGGTGACGATACCGAACACGATTACTTTCACAAACCGACCGAACCCGTTTTTCAGGATTTTCATATCCAAAACGTCGTAAAGCAGTTGATTGACAATGCAGACCACCGAAATGACAACCACCGACATAATGATATAATCACTACTCTTTTCAAACCATCCGCCAACCAGCACGCCTACGATACAAATTCCCAAGCAAACGCCAACCGTACCGGCAAGACGAAAAATATGGTTTATAAGTTTTCCCATAATTTTTTTACCTCCAAATACTATTTAATATATAGTACACTACTTGACTAATTTTTGTCAAGCAATTTACCGTTCTTTCGACAAATTTTACTTTCTTGCATCGCTACGATATAGCTATACGGCGGGCAAACCCGCCCGCCGTATACCATAGTGAGAGAATATGAAAAAAGTTCGTATAGTCGTCGTTTTTCTTTCTCTGTGTTTCTTCTATTCCATTTTATTCCTAATTTGTGAAAAATATATGAAATTTTTGTGATAAAACAATGAAAACGGTAAATTTTAGCTTAAAAACTTAGCAAAAACCGCGTCCGCGACGCGAATACCGTCAACAGCGGAAGAAGTAATTCCGCCGGAATACCCCGCGCCCTCACCGCAGGGGTACAAGTCTTTTACGCTCACCGATTGCATTTTCTCGTCGCGTTCTATTCTAAGCGGTGCGCTGGTACGCGTTTCCGCGCCCGTGAGCAAGGCGTCGGGGTGAGCGAAACCGCGAAGTTTTTTGTCCATATCCGTGAGCGCAAATTTAAGAGCGTTGACGATTGGTTTGGGAAGCACTTCGTTTAAGTCGGCAAAGCGCGTACCCACGGCGTAAGTGGGCGAAACCGCGCCGAATTTATCGCTCGTTTTGCCCTCTAAAAAATCCCCGACCGTTTGCACGGGGGCTTTATAATCCTTTCCGCCCGCGGTAAAGGCAAGGCGTTCGATTTCGCGTTGGTATTCCACGCCCGCCAAGGCGTGTTGGCTTTTCAAATCGGCAAGCGTGACCTGCGCAATCAGCGCGGAATTTGCGTTTTTTCCGTCGCGGGCATAGTTGCTCATACCGTTGGTAACGACGCAACCTTCTTCGCTAGTTGCGGGCATTACGAACCCGCCGGGACACATACAAAAAGTGAACGCCGACCTATCTTCTGCGTGCGATACTAATTTGTAATCGGCGCTGGGCAGGCGCATATACGCTTTGCCGTACTGCGCGTAGCCTACCGCGCTTTGTAGATGTTCTATTCTTACCCCCACCGCAAAATTTTTAAGACGCATTTCCACACCGCGAGAGAGTAATTTTTCAAAGGTATCGCGCGCGCTATGCCCTACGGCAAGCACGAGCGCGGAGGGTTCGACTTCTTGCGTTTCGCCCGTTTGGATGTTCAAAAGCGTTGCGCGCACGAGCTTATCATTTTGCACGCAAATATCTATCAAACGCGTGTGAAAGCATACCTGCCCCCCTTGTTGCAAGATATACTCGCGCATATTTTTGACGACTTTTTTCAAATTATCGCTACCGATATGCGCTTTGTTGAGGTATAAAATTTCCTCGGGCGCACCGAATTTGACGAAAGTTTTTAATACCTCTTTGTTCAACGGCGAATGTGTTTGCGTGTTGAGTTTTCCGTCGGAAAAAGTACCAGCTCCGCCCTCGCCAAACTGGATATTGCTATCTAAATTTAGTTCCGTCTGCGTGAAAAAAGCGTTGATTTTGCATTCGCGCTCGTCTACGGGCGCGCCACGCTCGATAACGATAGGCGTAATCCCGCGTTCGAGTAGGCGCAAGGCGCAAAACAGCCCTGCAGGTCCGCTCCCCACCACAAAAACGGGTTTTTCGGGGCGTTTGGTTTTGGGCAATCGCTCGATAGGTTCGTCTTTTTCTTGCAGGGCTTGGCTGGAAAATTCGACGGTGTATACAAACCGAATATCTTCCTTGTTACGCGCGTCTAAGGATTTTTTGCAAATCCGAAAATAGCGTGGCGGTTTGCCGAGCTTTTTTTGGGCGAGGGCGTAAAGCGTACTTTCGTCCTTATCCAACGGCAATTTTATATCGGATAAAGTGATTAAACGCATACCTGCCCCCTTGTTTTTGCAATTATCGCGTTTGCTACCGTTTGTGCGGACGAATAGGCGAACTGTAAATTAAAACCACCGCAACACCCGTCCGCGTCTAAAATTTCGCCCGCGAAATACAAGCCGTCCACGAACTTGCTTTGCAAGTTTTCGTCCGTTTCTTCCAAGGGTATACCCCCTTTCGTCACCTGCGCATAGTCAAACCCAAGCGTACCCGTAACGGTAAGCGGAAAGGCTTTGACGAGCGCGGACGCGGAAAGCAAATCCCCCTCTTTCACCTGTTTTAATATCGCTCTACCCACTTGGTTGTTGACGATACCGCAAAGCAGTTCGGTATGCAAAAGCGCAGGGAAGCGTTCGCGTTTTTTTATTAAAAGTTCGTAAATTTTTTGCTTAGAAAATAACGGTAAAAAGTCGATAAAAAGCGTTACGCCCGCTGAAATTTTATCCGAAATATACGGGGAAACGCGAAAAACGGCGTCGCCCGAAACGCCGTAATCGGTGAAGATAATATCCCCCGTCAGCGTTTTTTCGTTATCCCCCCAGCGCGCCGTAAGCCCCGCGTCCGCCACGCGAATACCTTTTAAGGTCTTTATCGCGTTCGTTTGCGTTTTCAACTGCACCAGCGAGGGATAGAGCTTGGTGACGGTATGCCCTTTATCCGTCGCAAGCGCAAAGCCCGTTCCGTCCGTACCGAAATTTTTCGCGGATTTTCCGCCCGTACAAAGCACCACTCTTTCAGCGAAATACTTTTCGCCGTTCTCTAAAACGAGCGTGAAAACACCGCCGTTTTTGTAAATATCCGTAACGCGCGAGGCGGTATGCGTTTGGACGCCCTTTTCCGCGATATAAAAACGGAGCGCGTCGGTGAGCGCGGAGGCTTGCCTGCCCGCAGGGTATACCCGACCGCGTTCGTAAGTCGGATCG
>JAZSPG010000052.1:0-8885 GCA_045537295.1 Candidatus Scatosoma sp. | reverse complement strand
GTCGTATTTTATGCAATTTAATCTACCTGACTGAACGTCAAAATTCATTCTATAATACAATAAAATTTTTTCTGCGTTCTTTTTATTTCCACGAATTTTCAAGCCCGTTCTAAACCAAGGTTGTTTCCTTACGCCGTTGGTATCCTTATAGCTTAAAACAACATAAAAATATCCACTTTTCTCTTGTAACCTTCCTGCAACCATTTTCTTTTCTCCTTTTATTGTTTATACATAAAAGCCACCCTTGCTTTCTACGCTAGGGTGGCTCATTTAAGATGTAATATATTTGATAGTTTTAAAAAGTTTCTATTTGCAGGCAATCTTAAAAATCTTTAGGCTTGCTATAAAAGAACTTTTTATCTCCTAACACACGTTCATAAAAATACATCGTCATATATGTAACGTCATCCAACATTATCTTTTGACTATATTTATTGACATTTTCTCTATTTGATTTAGCCCATTTATAATAACTTTCTAAATGATAAAAAATCTTTTCAACTGCTTCTTGCTTGCTGATTTTTTTGAGATGAAAATCATATAAATGTGAACTCGTCACATATTTAATCACAGAAAATATTTCCGCTAATGAAAACTCTACACTATAATCTTTAATAATTTTATTTACTTTATTACCATTATAATGTCGAATATAGTTGCCCTCAAATATCCTCATTAAATAATATTTAGCTTCTTTGCGATTAATTTCTATCCAATAGTCTGTTTTATCCAAACCACGTAATACATTACCTTGGCTCAATTTTAAACTATCGTTTTCATCCAGCCACAACTCGTAAGGTGGTGACACACATCCATCATCTAAATCAAATTTATTATCTCTATCAAACCTAAAATCCGCAACATCACTTTTAGATGAAATGACTAAACATCTTTTCTCGTATAATGAATTAAAAAGATCTTCCTCTTCGTCTTCATCCCAAAAGGTTAAATTTTCTTTTTGTTGGCTATATGGTAGAATATATCCCTTATCTTCATCTCGCCCATAAAGATGCAAAGTTCCTAAATATATGCGCTCAAAAGCCGTAATTTCCGATAAGGTCCCAAAATCAATGGAATGCTCCGTTTGAAAAAATTTCCAAATTTCATATTTCCTTTTATTAACACAATTTTCGCACTTACAAAGCTCATAAGGGTACTTATAATATTTGTGATTACAATTAGTACATTCCAAATCCCTATCAAAAAATTTTGATTGCCGAGATAACGGAAGATGCTTCATAAAGTTGCCGCAATAAGGACATTTTTCTTTCGTTATCACATCTTCAAACAATAAATATAATTGTGATGACTTAATCCCTACTAGATTAAATTCTTTAATTAAATCTGCCGTGGTATCACAAGTCTCATAATAGCGTCTTTTTAATTCGCTATATTGCTCTTTGGATAAAGGATTATTTTTTCTAATTTGTTCTCGGTTCATTTTTTACTTTCTATTTTACCACTTTCATGGCTTTTCTTCTCACGCCGAGCTGTTCGCATCTTTTCTATGTAAGATAAAATTATTTGTTTTTTATTCTCCAAATACTTTTATTAAAACAATACTAAAATCTTTACACATAAACGAACGATTGCGGCGCGGCTTTTACCCCATAATCCAATAATGTTTTAGGAGTTTCATATCTTTTTACTTTACCCAATTTATAAGCATACGCAATATCACGTCCTTGGAAATATTCATCGAAGAATTCTTTATTTATACCCGATGCTTCTTTTGTTTGTGCCCAAAGTTCTTCAGGTTCAAGCATTAAGACATCAATTATTTCTGCCTCTGCCACTATTCTCTTTACCGGCGTAGTTTCATAAATAATGATAGAAGAAATATCTTTTTTTGCTGCAATTTTTCGATATTCATACTTTTTCGTTCCATTAAGTATGTTTTCAACATGTTCAGGATTAATCGATATTAAAATTTTCTTTTTCATTGTTACTCCTCCATTCCTAAATCATAAATAGTCTTATACTGTTCTTCGCTTAAATATTCAAATGGTCTAGGTCCTGAATTTTTTGCAATTATACTATTATCATATAACTGATCTAATGTTACTTTATTTTTGAAAGGAATTAAATCCAATAATTTTATAATCGTAGGATACTTTGCATAAACTCTTCTTATTTCGTCTTCCGAAAATATCGAACGATTCTTACATTTCGCAATACAATCTTCAACATTTCTCGTTCGTATTACATCTTCTACGACAGCAATTCCTGTGACCACTGATGAATATTTCTTAGGATATCTATCACCCGTTCGATAAATTAAAATTAAATCCCCAGGTTTCACTCTTAAATTAAACGCGCCTGTTAAATATATCTTTTCAAGTGCATATCTATGGGCTTTATTTTCCTCATATAAATGCATATCTTCGTTCTTTAATATCATATCTGGGAATAAATCAGTATGATATTTTGGGAATATAGGCAAGAAATAATGTTTTACCTCTCTTTTTATTAACGGATAATTCAGTTTTGGCGTTTTTTCATAATTATAATCTTTAAGATTTTTTACAAGTACCGCTTCTCCATTAGATTTATATCCATGTTTGACAAACCCCCATTGTTCCATTATTGATTTTAACTGCTTTACTTCATCGCGTTTGTCTTCAAATAATGTTACATAAATTTCCTCAACTTTATATTTTTTTGCATTATCAAAAATAATTTTTAAGAATCGCTCGCCTAAACGAAAACCCGTTCTTTCAATTTTAAATGTTCCCACTTTCATTCTCTTTTTAGGCAAAAGTTGAGGCGTAATATCCGAATAATTTTCACTCTCATCTTCCGTCTTTAAATAAAGAAATCCTTTTAATCCGTCTTCTTTATCTTCAAACACATAAGCCTGTTCGTTTTTTAGAACTTTTTTCTTAAACCAATCATCAAAATCTTTACCGCCGTAATCTTCTCTTAACGAATCAAAAAAATCAGAATTTAAGTTTACTTCGCCAAATGTTTTTAATTTTACGGCAAGCATTTTATATTCAATATTTTGGGGGTATGTTTTTTCAAAAATGGCCAATAATTCCGACGAGGTTAGAACCCTATCTCTAATATATAGGTCTTCAGCCTTTTTAAGTATTAACCTATCGTCTGTTAATAAAATGGATACATTGTAGTTATATACTTCTTTCAATAAAGCATTATCTATCTTCCCATTTTTATCTTGGGAATAATGAGATATTATATAATCAAAGTAATCATCTTTCTCGTTTATAAAGGAAGGCAAAATGTTATAAGAACTTAATTTAGTTAATATTGCAATCTTGGCATTCTCATCCTTATATGACATCAACTCCCCTTTAGTTGCTGGATGAATATATGTAGTGATCGTTCTCTTTGTAAACCAATTAAATAGTTTTGCTACTTCATAAGAAACATTGTTTCCGCTTTCACGTTTAATAACAATATTTGTATCCAACAAAATATTTATATTACTGTAATCCGCTATCAACGGCTCAATTTCATAAACAACTATACCATAAGCATCAACTTCACTCTTAGGATAAAACTTATAACATTCTTTTAAAGCCTCATCGAGATTCGCATAAAGATTAATAAAATCTTGCCAATTGGATTCTAAGGCATTACGCCAGCCCTCGTAATGGTTTATCTTTTTGACTGTTGCCTTAATAAAATTTCGCCTATTTTGATTCGATATAAGAACAAACGTATCTCCGATTTTAACCTGCATCCTTTCGGACGTAGCTAAACGATATTCATGTTTTTTATTTCCAGCAAGAATCTCCGGAAGAAACTTTTCTCTTATTTTCATATAATATGTTCTCATAGCCATCTCCTTCCTTTAATAGTATAACATATTAAACTTGACAATTATTGTCATAATTATTGAATTTTAAAAACAATTTTTCTATGCTCTCTAATTGTGTTGAGGTTAACTGAATATTTGATAGTAGCTTTATCTTTTCCCCTAATTCAATGTTTTGTACCAGTACACCACATACATCAGGAGGTGGAACATTACGAATGATAATATATAATTCATCCAATTTTTTATGCTCTTGTTCCGAAGGTTCTAGCTTGTCTACAATTCTTTGATATATTTCAGCCGAAGGAACATTTATTCCCTTTTCTATATATGATAAATTTGAAGGAGGCAATCCTATAGTTTCAGCAAATCTTCGCAAGGAAACCTTTTTTTCTTGGCGTAATTTTGATATTAATTCGCCTAAAGAAATTTTTTCTTTGATTTGTTTGTCAAAGTTTTTCTTAGCCATATGCACCTCCTTTTTATTATATGTTCCATAACATAGAACAATTATACCATAAATCCCTTATTTTGGCAACCATTTATAAGAACTAAAATTCAAATTTATAATTTTTTTATTAAAATTTTCTTTTGAATATCTTTTATTCTTTATACTGATTGAATTTTTAACTATATATTTTTTTGTGAGAAAACTTCTCGGCGTTGTATATCTTTTCCAAAAATCCAACAAGTTATTTTCGGCTTGCTCACATTTGCTCACATTTTTTTGTGGCAATTTTGGCATTTTGTTCGTGTTTTTTTTGCTTGCAAATTGCTTGCATTTTGTCCGACAACTTACGAACTAAAATCATTTGAAGTAATAATAGCGCAAGGGATTATGCAGTCGAAATCCTTTGTATTCCGTTGATTGCCGTTCAAATCATTTCAAGTATTTTCAAGTAATAATAAGGTCGAAAACTTAAAATCCCTCGAACGAGAGTTCGTACCGGTTCAAGTCCGGTCATCGGCACCAGAATTTGGGGTAAAATCTTCGAGTTTTACCCCATTTTCTTGCCTTTGGGGAAAAATTGGGGAAAAGATTTTGGGCTTTTTACCCCTATTTTTGCCCTTTTTTCGTCGTTTTCGGGGCTTTTGCCTTTATTTTTGTTAATTTCTCACAAATTATACTCAATTTTGTGAACTTCGCCGAGCAAGTATTCTTCCGAATAGGTCGTATATCCCCTATCCACCTTGCTCGTTTTCACGTCGCTATCCGATTCGTGCCCCGCCCAAAGCATTACCACTTCGGGGTTTACGCCGCACTCTTTCGCGCGCGTTATAAACGTATAGCGGAACTCGTGCACGTGTCTTTCGGGGAACACTCGCTTCAACGCATCTCGCACCGTTGATTTTTTCGTCGTTTTCGCTACGTCGAAATCAATCATAGGCAAGACGCGCTTTAACATCGGCGAAATAGGTATCTTGCGGATAACCTGCTTTCGACCAAGACGAATTTTTTCCGATTCGCAATAGATATAATCGCCTTCTTTTCGCATACTCGCAAGCTCGCCCACACGCATTCCCGTGTAGAGCAAGACAAGTATTGCCGAATTGCCTTGATAGCTTGGATTTGCTTTGCAATAGTCGATTAATTCCTTTTCTTCTGCCTTGGACAGCGCGCTACCCTTTTTCGCTTCGTAATGAGTGAGCACGATTTTTGTCATCGGCGAACGTAGATTTGGATAATCTTCCATCGCAACGTTGAACATTGCCGTCATCAGTTGCACCGTTTTATGCGCCGTTCGGTTTTTTCCTGCGTCGGTCAACTCGAACACGAAATCCTGCACATCCTTTCTCGTAATCTCGTTCAAGGTTTTCTCGCCGAAACGGGGCAATAAATTGAATTCGCAAAGTCCAACGTAGCTTTTGTAGGTCGTTTCTTTAACCGTCCGTTTTTTGGTGGCTAACCACTCGCTTAGAAATTCGCCGAACGTCGGAAATTGATTGAGCGCGCGTTCACGTTCGATTTTATTTAATCTATCAATGAACTTGTTTTTCATCAATTCAAAACTCTTCGCACAAACTTCTATGTTGTAACCTTTTCGACGATATCTCGCGTGATACGAACCGTTATGGAAACGGAAGCTCACCATTTTATCGTCTATTATAAAAATTTTTTGATATCTTTCGGGCATCTTATTTATCTCCTTTTTACTGAATTTGATAAATCCGCGTGTCCCGATTTGTTCTAAATCCGATGACTCCCCCTTTCCCACGGTGGCGGTCATCTTTTTTAATTTTTTGAGCGTAATGCTATCGTTTGCCGCTTTCAAAATAATTTGCGTGATTTCATCGCGCTCGTTTTCGTTGGGAATTTGTCTAATTCCTGCTAAAACTTTTTCT
Organism: Candidatus Scatosoma sp.; assembly: GCA_045537295.1. Classification (GTDB taxonomy): domain Bacteria; phylum Bacillota; class Clostridia; order Christensenellales; family Borkfalkiaceae; genus Scatosoma. The sequence continues at coordinate 2,761 of JAZSPG010000052.1, read as the reverse complement.
AATTCCTTATTTGTCAAATCTCCTTATTTTAATATTTTATAGGTATTGCAACCGTACTTTTAACGGAAAGATAAGCACGGTTGCCCTATTTTATAATTTTTCTCCTTGTCTATTCCCGAAAATTACGGGTGTGTTAAGCACATATTGTGTTCCGCTGTTAGTCTTCTTTCTTAAATTCTTGTAATAACGCTTGATATCCCATTCTAATTAAATCTACTTTTGGGATTTTCTTCGCTTTTAAGAACGAAGTAATTTCGTCATACTCTTTGACGGGAAGTCGCGTATTGAATTGCTTGGTTGCCTTTTCACGCTCTTCCTTATGCAAAAGTTCATACTTTTGTCTTGCCTTTTGTTTCGGCGTTAATTGTTTCTCCATTTGACTTTCTCCTTATACGTAAACTATCTCGCTTAAAATCTCTTCTTCAATCACTTGTTTCATTGCGTTAACTCTTTTTACGTCTTCCAAGTAATTTCCCGTATGACGATACTCTTCACTTTTAGAAAGCTTATCCCACATAACGTCATAAAGTTCTTCGGCGGCTTTATCTACACCGTGCAAATATTCAGGCAGTTGCCCTGCCAAGCTTAACAATTTACCCAAGTTATGTTCTTCGATATACTCTTTTGCAAGTGTTCCGTATTTACCGTAAACGTGCTTTTTAGGTTTAACAGCTTTTTCATAGATTTTAATCTCTTCCACAGTTAACCCTTCGTTCGCGTCCACCTTTCTAATGATTTCTTCTACGTTCATATAAGCCTCCTTCATTTTTATTTACGTCTATTATACCGTGCTATCACGGTATTGTCAAGCTTTTGGAGAAACTTTTTTATTAAATTTTTAATCGCCCTTACCGTAGTTGTAGCGATTGCACTTTTGTCGTTCCGCTTTCGCGATTTCTTCGAAATACGCTTCACGGTTTTCTCTTGCCTTTTCTTCTATCATTTCCTCCTCTATTTCTTTTAATCGGTTATACCGTGGCGGTATTTCAGGTTCAATTAGTCTTGCGAACGTTAATAACAAGTTTCCAAGCAAGCCCTTGATTTTGCGCCGTGATGCGTCCATTTTCGCTTTTAATCGCTTGTCGTTGAGAAAGTACGTCTTGTTCTTAGCTCTCTTAAAATCAGCTTGTTTTATCGCGTGTAATTTGTGAATAAGGATATTTCCAAGTCGCCGTTTATAATCGTATTCCAGAGTTTCTATGCAATGGATTTCTTTTAATTCGATACTCAGCTCGTATTCCTTTGACTGCTCCTTTTTTAGTCGCGTTTTATAATACTCGCCCATATACCTTTGCATTTCCGTTTTACTCTCTGACAATATCTTCCTAAACGTTTCATCGTGCTTAGTCATTTCTTTGTCTTTATAAATAAGCCTACTTACGATTTTATCTATCCGTTCGCGATATGGTTGCATTTCTTTATGACCGTAATATTTATTTTCGGGGATTTCTTTCGCAAGCCGTAAGATATCGTGTTTGAATAAATCTTCATATAGAAGTTTGCGATAGGTATCCCTGTCTTTGAGTTTGCTTATCGTTTCGTTCATTGCAAAACGGAGTTTCTCGTCCGTTATCGTAAAGAACGTCAACCGTTCCACCATTTTCTCTATCACGGGCATTTGGATTTTTCCTTTCGCGCGGTACTTGTACCCTGCCGCCCTTTGGTTTTTTATCTTTGGCTCTTTCTCCCAAAAACAAAAATGGATATGTAAATGATGTTCGGTATCCAAGTGCAACGAACACATTAAGTCGATATTCTCTTCGTCCATTTGCGCGTCCTTAAAAAATTGACTAAAGTTTCGCTTAATTAGTTCGATACATTTATCGGGGTGGTCTATCTTATGAGAGTTCTCTTCGTCGAACGAAATAAACCCGTGCCAGATGTTGCCCTTATTGTGGCGTAGTCGTTCTTTCATTGCTTTGATTTCTTCTTTACTTATCATACCGTTTTTGTTGAACACGCCCGTACACTTTTGTAAATATTCGAGCATCGTATAACTCGTCGAGCCGTCGCCCGTGATTTTGTGTTCCGTCGTCATATACTTATAAATATTGTATTCGCCCGTCAAATCGTAGAACGCGCGCTCTTTCGCGTGCTTTACCACCGACCATTTCGGCAAGCCCTTTTTCGGTTTATACGGCGTGTAATGGATATTAAATATCACCGGACAGTTGCTTATCTTCCTCACCTCCTTGTGCCTGTAATTGCTTTTGCAGTTTTTGTAATTTCTTTGTCAACGTTACAATCCACGTGTTTCCTATTTCTTCAATACGGATACAATCGTTTTCCGAAAAATATCCAAGCACAAGTTCCACGTCTTCTTCGTCAAGATTTTCCAAATCGTCTGCAATCATTTCGTAAACACCAGGCAGTTCGTCTTCTCCCACAGCGCATTGCCCCGTCATTCCGATTTTATCCATTAGATAGTCCGTCATATCTCGAAGCATTACGTCAAAACCGAGTTCTTCTGCGAATTGTGCGTTGATTTTATCAAGTAGTTTTTGGTTGTTGTTTAATTTTTTCATAGTTGTTTTTTCTCCTTTTTTCTTTGATTTTTTGATTTTGTCCTTGTGGACGTTTTGGTAAAGGCGGTATCCGCTTTACCCACTCAATTTGCAGTCAAACTGCAAATTCTTAACCTGCTATCCATTTTGCCTACTCTCGTCCATATTTTTTTCGGCTATGGACAAGCCGTTTCTTACTGCATTGGACTCACCTCCCTTTTGATTTTTTGTATAAGAAAATCTCACGGTTTTTACTC
>JAZSPG010000036.1:0-5968 GCA_045537295.1 Candidatus Scatosoma sp. | reverse complement strand
ATTTCGCCCTGCACGTGCACACAATACCATTCCTGCTCGTCGCGGTAAATACATTCTAAGATTTCGTAAATTACCGTGCCTGCGCCCGTCGTTATAGCATATTTTGCGCCGAGGTTATATGTAAAATAATAATACCCGTCGTCGCCGATGCGAAGGGCTGGGCTTGTTTTTCGTGCCATTTTTATATCACCCCACAACGACTTAACGCGATTAGAATAATTACCCACGGGGCAAGGATTGCACCTATTTGCAACAGCGTTTTAATTATTTGTAAAAATTTTAGCATTTTTGCTTGACTTCTCCGTTTAGATGGTTTATAATGTTTATCAAAGAGAGTTGCATTGCCTCTACATTGTAGAGTTGAGTCGAAAGGACGGAATTGCTTCTCTCTTTTTTATTCGTCATTTTTGTGATTGTTTTTATCGTATCTTTCTTTTAAGTGTTCAGGCATAGCCAATTCCTTATTATGCGGTTTGAATAGCCGTTTGGGAAGTTTAGCAGGATTTTTTAAGTACATTTCATCCTTGTCAGTCGGGTCTGGGTTAGGCTCGATTTTTTCATACCCCTTAACATTGCTACCGTCACCATGTGGATGTATCGCCTCACGATGGACAAACCCTTCTTCATACCTTTTCTTTCGCTTGTTATACACTTCTTTCTCTTCGTCTATAACAAGCGTTGTTCGTTTTTTGTCAATCTTCAATCTTGCCCAAAAAGGAAACTTTTTCGGAAATACCGAATCTTGTACTTCACCATCGGCTACAACGCCGTAAATCAAAACCTTTTGTTCTTTAGATTGATTTCCCTCCTGCGAAACATTTTGCCTTTTCGGCGTTCGCTTGGTAGGTTGTGCTGTTTTTTCCGTATACCTATTCTTTCCCGTTGTAGTCTTTTTTGCAACGGTTTTTTTTGGCGGTTCTTCTTTTTTCGGTGTCCGTTTGGCGGACTGTGACGTCCGCCCCGAACCCGATTTATTGCCCGTCGCAGTTTTTCCTACGCCTGAGCTCTTTTTCTTGTCTGCTACGGTTTTCCCCGTAGCGGACTTTTTTGTGCCTTTTCCCTTGGCTTTCGCCTCTTCTTTTTTCTTACTCATTATTTCCTCCTCGATTTCCGCTTGGATTTCGATTTAGATTTCGACTTGCGTTTCGATTTTTGCGCGTACGTCGGTGTCCAGTCCGAACGCTTTACAGATTGCTTGTCCGACGTTACCCAAACAAAGAATCTACGTCCGTATTTCCAAGCAACACCAGCAACAAGGCAACCGCCCGCAACCCATAAAAGAACTTTTGCAACGGTATACCATTTGCTATTCTTGAACTTATTCCAGCCATTGCCGACGTTGGATTTTACGTTATCCCAAAAATCCTCGCCTTTGTTTTCCAGCGCCGTATCGTCGTCATATTTATCGTCAGCTCCGCCGTTCGACATAAAAGGCTCATTCGTTGAACCATCCAAATAAAACGCGTAGGAATGGAGCATTTTATTATCGTCGTTTAACACCTCGCAGAAGAACATACCTACGCGCCCAGGAATAAAGGTTATTTCTTTATCCGTCATCTTATAGAAAAACTTATAAACCCTTGAACCCGTCGCCTCCGTATGCTCGAATATCGTCATATACCCGTCGCCCGTTTGGTTGCGGAAATAAAAGTTTAAGTCGGACACTTCCTCCTCGAATACCGCCGTACTAAACAAACCGTACAGTTTGTCCCGCTCTACGTCGTTGCTGAACTGGAAGTATTTGTTTTTCTCGGTGTTGAGCATCATAATAGACCAATTGGGATTGCCTAAACCCGTAACCCAATCCTCGTATTTGCTCAATGGTACTTGTATTTCCTGCAAATTTCCGCCGTCGTAATCCCTCGTCGCCATCGACGCGTGGCTATAATCTAACACCGCCGTATACGTGGCTACACCGTCGAACGTTATATCTACCTTTTCGTCGACTTTGATAATTTTAACGACCACCGCGGGAATACCCGTGGCGTTGCAAATATCCGTCGCCGTCATCGCTCTAATGTTCGGGTAGTCCTTTACCGATATATCCCCGTTGTACGTTTTCTTGATGGCAAACGGCGTATCTTTGTACGTTTCAAAGTAATCGAACGTTAAATGCCATTTATCCGTGTAGACGATATGGATAGGCAGGATTTTCTTTTGGTTTACGTCGATTTTTACGTCTATTTGCGTTTTTTTGTAATCGTCAGGGCGCTCTGCATTAAGCGTTATTTTTAAGTCATTCGTTGTCGTTGTTAAGCTTGCCACTCTATATCCTACAGGAATATCGTTACTGCGAACAAAATCCGTTCCGTAATAACGTGCGCTCATATCGTTAAGCTCAACGTACCGTACGTCTGAACTAAAATTGTTCGTTATCTTGAATAAGGCGTTATACTCGTATTGCACGACAAACGTATAACTCGGCGTGCCGTCGGAACTCGGGTTGTTTTGGTGTCTTTGTATCGCTTTTACCTTGAAATAATCGCCTTCAACCTCATCTAAATATAACGCACCGTTTACTATCTCGCCAAATTCATTCAAAAAATTCGTAAGATTGAGTTGCTTTACCGTCATCGAATCCATAATAAACGTATCACTGGTAACCGTTTCTTCTACAATTTCCCCACTATCGTTTACGGAAAGTTTGACGTATTGATAATTAACGTTGCAATCTACGATAGGTTCGATATATGCACTCACAACAATATCCGTACTAATAAGTTGGCTTTCGGCGCTTTGAGGAAAACTTAAGATAAGCGCAGTCGGTATGTCATTCACTTTTTCAAACGAACAAACCGCATTGGAAGGCAATCTGTTAATCTTAAAATCCCCTTCCGACAACGTAAAATGCCACTTGCAAGAGTTTAGTAAAGTTTCCTCTATCATCGCAAAGTCCCAACGCATTACAACGTTATTCGTAGTAGAATCAATGCGCGCATCCGTCGTATAACAAAGCATTTCCAAATTGCTTTCCAGGTCGTTATTTACAACCTTTAACGCCAACTCTTTATATTGAAATTCATTATAAAGTATCGTTAATTCGCCCTTTTGCGTAATTTCGTTATATCTATACTCGTAACCCGTCGCCTGCAAAATAATACGCTCGCCAGTGTTGTAAACGTTACCGTTTTGCCAAAACTGTCCTTTGTAGCAAACATTAAAATCGGATAAAGTTGACTTTCCCTCTACCAAGTTATACATTGCTTGCGTTACTAATCTTTTTGAGTATATATCTACTCGTTTCACGAAAAACGGTGTGCTTACATACGTTATGCTTGACGGATTCGTTATATCGCTAAGCTTTCTATAGATAACGCTTACTTCAAGCTCTTCCGTTTGCGGTACACTTCCCTCAATATCCAATAACCAAGTCCTTTCCGATTCGGTTAAGTCTATATCGTCGTTGTATAAAATTTCCGTAGCTTTCGCCCTTACGTTAGCGTTTATACTATTCGTATTACTTTCGACTTGGTAGCTTATCGTTGGTTCAAGCATTTCTAAACCATACAGACCACCCCTTTTTTGTTCCGTAACCTTTTTTACAAGACTAACATAATACCATCGTCCACCGTTTAAGTAATCTCCACGAACACCAGCGTTTAATTGTAATACCGTGCCGTTTTGCAATACCGTAGGAAGTGTCGTCCAAGTTTGCAAGACAGTACCACTATCCCAAACAGTCGAATTTGCATTCGGTGCAGTATTGCCACAAACAAGATTAAAACTTAAAAAATATTGTTCATATCGCGCATATTTTGTATATTTTTGCCCTCTAATTTCACCATATTCAATATCCACAAGTTGTTCGCCTTGGGCAATTTTATCCGAATATAATCTAGGAACGTTTACTAAAAACTGTAAACCGTAAACCGAGTCCATTCCAAAATCATCGTACATAACAAATGCGGTAGTGTTATTGTTTGCGTTTGAAAAACTCGCAACCCCTCGTTCCCAAGTCGTACCAACGTTGCCCGTTGCATTACTCCAAGCATTATATACGTACAACCAGCTACGCTCATCACTTTCCGCGCTATAACCTAAGTTTTTTGCAGTCATTGATATATTCGTGTATAAATCTGACTGCGCTACCGCCCAAATAATCACCCAATCGCTACCCGAAAAAGCGCTTTGCAGTTTATCCGTGTTAAAGCGAAGTTCCTTTTCCGTTATGCTCGTAGTGTATTCGTTGTTAACGCCTAAAATATTATTTGCGGTATTTCTCACGTTTCCCGTAAAGCCGTAGACATCGAAAAAGCAATCCTCGTTCCCGCCGTCGTTAAGCGTTATCACAAGTTCGCCCTTATTAAGCGCGTCTTTATGTACGTGCAAAATAAATCTTATACGTTTTGAAGCTAAATCCCCCGTAAATATCCCTGCACCAGCCTCCCAGTACAGTTTGCTTTCGTCCGTAGTTGTCGTCGCGCTTGCGGATATCCGTTCGTCCTTACCACTAAATATGCCGAAAAACCCGACTATGCAAAGTACGCACGCAAGCAAAAGGCTTATCAATATACATTGTTTTTTCGTTGATTTGGATATTACCTTCATATCGTTTCTCCTTAATAGAACGGCGTCCACGCGCTCTTGACTTCAATCTCTTGCGTATCAACTTTATAGCACCGCCCGTCGTATTCTACATATACATCCACCGTTACCGTTCCGTCGTCGCCAAACGCCGTCGCGCAAATACCGTGTCTTTTTTCAAGGGTATATTCGTATACGCCATCCGCTGAAACGGTTTCCGTAAACTTCATATCCTCAACGCCTATACCGTGGATATTGACAAAAATATTATCAAGCTTTGCGTTCGTTTCTATCGTTCCACCGTTCAAGCTCACGCTCATTTCGCCCTGCGCGTACTCGATTTCCGCTTTCGTTACCTTTAATTCCGAACCCACTACCGCTACTTTTTGCGTATCGATTTTCCGCGAACGCCCGTCGTATTCTACGTATAAATCCACCGTTACCGTTTGCGATTCCACCACGCCGACCGAGCAAAGCGCGTCAATCGGGTCGACGTAATGCGCTATGTACGTACGGTTTGCCGTTTGGATTAGACTCGGCGTAAAATCCAAATACTGCACCCCCAAACCGTTGATATTAACGAAAATTTTATCAACCTGCTCGTTTGTCTTCACAACGCATTTCAGCATATCTACCGTTTTCGATTGCTGGCGGTATTTAATATCCGTTTCAATTACGGTCAGCCAGCTATCCGATGTCACTTGCTTTTGTTCTTCCGCCTCACGCTTTTCTATCGCGTAGCTAATGCCAAAATAAGCACATATGCCCAGCACGAGCATTACGATAAACACGATAAAAAGTCTGCGTTTTCTTTTCGCCATCTTCTTTCCCTCCTTACTTCGTCCACTCCACCGTCAACTCACCCGCGTATTCTTGAATTTCCGAACGCGATACTTCGGGGTCGTTTATAGGCTTTATCATAAATCTTGCATACTCGGCAAGCTCTGGTAATTGACTTCTATCCCAATCCACGACAAGCTCCTCGGTACAGGATAAAAATACCTTGTGTTCGTCATAGAAAAAGATTTGATACGTTATCCCGGCATTGTCGCGGATATCTACTTCAAGTCCGTTAATCGGAACAAAATCTTTCGTGCGGATAGCTACCGTTCCGCGAACATCGCCACCGTCAACGGCGATTAAGCCCTTTTCCCAGCTCTTGCGCGGGTGTAATTCGTCCGTCTTGTCTAACTTGTTGAGCTTTGCCCCAAACACGCAAAGCGTGATGGTTAATACAAGTGTCACAACCGCAAGCGAAACGATTAACAGTTTCGTTTGCCATTTCAGCTTTGATCTTTTTACGTTGTTGTTCATTTGCCTGTTCTCCTTACTTGTTTTTTTATTCGTGTACGCGCATAAATGCGCCTATACTACCAAACCCGAACTCGTTAAACTCTTCGTCCCCGTCCTGCCAAAGTCTCGTAACGTCGCTCGCCTCGCATTG
>JAZSPG010000012.1:0-5061 GCA_045537295.1 Candidatus Scatosoma sp. | reverse complement strand
ACCGCTTGGGCCTCCGACTTCCTACGATTTGCGCGTCTATTCCCGTATAGGAAGAGGGCACGTACGCAACGTCTACCGTTATGCCTTGCGCGGACACCGAACGGATAACTTGCGAAGCGTTTAAATCCGTTTCCTTTCCGTCGGTAATCAAAATAATCTTACCCGTTTCAGGATGGGTAAACAACGTTTTGGCGTATAACAGCGCGTCGGCAACGTTGGTTGCGCTTACGTCGGGGGTTTCCGCCAACATATACTGATTAAATACCGAATCTACGTCTTTCGTTAACGGCACTGCATATTTTTGGTCGTATCCAAAGGTTACGACGCCAACGTTATAATTATCAAAACGACTTTCGTCAATTAAATCTGCCACCAACTGGTCGCGGATTTCTTGCGACTGTTCTTCCGTGTTCGATTTATCTACAAGCAAAATAATCTCGTTCGTTTCGTTCGGTACTTGATAGGCAACCGTAAATCCTGCCAACAGCGAAATTGCCATAAGCATAATCGCCAAGTGCAAAACAATAGACGTAATACGGTTTCTCGTACGTCTATACCGTTTATTTAAACGGAAATAAGGAAGTAACGTAAAGAGAATCGCAGGGATAATTAACAGGAAGAGCCAAGGGTAAATAGCTTGTAACTTAATATTATACATATTTGCCCTCCCTTATATCGAATCGTGGTTTTGAAGCCACCATTCTACAAACAACAGCGTTACTAACGCAATTGCAATATACAACAACAAATCTTGGAAAAACTCGCTATCGTCCTCTACCTGGTACGGCTCGACAATCGCGTCTCCAACTCTCTTGATGTTACATTCTAACGCAGGAATCCGCACGTAAATACGCTCGGTAAGTTCTTTGCCGGTAAACGTCGTTTGCGTCATTACGTAAGTACCCGGTTTATCAACTTTGATATACGCGGGAAAAGCGTCGAAGCTTTGTTGCATCTCAAAGCCCTCTACCATCAGTTGCTCACCGCGCGCTTTCAATTCCACCGTTTCGTTTACCTCAAACGAGTTCTTTTGTACCGTTTCGGGGAAATAATACGAGAAAGTGTTATACACCATCAAAGGGAAATCTATACGCAACGCAAGGTTGGACCAGTGCAAACTGAACGGCATAATCACAACTTTCAAATCCGAATCGTTTCTCGCCGCCAATAACGAATATTGTTGATAGGCAAGAATCGTCGTATACGAAGCGTCCAGCGTTACGTGTTTAAACGCAGACACGGTAATTTTATCCGGTTGTAAATTATTTCCAATAGGGTGTTCTTCCCCAGCCTCCAACGAAACGCTACCACCCGATACCTGCGCTTCGCTACCAATTCTAATACCATAGTTAGCAAACGTTTGGTTGGGATAAGGATTTACTAAAAATACCACGCCGTCCGTAGGCATCTTCTCTGGCATCGTATGCTCGAACACGTAAAAATCGTACCCTTCTACTTCGGGTTCTTCGCCTACTTTTACTTCAGTGATTTGAAGTTCCCAATTTGCCTTCATAACGTTTTTAAGCTCTGCCAATGCAGCGGGCCAGAAATTGTTAGGCTTTTCGCTGAAATATTGTACTTTTACAACCTCTTTCATTCCGCCGTAAATATCAAAGCTATTGTCCTGCGGGAAAGAATCGTCTTGCGAGATAGAAACGTGCAACGATTTATACGTCGCAACTCTGTCTGTCGCCTCAATCGTTACAACTTTATCATAGGTTGCATTAAAACGCTCGGTATTCGTCGCGTAAATTTCTTCGTTTACGAAAATCATCGTCATGACTTCGTCACCGATACAATCGATAGAATCGGTAAAGGAAACGGTAGTTCCTTCGTCGTTATTATCCATTGCGTTTGCGCCGTAAACGTCAATTTCCACGCCGATACTTGCATCGCGTCCGTACGAAGCCATTTCTACCACGAATGCGTAGTAGTTTTCCTCAAACAAAGCGTACGCGTTTAAGATGGACGCGTTCCATTCCTCTTCATGGCTTACGTCGTGTAAGGTGATTGCCTTGGGTACGTATTCGTACTTCGTATCCGTCAAAAGCACTACCTTTGCATCGGGGTTTTCCATTAATACTTCTTCGCAAATGGATACTGCCCCGTCGATATCCGACGTTGCGTAAGAACATTCCGTATCTTCTTTCAATAACGCGGAAAGCGAAGCGCTCGTTTCCGTTCTTAAATCACTCGTTACCCTTTGTTGTAAATAACTAGGTTTTTCGTCTGCCAAAATGATGGAAACAATGCCGTCTTTTTCAAACGTTGCATCTGCCAATTCTTGCGCTTTGACAACCGCGCGCTCAAAGCGAGTCTTTTCCTCGTGCGTTGCGCGCATACTTGCGGAAGAATCGATGATTAAAATCACTTCTTCTTGCTTTACCGGTTGTTTAAGTATTTTGTTGGGTTGCGCCAAAATTACGGCGCAAGCTGTTAAAATTAAAACTTGGCAAAGTATCAAAAGAATATTCCGAAGTTTGCTTACGGGAATTTTTCTTTTTCGATATTTTAAACTTAATTTCCAAACGAAGGTTGTGGAAATATATTTTTGTTGGTAATTAGGTTTGATTATGTAGATAATGATAAGGACGATTATCCCCAATAAACCCAATAACCCAAGAGGTGTTAATAATGTCATGCCATAATACCCACTTTTAACAATTCATTAAATAATACTTTTTCAAGTGGCATATCGGTACTAAGCGTAACGTAATCCACTCCACGTTTCGTGCAAAAGGTCTTCATTTCTTCATGATAAGCAGCAAACGCTTCTTCGTACGCCTTTTGCATCGCGCGCGTGATTTTTATTTTCATATTTTTCGTATCGGCAAAATCCATCGATTCCGAGTCGATTAAATTGACGTACCCGTCATAAGCGGGATTTATTTCGTCAGGCGTCATAACTTGCACAAGCAAAACCTGTCTCTTTTTATAGCACAGGTAATCCACAGCTTTCTTCCAGTTGCTATCCGTGAAGAAATCGGAAATGATAACCGTTAACCCGTTGTTCGAGCTTGTATCAGGACAGCTTAAAACGCACGATTCTACGTCCGCGTCCAAATCGAAAGACTGTTTTTCAAGCTCGCCAATGGCACGGAAAAACGCCTTTTTACCGATAATCGTCCCAAAAGGATTTTCGGATTTATTTTCACGCATTATATGGAAAGAAACCTTGTCCATATTATGTACGGCAAGAAACCCTATCGCCGCCGCCGTTGCAATTGCATACGCCGCTTTTTGGTCGTTATCTTTCCCCATAGAAGCCGAACAATCCAAGAAGATTTGCACCTGCATTTGGCGCTCATCCGTGAACAATTTAAGAAAGTATTTTTCAAAACGACTATACAAATTCCAGTCGATTCTACGAATATCGTCACCTAACTGATATTCTCTGTAATCGGCAAATTCAACCGTTTGACCGTACGTATTTACGAGATGTTTCCCCCCGAAATAGCCGGCGAGGTTCGACCTTAAATGCAAAGCCAACGTTTCTAATCGGCTAAAAAACTGGTCGTTCAAATAAGATACTTTCATTTACTTTGCTCCGTAGTAATTATTTCGCTTCTTCCACTTTTTCCACGTCTTCTGTAACTTCTTCCGTGGCTTTTTTAGCGGCTTTTTTAGCTTCTTTCGCCGCTTTTTTAGCTTCTTTTTCAGCCTTCTTCGCCATAGCTTTCGCCGTCTTTTCGTCTACAACCGTTTCGCTAACTTCGTCCGCTTCTTCAACTTTTTCCACGTCTTCCGTCGTCGCAACTTCCACTTCGGGCGCTTTTACCGAAATATGTTCTTTAGACGAAGCAACTTTTGCTTTTTTGCTTACTTCTTCTACAATCATCTTAATGATTTCGTCTGCGGAAATACGTTCTGCAATCGCCTCAAAGTTGAGCTTAAGACGGTGACGCAATACGAGGCAAGCAAGCTCGTTTACGTCCGAATACGCAACATTAAATCTGCCCTTGATAAGCGCCTTAACTTTCGCAGCCGAAATAAGCGCTTGTCCAGCACGGGGCGACGCGCCGTTACGCACGTATTTTTTCGCCGCTTCGCTAGCGCACTCGCTATCGGGGTGCGTAGCCGAGGTAAGCATCATAGCATATCGCATAACGTCCTCAGCAACGGGGATTTGGTTTGCCGTTTGACGCATTTTTAAAAGCTGTTCGCCCGTACAAACGCTATCCGCAACTTCCGCCATCGTTTTTTGCGTCATATCAACGATTTGCATCAATTCGTCAAGCGAAGGGTTGGGAACGAGTAATTTAAACATGAAACGGTCCATTTGCGCTTCAGGCAAAGGATAGGTACCGTCTTGTTCGATAGGGTTTTGCGTAGCAAGTACGAAGAACGGTTCTTTCAACTTTCTCGACGTACCCATAACGGTTACGGTATGTTCTTGCATGGCTTCCAAAAGCGCCGATTGCGTTTTGGGCGTAGCACGGTTAATTTCGTCCGCAAGAATGATATTACTGAAAATAGGACCGGGTTGGAACTCGAACTTAGAGTTGCCGTTTTCGTCTTTTACGATGATATTCGTACCCGTAACGTCCGCCGGCATCAAGTCGGGCGTGAACTGAATACGGGAGAAAGGCAAATCGAATACACGGCCAAGCGTTCTAACCAAACGGGTTTTACCTACGCCGGGCACACCTTCCAACAAAACGTTACCGCCTGCAATCATCGCGATAATCGTACCTTCTACAACTTCTTTTTGACCGATAACGTCACGAGACACCTGCTCGAAGATGTCGCTACACTGTTTGCCAAATTGTTCAATGTCTTTTTCGTTAACCATAATGATATCCTTCCGTTTATATTATTTTTTTCTTTAATTAATTTCCGTCTTTGCTTTCGCCAATTTCGATACCGTCGAAGTATCCTCCAACCATATCCTTTTCGCCCGAGGAATAATCCCCGCCACCAATTTGCCCAATCGCTTCCTCATACGCCCCGTCGTAAAGGTCGCCGTAGTACGTATTGTTGTCCACGACTTGGTTTATATCTTCATACTTACCGCCACCTTGCTTGTTGGGGTTTTCGTTAGGGTCGCCACTGCTAGCATTC
>JAZSPG010000099.1:0-2754 GCA_045537295.1 Candidatus Scatosoma sp. | reverse complement strand
TATTGAAAGACGTTATCGCACAAATTGAAATTTAACGAAACGGAGAAAGAAGAAATGGAATATCGTATTGAAAAAGACACGATGGGCGAAATGAAGGTGCCCGCTGACAGATATTGGGCGGCGCAAACGCAAAGAAGTTATCAAAACTTCCGTATCGGCGACGAGGTTATGCCCCGTGAAATTACGCGTGCATTCGGCGTTTTGAAAAAAGCGGCGGCGCTTGCTAACTGGAAACTCGGTAAATTGTCCGAAGAAAAGAAAAACGCCATTTGCTCGGCTTGCGACGAGGTTATTTCGGGGGAATTGAACGGTCACTTCCCGCTTGTCGTATGGCAAACGGGTAGCGGTACGCAATCGAATATGAACGCAAACGAAGTTATCGCAAACCGCGGTAACGAAATTGCAGGCTCTAAAATTTTGCATCCCAACGACGATATCAATAAGAGCCAAAGCTCTAACGACACCTTCCCGACGGCAATGCATATTGCGGCGGTTGTGGCGATTGAGGACAATTTATTTCCCGCAATGGATAAATTGATTACAACCTTAAAGCGTTTGGAAGCGGAAAACGAGGGGATTGTCAAGAGCGGTAGAACGCACTTACAAGACGCAGTTCCTATCGCGTTCTCGCAGGAAATCAGCGGTTGGCGCAATATGGTGGAAAAGACCAAAGCCCAGCTTATCCTTGCACTTGACGGGTTAAAGGAACTCGCGCTCGGCGGTACGGCGGTAGGTACGGGTTTGAACGCGCCTAAGGGTTTTGCGGAAGAAGTGGCAAAGCAGGTAAGCGAGCTTACGGGAAAGAAGTTTATCACTGCGGAAAATAAGTATCACGCGCTTACGGCAAAGGACGAGCTTGTATTTGCGCACGGCGCGTTGAAAGCGCTCGCTTGCAACTTGATGAAGATAGCAAACGACGTGCGTTGGCTGGCAAGCGGTCCGCGCGACGGGCTTGGTGAAATTTTCATTCCTGAAAACGAACCCGGTTCTTCGATTATGCCGGGGAAAGTAAATCCTACGCAATGCGAATCTATGACGATGGTAGCCGTACAAGTTATGGCAAACGACGTCGCGGTGGGCGTAGGTGCGTCGCAGGGTAATTTTGAATTGAACGTGTTTATGCCCGTCATTATTTATAACTTCTTGCAATCGGTACGTTTGCTTGCGGACGGGATTACCTCGTTTGAGAAAAACTGCGTAACGGGTATTAAGGCGAACAAGGAAAAAATGCACCACAATCTTTATAATTCCTTGATGTTGGTAACTGCGCTTAACCCCTATATCGGCTATGAGAACGCGGCAAAAACGGCGAAAAAGGCGTATAAAGAAAATATTTCCTTAAAAGAGGCGTGTGTAGCGCTCGGGTTCTTGACGGCGGAAAAATTCGACGAAGTGTTCCGTCCCGAAGAAATGGCGTACCCGCAAAAATAAGGCGAAGAATTAAAAAAGGTAGCGTATAAATATGAAGATTAGTTACTATCCCGGTTGTACGCTGAGGACGAAAGCAAAGGAGCTGGACGATACCGCTCGGCTTTGCGCGAAAGCTCTCGGCGTAGAAATGGAAGAAATTGAAAACTGGCAATGTTGCGGAGCGGTGTATCCTATGGGTACGGACGAAATTGCAACCAAACTCTCGGCGGTACGCGCGCTCGATTACGCGAAACACCACGGCGGAAAATTGTTGACGCTTTGCTCGGCTTGTCATAACGTAATCAAACGCACGAACGAGGATATGAAAAACAACGCGGATATTCAATTCCGCGCCAACAACTACTTAAAGCTCGACGAAGCGTATAAAGGCGAAACGGAAGTTTTGCATTACTTAGAAATGTTGAAAAACCTCGTTGGGTTTGACGCGATTAAAAAAGCGGTGGTAAAACCGCTCAATCGCAAAATCGGCGCGTATTACGGATGTCTTTTGTTGCGTCCCTCGGGCGTTATGGCGTTCGATAACCCCGAAAATCCCACGATTATCGAGGACTTTATCCGCGCAATCGGCGGTACGCCCGTTATCTATCCGTTTAGAAACGAATGTTGTGGCGCGTACGTTTCGCTGAAAAACAGCGAATTGCCCAAGCAAAAAAGCCGTAAGGTGTTGACGAGCGCAAAGGAAAAGGGTGCGGAAGAAGTAATTACCGCTTGCCCGCTTTGCTTATATAATTTACAGGTAAACGGCGATAATATTTTGCCCGTCAAATATTTCACCGAACTTCTTGCCGAAGCGTTGGGGGTACAAGCATGACAAAAGAAGAACGTATTGAAAATATCAAGCGGATAAGCGGAACGGACGTTAGAAAATGCATGAAATGCGGTAAATGTTCGGGGCGCTGTCCTGCGTTCAAGGATATGGATATCAAACCGCATCAGTTCGTAACGATGCTGGGGAAAGGCAAGATTGACGAGCTTTTGGAATGCAAAGCCATTTGGAGCTGTCTTTCGTGTATGGCATGCGTAGAGCGTTGCCCGCGTGGCGTTGCGCCTGCCGCTGTGGTCGAGGCGGTACGCGATACGGTAGTGCGTATGCAGGGCAAAAACGGTATCAAAGCAGAGGAAATTCCGCCTATCGTAGACGAGTTGATTCCCCAACAGCTTTTGGTCAGCGCATATAGAAAGTACAATAAATAAGTAAAAAATAAAAATAAAGAGAGTAGATAAAATGCAAAGAATAGGTGTTTTTATTTGTTGGTGCGGAAGCAATATCGCGGCAACGGTAGACGTGGAAAAGGAAGTCGGAGGCCAAGCGGTCTTAGGAAG
>JAZSPG010000006.1:0-2347 GCA_045537295.1 Candidatus Scatosoma sp. | reverse complement strand
TAAAGTTCATATTTTGATAGATGGCGTTTGCCGTACCCTCGTACCAAGAAGAACTCGTTTTCGCCTGATACGGCGAGAGTATATGTACACCGCCGTAGGTTCTGTCCAAATCCCACGGCTGACCGTTACCGATATACTCGTTGAGTACGAGCGGTTGGTATTGCGTCAATACACCCACGGTGTCAATACCCGAATTGATGCAGTTGGACAGCGGAAAATCGATAATACGGTATTTCGCACCGAACGCAACGGCAGGTTTTGCAATATTCGTGGTGAGCGCGTACAGTCTGCTACCCTGTCCGCCCGCCAAAAGCATTGCAACGCATTCTTTTTTTCTTTGCATAAAAAGCCCCCTATTAATTAATTTTTTTCAAATAAACGCAAGTCATTTTAGGAATATTAAATGCAATCGAATATTCCTTGCCGTGACTGTACGCTTTCGCCGTACTATAAATATATTTTTTCACAGCCCCGCTACCGCCGTAACGCACGGAATCGCTGTTAAAAATAACGCGGTATCTGCCTTGGGGCAGACCGATTCGGTAATTATAAAAATCCATACCCGAGAAATTCAGTAACACGACGACGGTATTTCCCTCGCGGTCTTTTCGCTGATATCCTAAGAAATTACTGTCGCTATCGTCGGGAGCGAGCCATTCAAAGCCTTCCCACGAATCCTCGATTTCGTACAACGCAGGCGTGGTTTTATACAACGCGTTAAGTTCTTTCACCATCAACGAAAGCTTGGCGTGCAAGGGATAGTCTTTGAGGAAAAACTCTACGCCTTCTTTGTAGTTCCATTCCTTAAACTGTCCCACTTCCGAACCCATAAAGTTGAGTTTTTTCCCAGGGTGCGAGAACATATACCCAAAAAACGAACGAAGTCCCGCAAATTTTTCGTAATAATCCCCTGGCATTTTGCTGATTAAAGAGGCTTTTCCGTGCACCACTTCGTCGTGCGAAATCGGCAGAACGTAATTTTCGGAAAAGGCGTACATCATTGAAAAGGTAAGCTTGTTATGCTCGTAACGCCGAAACAGCGGGTTGGTGGAAAAATACCGCAAAATATCGTTCATCCAACCCATATTCCACTTAAAGTTAAAACCCAAACCGCCCATACTCGTAGGTTTCGTTACCATAGGCCAAGCCGTCGATTCCTCGGCTATCATCATAGCGTAAGGGAAATAATGAAAAACAGCCTCGTTCAATCGTCTTAAAAAGGCTACCGCTTCTAAGTTTTTGTTTTCACCGTATATATTCGGCACCCACTCGCCAGGATGTTTGTCGTAATCGAGGTACAGCATAGACGCAACCGCGTCTACGCGCAATCCGTCGATATGATAGGTTTCGAATAAGAAAATTGCGCTGGATATGAGGAAAGAAACAATTTCGTTTCTACCGTAATCGAAACGGCGCGTACCCCAGCCCTTGTTTTCCTTTCTGTCCCACTGCGGACACTCGTACAAACATTCGCCGTCGAACTCGTATAATCCGTAAGCATCTTTGGGGAAATGCGCGGGTACCCAGTCCAAAATTACGCCGATTCCCGCTTTATGAAAACAATCGATAAGATACATAAAATCTTTGGGTTCGCCAAGACGGGAAGTAACTGCGTAATATCCCGTTACCTGATACCCCCAAGAACCGTCGAACGGGTATTCGGTGACAGGCATAATTTCCACGTGCGTATAGTTCATTTTCTTGACGTAATCGACAAGTTCCACGGCCAATTCACGATAGGTGTAATACCGCCCGTCCTCGTGTAATTTCCACGACAAAAGATTCACCTCGTAAATATTTACGGGCGAGGTATAAATATTCGTATGCTTACGCTTGTCCAAATATTCCTTATCCGACCATTTATAACCCGATAAATCGTAAAGCTTGGACGCTTTTGCCGATTCCGCGCTCGGCGTTTCGGAATGGAACGCATAAGGGTCAGCTTTATAAAGCGTTTGCCCTTCGTGCGTCCGAATACAGTACTTATACGCGTCAAACTGTTTGAGGTTAGGAATAAACAATTCAAAGGTTTCGTTGTCAACGAGCTTATTCATATAATTCGCGGTATCATCCCAACCGTTAAAATCACCCACGACGGAAACGCTTTTCGCGTGTGGCGCCCATACCCTAAACACATATCCCCTCTTTTTGTTGCAAATAACAGGATGCGCACCCATCAATTCGTAGGTTTTGAAATTTTCTCCGTGGTGAAATAAATGTAAGGGAAAATCCGTTTGAAATTCGCTCATAAACCCTCCGTGTAAATTACTAAGATTTATTTTTAGATAAATAAAACCGTTAAAAGCTAACTTACACTTATTATTATGTATATTTTATCATATTTTTC
>JAZSPG010000001.1:0-16986 GCA_045537295.1 Candidatus Scatosoma sp. | reverse complement strand
TGGAGCGAAACGTATTTTATTTGTTATTCGTATGCAATAATATGTTTTGTCAAAAACAATTAGTTGTTGATGAATTTTTCTTCGTCAGCCCAGCTGTAAAGCTTACGGATATCTTTACCAACCACTTCTGCAGGGTGTTCTGCCGCAATCTTTCTCATGGCGTTGAAGTGTACTTGGCTGCCAGCGTCGGACATATCGAGCAAGAAGTCTTTTGCGAACGTACCGTCTTGGATATCCTTCAAAACTTTCTTCATTGCCTTCTTCGTTTCTTCGGTAATGATCTTCGGTCCCGTCACGTAATCGCCGTATTCCGCAGTGTTGGAAATGGAATAACGCATACCTTCAAAACCGCTTTGGTAAATCAAATCGACGATAAGTTTCATTTCGTGGATACATTCAAAGTACGCGTTGCGGGGGTCGTAACCAGCCTCGACGAGCGTTTCAAAACCCGCTTGCATTAACGCGCAAACGCCACCGCAAAGTACCGCTTGTTCGCCGAATAAGTCCGTTTCCGTTTCCGTTCTGAAATTCGTTTCCAAAACCCCTGCTCTCGCTCCGCCGATACCAAGCGCGTATGCAAGACCCAAATCCCAAGCGTCGCCCGTAGCGTCTTGTTCTACCGCGATAAGACAGGGTACGCCTTTGCCTGCTTGGTATTCACTTCTAACCGTATGACCAGGACCTTTGGGCGCAATCATAATGACGTTGACGTCTTTCGGAGGTTTGATACAGCCGAAGTGGATATTAAAACCGTGCGCAAAAGCAAGCGTTTTGCCTTCGGTGAGGTTGGGCTCGATACTTTCTTTATAGAGCTTAGCTTGCTTTTCGTCGTTGATTAAAATCATAATGATATCCGCAACTTTCGCTGCCTCGCTTGCCGTCATAACTTTTAAGCCTTGCTTTTCGGCTTTTGCCCAGCTTTTACTGCCCGTATACAAGCCTACGACTACGTTCACACCCGAATCTTTGAGGTTGAGCGCGTGGGCGTGGCCTTGCGAGCCGTAACCGATAATCGCTACCGTTTTGCCGTTTAATTTGTTCAAATCACAATCTTGTTGATAAAAAATTCTTGCCATAATTATATACCTTTCCTTTTTTAGTTTTATTTTTTATTTTTTATTTTTAATTCTTTATTTGTTATTTATTAAAAAGTGTTTTCGTGCCTCTATCCAGCGCGACGATACCCGTTCGGCACATTTCCAAAATCCCAAAGGGTTGCATAAGCTTTACGAACGCGTCGATTTTGGACGGGTTGCCCGTAACCTCAATGCACATTCCGTCGGGGGAATAATCGATAACGCTTGCGCGGAATACGTCTACCGCCGTCATAATTTCGTTTCGGCTCTTGCTATCGTTATTTACCTTAATGAGCATAAGTTCGCGTTTTATAGGTTCGTCTTCTAAAACCTCTACTTTCTTAACGACGACTAATTTTTTCAGCTGATTGACGAGCTGTTCTTTTGCGTTCGCGTCGCCTTTTAAGCAAATGGTGATACGCGAATATTCCTCGCGTTCCGTTTCACCTACCGTGAGGGTATCGATATTAAATCCGCGACGGGTGAACATACCCGTTACCCTTGTCAAAACGCCAGACTTATTTTCTACGTACACTGCTATGATAAATTTGTTTTCCATCTTATTTTCCCTCCGCTTCTCAAACCTTGGTGATAATGTCGCTAATCGCGCCACCCGGGGGCAACATAGGCAATACCATTTCGTCCTTATCAATCCTCGTATCGATAACCACCGTCTTGCCTGCCGTAAACGCCGTCTTTAACGCTTTTCTAAATTCTACGGGCGTTTCCGCTAAGTACGCGTCCGCACCGAACGCTTTCGCTAACGCGACAAAATCCGTTTTTCTGTCCAACACGGTGCTGGAATACCGCTTCCCAAAGAACAGCGTCTGCCATTGCCGTACCATTCCCAAAACGCCGTTGTTCATAAGTACGATTACCACGGGTATTTTATAAGTTACCGCCGTCGCTAACTCGTTGAGGTTCATACCAAAGCTCCCGTCGCCCGTTATCAACAGCGTGGGGGATTTGGTCGCCGTGTACGCGCCGATTGCCGCACCTAAGCCAAAACCCATCGTCCCGAGTCCTCCGCTACTTACGATACGCCTCGGCATATCGAAGTTTGCGTACTGCGCCGTCCACATTTGGTGCTGACCTACGTCCGTTGCAATCACCGTACCCGCGGGTTTTTCTGCGTTGATAATTTCAAAGACCTGCTTAGGCGAGAGCGGGGATTTGTTTTCGTTTGCGATTTGCTCTTCAAAGGAAAGCTCCTCCGCTTTCAAGGCGCGAACGCGGGCAAGCCACTGGGGATTGCTCTTGCTTTCGCATTTCTCCGCAATTCTTCTAAAAGAATCCGCGACGTCGCCGACAAGACCTAAATCTACGCGTACGTTTTTGTTGATTTCCGCGCAATCAGGGTCAAGCTGGATAATCTTGCTTTGCTTGGCGAACTTGGCGACGTTCCCCGTCGCTCTGTCCGAAAAACGAACGCCGATGGCAAGGATTAAGTCGGATTCGTTTTGCGACATTGAGGACGCATAATGTCCGTGCATACCTTGCATTCCTAAAAATCTGTCGTTCGTAGACGGGATTGCGGACAAGCCCATAAACGAACAGCCGATAACACCGTCGATTTTCTTGGCAAACGCAACGATTTCATCACCTAAACCAAGTCCTGCTGCACCACCGCCGATATAAATATACGGTTTTTTCGACTCGGAAATGAGTTTTACCGCTTCCTCGATTTGCGTATCCTCTACCTTGGGTAAGGGCGCTTTTTCCACCATAGCTTGCGGTTCGTAATCGTAAGTAGCCACCTGTACGTCCTTGGGAATATCGATAAGGACAGGTCCGGGTCTGCCCGATTTCGCCACCGAGAACGCCTCGCGGACGGTGTCCGCTAAGTCTTCTATTTTGCTGACGAAATAGTTATGTTTGGTAATGGGCAACGTCACGCCCGTAATGTCGATTTCCTGAAAGCTGTCCTTGCCGATAAGCGAGCAAGGTACGTTGCCCGTAATGGCAACTAAGGGTATAGAATCGAGCATTGCCGTGGCGATACCCGTGACGAGATTGGTTGCGCCCGGTCCGCTCGTTGCGATACACACGCCGACCTTGCCCGTCGCGCGCGAGTAGCCGTCCGCGGCGTGCGACGCGCCTTGTTCGTGTGCGGTTAAAATGTGGTTGATTTCCTGTCTATATTCGTACAGGGCGTCGTAGATGTTGATAACCTGACCGCCCGGATAGCCGAATACGTCGGTTACGCCCTGTTCAATAAGCGTTTGAATTAAAATTTTCGCGCCTGTTAATTTCATAGTTCTTCTTTTACTCCTTTTGTTTTGCGTTATAAACTTCTATTCACCGCCGACACCAACGCTTTTACCGAAGAAGTCATAATATCGGTGTGAATACCTACGCCCCAGTAGCTGTTGCCGTCTACCGTGATACAGATATACGACGCCGCTTGGGAAGTGGATTTTTCTTCCAAAGCGTGTTCGACGTAGTTTTCTAAAACGTAGTCTTTGCCCGTCGCCTCTTTTATCGCTTTGCTCACGCAATCCAGCCTGCCGTTGCCTTCCGCTTCGACCGTGATTGCTTTGCCTGCGTATTCAATCACGATTTTGCCTTTAATTTTTTCAGGCGAAAGCGACTCGTAGCCCGCCTCTAAAACGTTCAGCTTTTCCGTTAAATTGACAAAATCCCTTACGAAAATATCGTATACTTCCTGCGAGGCGAGTTCTCGATGCTCGTGGTCGGATATGCTCTTGATATGGTAGCCGAACTGCTCGCGCATTTTCGGCGGTAAAACGAGTTTGAACTGCGTTTCGAGGATATATCCGATACCGCCCTTGCCAGACTGAGAATTGATGCGGATAACGTCCGCCTCGTACACCCTGCCTACGTCGGCGGGGTCGAGGGGTAGATACGGTACTGTCCAAGTGCTTGCACCACGTTCTACCCGATATTTCATTCCCTTAGCAATCGCGTCTTGGTGCGAACCCGAAAACGCTGCAAATACGAGCTGTCCGCTGTACGGTTGGCGTTCGCCGACTTTCATTCTCGTCACCCGTTCGTACACCGAAGTAATGGCGGGTAAATTGGAAAAATCAAGCAACGGGTCTATGCCTTGCGAGTACATATTCAAGGCAAGGGTGACGATATCGACGTTGCCCGTTCTTTCACCGTTGCCAAACAGCGTTCCCTCGATTCTGTCCCCCCCAGCAAGCAAGCCCATTTCACTGTCCGCAACCGCGCATCCCCTGTCGTTGTGCGGGTGCAAGGATACGACGACGTTTTCACGGTAGTGCAAGTTCTTGCACATATATTCCACTTGGTTTGCATATACGTGGGGCATAGAGTTTTCTACGGTTACGGGTAAATTGATAATGGCTTTTTTGTCCGAACTCGGTTGCCAAATATCCAAAACCGCGTTGCAAATTTCTACCGCAAATTCGGGTTCTGTTCCCGTAAAACTTTCGGGGGAATATTCCAAACGGATATTTCCCTCCGCTTTGTCCGCGTATTCCTTACAAAGCGTCGCGCCCGTCGTCGCTATCTCGATAATTTGTTCCTTAGAACGACGGAATACCTGTTCGCGCTGGGCGACGGATGTCGAATTGTATAAATGCACGATAGCGTTTTTTGCGCCTCTAAGCGCCTCGAAGGTCTTTTGGATAATATGCTCGCGCGATTGCGTGAGTACCTGTATCGTCACGTCGTCGGGGATTAGGTCTTTTTCAATCAGCGCACGGCAAAACTCGTATTCCGTTTCGCTTGATGCGGGGAAACCGACCTCGATTTCCTTAAAGCCGATTTTACAAAGCAGGGTGAAAAATTCTAATTTTTCCTCTAAGCTCATTGGAATTATCAGGGCTTGGTTGCCGTCGCGCAAATCTACGCTACACCAAACGGGCGGTTTTTCGATAGAGGTCTTTTTCGTCCATTCCATCGTCACGCCTTGGGGGGTAAAATATTGTTTTACGTACTTTTGACTGTTTTTCATAACCTTACCTTTATAAACAAAAACTCTTTCCGCGCGTTAAAAAACGCAACGCAAAGAGACGAAGTTTTTATGCTCCGCGGTACCACTCTATTTGACGGCGTTCGCCGTCCGCTCGTGTCCTTGAAAGACTATCCTATAACGGTGGATTTCCGTCCGAATCTACTTGGCGTTTTACGCCGTTCTCTCGGAAGCTCGGGGAGGAGTTATCTTCCGTAATCCGCGTCGGCTCGCACCTTACGCCGACTCTCTGTTTGTTTTTCGAATTTTACGGATTTTTTTCCCGTCGTTGCTTTTATATATTTAATTTATGAATATATATATTGTATAGTATTTTTTCTTTTTTGTCAACGGTTTCCCTGTATTTTTATCAGGAAATTATTGCAAATTCACTTAAATCGTATATACCCAGCCGAACTCGTCGGGAAGTTTGCCCCACTGTATACCCGTGAGGATATCGTACAGCTTTTGCGTTACCTCGCCGATTTTTCCGCCGTTTATCTCGTATTCCGCTTCGCCGTAAGCTAACTTGCCTATCGGGGAAACGACCGCCGCCGTTCCGCAACCCCAAGCCTCTTCTAATTTACCCGCTTGCATTGCGCTTACCAGCTCGTCTACCGACAGCAACCTTTCGCTTACTTTATAACCGAGCTTTTTCAATACCTCGATACAGCTCTTTCTCGTAATACCAGGTAAAATCGAACCCGTGAGCATAGGCGTTATTATTTCGCCGTCGATTTTGAACATAACGTTCATTGCGCCTACTTCTTCGATATATTTACGCTCTACACCGTCCAACCACAATACCTGCGAATACCCCTTTTTCGAGGCTCTTTCGCCCGCTCGCGTGCTTGCGGCGTAGTTGCCCCCGCATTTCGCGTAACCCGTTCCGCCACGCACCGTCCTAACGTCCTCGCTTTCTATCATAATCTTTACAGGGTTAATCCCCTCCGCGTAGTAGCTACCGCTGGGCGAGGCAATTAGCATAAAGGTAGCGTTCTTTACCGCGTGAACGCCAAGCGCCTCGTCGTTACCGAACATAAACGGGCGCAAATACAGCGAAGTACCGAAGGATTTGGGTACGAAACGCTCTTCTAATTTCACGAAAGTCGTCAAAATTTCCAATGCGTCTTTTTCGTCTAAAAGAGGCAGGCTCATACGCTCCGCGGAATTGTTCATTCGTTTGATGTTTTCCATCGGACGAAACAGCTGTACCCCGCCGTCTGCTCTTCTATACGCCTTTAAGCCTTCGAAAATTTCCGCGCCGTAATGCAAAACCGTCGAGGCGGGATGCAACGAAATATTGCCAAACGGTACGATTCGCGCGTCGTACCAGCCCTTGCCCTCGGTATAGTCCATTATAAACATATGGTCGGTAAACACCTTGCCAAACCCTAATTTATCCTCCGACGGCATTACTGCGGGCGCCATCGTTTTCGTGATTTTGATTTGCATAATTATCTCTCCCCGTTTTATTCGAAAAACAAATTGATATGTCAAAATCGATTACATAATATGATTATACAATATAATAGCACACCTAAACTTTTAAGTCAACGGATTTTTACGAATTATTTGATTTTTTCTAAAAATTTTTCGGCTCTGTCGCGTCGCCACGACAAAGCCGAGGTTTTTGGGTTGATTTTTTGCTTTAAGGGTTACGCCGTTTCTGTCTCTCCCGCCAAATCCGCGATAAATTCTTCGTTTTGGTCGGGGTACGCCGAAAGCATAGGCGTTACTTCTTTGCCTTTCTTTCTGTCAAAGTAGTTTTTGGTGATTTTTACAACCAAACCGCTCATAATTACCAAGCCGATAAGGTTGGGAAGTGCCATAAGCCCGTTGAACGTGTCCGAAATCGCCCAAGCGAGTTCGCCGTCCATAACCGACGCAACGATAACCAAGAGTACGTACAATACCTTGAATACGGTGGTGGCGATTTTTCTGCCCGTATCGCCCGTTTTACGAAACAGGAAGTCTACGCATTTTTCGCCGTAATACGACCAAGCCAAAATGGTAGTGAAGGCAAACAGCGGGATAATCGTCGAGTACACCGCCGTACCGAATCCGCCGAATACCTCTTCAAAGGACATCATAGATACCTGTGTATCGATAAATGCGCCTCCATATAAAACTTCCTCGTTCTTCCCAAACGAAACCAAAATGACGAGCGCGGTGAGCGTACAGATGATAAAGGTGTCGAAAAATACCTCAAATACGCCCCAAAGACCTTGTTTTACGGGTTCACGGTTTGCGGACGCGCTATGCGCGATAACGGACGAACCTAACCCCGCCTCGTTGGAGAACACCCCGCGCGCCAAGCCTTTTTGGATAATTTGCGAGAACGCGTAACCGCCTACGCCGGCAAGTGCCGTTTTGAAACTGAAAATATTGCTGAAAATTAACGCGAACGCCGTGCCGAGCATCGTGATATTCGCAAAAATAATGATGAGCGCCATTAAAATAAAGAGCAAAGACATAAACGGTACTAAAATAGACGCCACTTTGCCGATTGCCTTAATTCCGCCCAAAATCACGAGCGCAAGCACGATTGCCACCGCGCACCCGACGATTAAACCCACTACCTTGGGGTCTGCCTTGGTAAACACGCTTTGGAACGTTCCCGACATTTTGTTGGTTTGCGCTCCGCTCATACCGATTGCGGCAAGCATACAAAATACCGCCGCCATTACGCCTAAAATTTTACCTACCGTTTTTAATACGCTTGCCTTTTTGCCTTTGGCGTTCATTCCGATACCCTCGGAAAGATAGTACATAGGTCCGCCTGCAAATCCGCCGAGGTTGTCGCGTTTGCGGAAGAACATACCAAGCAAGTTTTCGGCGTAGTTGGTTACCATTCCGAAAAACGCGGATATCCACATCCAAAACACAGCTCCCGGTCCGCCCGTCATAATCGCCGACGATACGCCGATAATATTACCCGTACCTACCGTTCCAGAAATCGCCGTTGAAAACGCCTCGAAGGGTGATACGGTGTTTTCCTTGCGCTTGCCCTCGTGTTTTTTGCCGATACTTTTTACCGTGGGGATTATCGTTTCACCCCAAGACGTACCAAACTTACGCACCTGCAACGCTTTCGTGCGGACGGTGAGCAAAATGCCCGTGCCGAGAATAAGTATAATCATCGGCCAGCCCCAAACAACGCTGTTGATTGCACCGTTCACCTTTGCAATCACTTCTAAAATTTTGTCCATAGTGAACCTCCAAAAAAAATTTGACGAAGTATACAAACACTCCGTCAAAGATAACCCAAAATCCGTAAAATCCCCTTAGTTTATAGTAAGGGCAAATAAAACGAAAAGCAGTAACTCTGTCCTTTTGCCTGAGAGATTAACGGAATTTTTTCCGCCTTGCCCCTTCGGCACTCGGTTTGACCGAGATTCTCCGGAGTGCTATCCGATTACAGTTCCCAATCTTTCGATTACCTGAGAGTTTCATTCCTTCGGTTAGGCAAAAACGCCTATCTTCTGCAATCTTCTTTTAGCTTGCTTGCTATTTAATTGCAAGTACTATACCATACTTCCCACGCGTTTGTCAATAAAATTACACCGCTTTCCACGAAATTTTTGCACAAACGGTAGATTTTTTGTACGGGAAATGTTATAATAGCTTTACGATATATTTATTGAGGTATTTTTTTATGATTGAGAAAATTTATTCTTTTTGCAAGGACGGGCAAACTTACGAAGTATACAAATTACAAAACGCGCAGGGCGCGTATGCCGAAATTTTAACCTACGGCGGTCGGATACACAGTCTTTGCGTTCCCGATAAAAACGGCGAGCTGTTGGACGTTATCGTCGGCTGTAAAAATTACGAGGATTATCTCGAACCCAACCCAAACTTCGGTGCGACGATAGGTAGGTACGGCAACCGTATCGGCGGAGGCGGGTTTACGCTCAACGGCGTGTACTACCCTATCGAAGTCAACGAACACGCTAACACCTTGCACGGCGGTACGCAAGGCGCGTTTTCGCGCAAGGCGTGGCGGGCGGAAGTGTATAAGGATACGCTCGTTTTGTCCTATACCTCGCCTGACGGCGAAAGCGGGTTCCCCGGGAATTTGGACGTGCGCGTATTTTTCACGCTGACGGACGAGAACGCGTTGGTGATTGAGTACGGCGCGGTCGCGGATAAGGATACCGTGTGCAATCTCACCAACCATTCGTATTTTAATATCGGGTATGAAGATACTATTTTACAGCAGGAATTGATGATTAAAGCACGTCAAATTACGCCCGTAGACGACGAGCTGATTCCGCACGGCGAAGTTATGGATATAGACGGTACGCCGTATAGTTTTTACACGCCTAAAACGCTCGGGCAAGATATGTTCTCTTCCGCGAAGTTTATTGCGCATTGTAACGGGTACGATTTTAATTACTGCTTGGAACGCGTGGGCGAGGGGTTGGAACATTTTGCGTTCGTGTACGACAAGCAATCAGGGATAAAGATGGACTGCTTTACGACTTTGCCCGGCGTGCAACTGTATACCGCGTGTAAAACGGGCGGGTTTAACGGAAAGAAAAACTACGTCAACCACTGCGCGCTGTGTCTGGAAACACAAGGCTTCCCTAATTCACCAAACTGCCCCAGCTACCCCTCGACGCGCTTAAAGGCGGGGGATACGTATTCGGCGACGACGGTGTATAAATTTTCCGTCGTCAAATAGGCAATAAGGGAAATAAGGGCGATACAGGCAATAAGGACGTTCGCGCAATTTCGATAAAATTTCACAATTCTTCCGCGTGAAATGCTCGCCTTTAAGGTTGACAAACGCGCGGATATGTTTTATAATATATAACAATATATAAAATTCATTCGTTTCTCATTCGTTTCGGGAGGAAATTCGCTGTTATGTTCAAAGCTTTACTTAAAAAACTGCAAGAATCAGCGCTTTCCGTTTTCCCCGTGGCGTTTATCGTGATTTTGTTAAATCTTACACCGCTCGTCCGCTTTACCGCGCAGGAAACGGCGGTGTTTTGCGTTTGCGCGATAATGCTCGTTATCGGTATGGCGCTGTTCAATCTCGGCGCGGATATGGCAATGACCCCGATGGGCGAACAGGTGGGCGCGGGGTTGCCTAAGTCGGGTAAGTTCAAAACCCTGCTTTTCGTCTGTTTTGCAATGGGCGTTTTCGTGACCATTGCCGAACCCGATTTGTCCGTTTTAGCCACCCAGGTACGCGACGTCGTCAATCCTACCACCCTTACTATCGCTATCGGCGTGGGCGTGGGCGCGTTTTTGGTGCTGGGTATTTTGCGTATCGTATTGCGGTTGAATTTAGCGCATTTGATGACTTTTTTCTATCTGTTATTATTCGCGTTAACCGCGCTAATTCTTGAAAAAGGTAGCGGGAATTTCCTGCCCCTGTCCTTTGATTCGGGCGGGGTGACAACTGGACCGATTACCGTTCCGTTTATTATGTCGCTCGGCTTGGGCGTTGCAACTGCACTCGGCGATAAGCGGGATAGAGAAAGCAGTTTCGGGTTTATCGCGCTCTGTTCTATCGGACCTATTCTCGCGGTGTTGTTTTTGGGACTGTTGTCCAGCGGTACGGTGGAATACGCTTTGCCTGATTATGCAATGAAATTCGGCGCAGGGGAAATTTTTTCCACGATTTTCCACACGGGCAAGGAAGTGTTTATCGCTCTGTTGCCTATCGCCGTGTTTTTCTTTGCGTTGCAATTTTTGTTCTTAAAACTGCCCAAGGCGCGTATTTTGCAAATTATCGTGGGTATTTTTTACACCCTGTTCGGTCTGTTGATTTTCCTTTCCGCCGTCGCCGTCGGGTTTATGCCTTTGGGGTATAAAATGGGTACGCAACTCGCTGAGCAACCCAGCTGGACACTCGTTTTATTTGCCTTTATCTTGGGGCTTACCGTCGTTTTGGCAGAGCCTGCCATCCACGTTTTGAACAAGCAAGTGGAAAACGTCACGGGCGGGGCGGTGAGCAAGCGTTCTATGCTGATTGCTTTGTGCGTGGGCGTGGGTACGGCTATCGCGCTGTCGGTGGTGCGGATTATCTGTCATTTTAGTATTTTGTATTATCTTATCCCCGGTTACTTTTTGTCGTTGGGGTTGTCCTTTTTCGTACCCAAACTCTACACCGCGATTGCGTTCGACTCCGGCGGGGTGGCGAGCGGTCCGCTTACCTCCACTTTCATTTTGCCGTTCGTCGTCGGGATTTGCGCGGTGTTGCAAGGCGAAAGCGCGGTGCTTTTAGACGCGTTCGGGTTGGTGGCTATGGTGGCAATGACGCCACTTATCACCATTCAAACTCTGGGCTTTAAGGCGGTGACTTCCCGCAGATTGCGCGAGAAACTCGCAATGAAACGCATACTCGAAAAAGACGACGAGCAAATTATTTCGTTTTTATAAATCAAGGGGGCAGGTATGGCTTTAACGAGTAAATTACGCAAAACCAAAAAAGAAAAAACCGCCGTTTCGGACGTGAAAAAGCTCAAACTTTTAGTCACCGTCGTCAACCGCAACAAGACGGAATTTTTTATCGATTTTATCGGCGGGTTTGAGGCAAATTTTCAACTTAGCACGCCCGCGCAGGGTACGGCAAAATCCGAAACCTTACACCTCTTGGGTTTGGAAGACAGCGATAAGAGCGTAATTTTTAGCGTCATTCGAGAGGAAAGAGCAGAAGAAATTTTACACGCCTTAGAGGATAAATTCCATTCCCTTCGGGGCGGGAAAGGTATTGCCTTTACAACGCCGTTGACCAGCGTTATCGGCGTGGCGATATATCGGTTTTTAAGCAACAACAAAAGCGTAAAGGAGGAAGTAAAATGAGCGCAAAATTCACGCACGAGGCTATTTTTTGTATCGTAAACAGCGGGTACAGCGAGGCGGTTATGGACAGCGCGAAAAAGTTCGGCGCACGGGGCGGTACGGTGTTTAACGCGCGCGGTACCGCAGGAAAAGAGGCGGAAAAGTTTTTCGGTATTTCCGTGCAGGCGGAAAAGGAAATCGTGATGATTGTCGTCGCCTCGCATAAAAAGGACGCCATTTTACACGCGTTGTATAATGAGGTCGGTTTGAACAGCGCGGGACAAGGTATCGCCTTTTCTATGCCCGTGGACGGCGTGGTAGGTATTTCCCCTGCTCCGCAACAAACCGAAGAATAAAGCTATTTTGTAAATAAAAAACGGCTTAGTTTTAAGCCGTTTTTTTGTTTATCTTTTCGAATATTTGCAACCGCAAAAATCTTGTCGATACAGTCCGTATTCGTTAGAAAGCTGTATCGAACGGGGATATCCGCCCTTTTTCTTAAAATCGGAAATTAGGTAGTTCACCTCATACCTGCCCCCTACCTTTTCGCCGATTTCGTTGAGCCAGTCGGCGTTTTTGTGCGGGCTTAGCGAAAGCGTCGTGCAAAACCAGTCAAAACCGTTTGCCTTGGCAACCTGCGCCGTTTTTTCAAGGCGTAAGAAATAGCACGCGTAACAGCGTGTTCCGCGTTCCTTTTCATTTTCTAAACCCAAAGCGATTTTTTCAAACGAAGATTTGTCGTGGTCGCAGTCTAAAATTTCCGCCCAGCCGGTTTGCGTTAAAAAGCGGATTTGCTCGGCTTTGCGTTTTTCGTATTCCTCGTCCTCGTCGATATTCGGGTTGTAATACAATACGGTGATTTTGAATTTGTCCTTTAAGCGTTCTAAGCAGGCAGAGGAACAGGGCGCACAACAGCTATGCAAAAGCAACGGCGTTCCGTCCTGTATTTTGGTTAGCAGTTCCTGCATTTCGCGTTCGTAATTGCGTTTCATAGCTATATTATACGCTTATTTATAAGCGTTTGTCAACCCGTTTTCGATAAAAAAGGTCGTTACGCTTGACAAAAGAACGGTTTGGCTTTATAATTAGATTTGTTATGGAACTACTTATCCCCGTTGCCTTCGGGCAGGAACAAATTGTAAAACGCCAACTTTTTTCGCTCGGCTATGACAAAGCACCCGCTACAAACGGGCGGATTGAGCTTTCGGGCGAGTGGCAGGATATTGCGAGGCTGAATATATTTTTAAGAAGCGGTGAGCGGGTGCTTATCCGCTTGGCGCGCTTTCGCGCCGTTACCTTCGACGATTTGTACGAGGGCGTGTATAATATTCCTTGGGAAAACTACCTCACCCTCGATTCGAAAATTTTAATGGACGGCAAAAGCGTGCAAAGTACGCTAATTGCAATAAAAGCCTCGGGGGGCGTTGCTAAAAAAGCGGTCATTCGCAGGCTGTCGGATAAAATAAAAACGGGCAGGAAAACCTTTACGGAATCGGGTGCGCGGTCGATTATCGGCGTTTCTATTTTTAAGGACGAGGTGACGATTACCTTGGATACCTCGGGCGAGGGGTTGCATAAGAGAGGTTACCGTTCGCTTGCGTACAGCGCGCCGTTAAAGGAAACGCTTGCCTCGGGGATTATCGATTCGACTTTTTATAACCCCGAAAAAGATATGCAAAAACCGTTCGCGGATATTTTTTGCGGGAGCGGGACTTTGCCTATCGAGGCGGGTATGAAAGCACTACGGATTGCGCCAGGGCTTAAACGGCGGTTTGATTTCGAGGCGTGGGCGTGCGCACCGCAAGGCGTTGCAAATCGCGCGCGCGAAGAAGCGGAAGATTGTATTATCCGTAACGCGAAACCGGATATCTACGGTGCGGATATTAGCAAAGACGCCATTTCTATCGCGAAATACCACGCGAAACAAGCGGGCGTGGACAAGGTTGTACGCTTTGAAGTTGCGGACGCGCGGAAATTTGTCAGCGAGAAAAAATACGGCGTGCTTGTTTGCAATCCCCCTTACGGCGAACGGTTGTTGAGCGAAACACAAACGCAAGCGCTGATGCGCGAGTTTGGCAAGGCGTTCCGCGCTCTGCCCGACTGGAATGCATATATTTTGACCGCATTACCTCAGTTTGAACGGTATTTCGGAAAATCGGCGGATAAGAAGAAAAAATTATATAACGCGAATTTATTATGCGGTTTGTACGCCTATTACGGCGCTCCGCCCAAAACACAGGACAAGGAGTAGGATATGTTAGATTACACGAAAACGGTGATACAAAAAATTAAGTCGGATTTTAACGCGCTGGTTGCGCTTTTTCAGTTCGCTACGCAAATTTTTTATATGTTATATTTGGTATACGCGCTACTCAAAGGCACGGGGATTTTATGGGTAAATCTCGTTTTGCTCGGTTTGTCAGTTGCGTTTTTCGCGTTTAGCGTTTGTATGAAAATCGGAAAATTTGAGCCGAGTAAGCAAGCGAATAAGCGCGTTAAGCAGGTGTATACTTGGTCCAAACGGGTGATTAAACTGTACCCTATCGGGTTAATGACCTATACCGTGTACGCGACGACGCAAAGCGTGGACACCCTGTCCGTCATTTTAACCGCACTGATGATTGTCGGTTGGGTGCTGGGTATCGTGTTCGAGCTGATTACTTATTTCCTCGTCAGTCGGTTCGAGTTCATTTTAGAGGGCGTGAAAGCGGATTTCGAGGGTTTTTCTAAGGTTGGTAACTTTTTCAAACGCTTAAAAGGCGAGGAAGTCAAAGAACCGTTACCGCCCACCAAACAACGCAGGTGGTTGGACGAAAAGGTAGCCCAAACACGCGCAGAACGGGCGCAGGAAAAAGAGGAACGCAAAGCACAGGCGAAACAGCAAAAACGCCAAGCGAAAATAGATAAAAAACAGGCGAAACTCGCGAAAAATCAACCGACCGTTCCGTTGATAGAAGAACAAGACGAGCAACCCGCCCCTAAGAAAAAACACGGGAAAAGGGTGAAATAACGGTATGTCGGCACTGAAAAAATTACCCTTTCTCAACGCGAACGGCTTAAAGTTTTTGGGCGCGTTTTTAATGGTTATCGACCATATCGGTATGCTGTTTTTTCCCCGTCAAATGATTTGGCGGATACTCGGCAGGCTGTCTATGCCTCTTTTTGCGTTCGCGCTCTCCGAGGGGTGTAGGTATACGCGCAATAAGACCAAGCATTTTTTGCTTTTGTTTGCACTGGCAGTGATTTGCCAAACGGTGTATTATTTTTTCGACGGCAGTTTGTATATGAGTATTCTCGTGACTTTTTCGCTTGCCACCCTTTGCATTTATGCAATGCAATTTATGAAAAAGCAAATTTTTGAGAACGCAAAACCGTCCGCGCAGGCACTTTCCGTTGCGCTTTTTATCGGCGCTATCGTCCTTACCTCCTGTATTTGCAATCTAAACAAGTTTAACGAGGACTTCGCCGTCGATTACGGGGTTTGGGGGTGTATGACGCCCGTGTTCGCAAGTCTTTTCGACTTTCATCAAATACC
The DNA here is from genome assembly GCA_045537295.1 of Candidatus Scatosoma sp. Lineage (GTDB taxonomy): Bacteria > Bacillota > Clostridia > Christensenellales > Borkfalkiaceae > Scatosoma. The sequence goes on along the minus strand of JAZSPG010000001.1, from coordinate 1,634 downwards.
TGCCCCCGCCGTTTTGAAAAAACTCGATTGTTTACCTTTACGCGTTTTGTGTTTGGGGTTGGGACTTTTAGGGGTTGCACTCGACCATTTACCCGCCACCCTGCCCTTTTTCGCTCTGGGCGCAATTTTAATTTTGCTACTCTATAACGGTGAGAAAGGAAAGTGGAAAACTAAGTATTTTTTCTACCTGTTCTATCCCCTACATCTCGTTCTATTAGAAGGCATTTGGCTATTTATTTATATATGGTAAATAGAACAAAGAGGAAACCGATTTCGGTTTCCTCTTCTTTTTCACTTTTTTATTTTTATGGCAAGTTTAATCGCTTTCCCCTAATAAATAATCGGTAGTTTCCCCAAAAAAACGCGAAAGCGTGATAATCGCCGTTGCCGTCGGTTCGGTTTTTCCAAGCTCCCACTTGGCTATCGCCGATTGGCTTATCCCCGTCGCTACCGCTAAATCCATTTGGCTCATATTTCTTTGTGTACGCAATTCTTTTATCCGTTCTCGAAATTTCATATCTATATTATAGCAATTTTAAGTCTAAAAATACTTGACAAGTATTATAAGACTTGATATAATATACGTACAGTATTTACTTTATGGAGGTTTTTTATGAAAAGACTGTTACTTATCATTTTAACTTTTGCGCTTGCTTGTTGTTGCCTTTTATTTAGTGGCTGTAAAGGCGCTAAGAGCTACGAAGGCACGTACAAATTTAAGGAGCTGAAAGTTGAAGAGCACGGAACGGAGTTTTCGTTTGAGGTCGGGGATAAATTTGAGGGTATGCGCCTTACGGAAGATTTTGTCACCGTAACAATAGACGAAGAAAAAGCAATCGTTCGTATTTGCATGTATGAAGAAGAGGGCAACGGCGAAATTGACGAAGAAACCGAAGTTTACGTTTACCGTTGGGTTAACGTTGACGACGAGGCTTATTTTTATGCTGAAGGTGATAGCGAAGTTGAATATATCGCAAAGAAAGACGGAAAGACGTTGACTATTGACGTTGACTTTGGCGACGCAATGACGATTGTGCTTGAAAAATAAAAAGTTGATATAGAAAACGGCGTTTCGTTTAGAAACGCCGTTTTTTTGTTTACAGTACGGTTTTTAGGAATTTGCCCGTGTAGCTTTGCGGGTGCTGGGCGACTTGTTCGGGTGTACCCTCGCACACGATTTCGCCTCCGCCGTTCCCGCCTTCTGGGCCTAAATCGATAATATAATCGGCGGTTTTGATAATATCCAAGTTATGCTCAATCACCAAAACGGTATTCCCGCCCTCTCGAAGCCGTAACAAAATTTTAATCAGCTTGTCCACGTCGTAGCTATGCAAACCCGTCGTCGGTTCGTCTAAAATATACAAGGTTTTGCCCGTTGAACGCTTGGAAAGCTCGGTGGCGAGTTTGACGCGTTGCGCCTCTCCGCCTGAAAGGGTGGTAGAGCTTTGACCCAAACGAATATACCCCAAGCCCACTTCGTTGAGCGTTTTTATTTTATTGTAAATCGCGGGGATAGGCTGGAAGAACTCGCACGCCTCCTCTACCGTCATTTCTAAAACGTCCGAAATGCTCTTGCCTTTGTATTTAACCTCTAAGGTTTCGCGGTTGTATCTCTTCCCCCCGCACACCTCGCA
>JAZSPG010000084.1:0-8185 GCA_045537295.1 Candidatus Scatosoma sp. | reverse complement strand
GGTAATATATAGTATATAATATCCTTTTTAAGGGATATTTTACCCATTTAACCGTTTTAAAAACGGAAAAGTGAACAAGGAAAATCTTTTATTTTAGGAGGGGCTTATGAAAAAGCTTAGCAAAAAGAAGAAAAGTTTCTTACTTTCGCTTGGTTGCGTAATGCTTTCGGCGTGCTCTTTTGGTGCGGTACTCGCAGTAAGCGGATGTAACAAAGACGACGGCGAAAAACCCGTAACCTATGAAAGCAACGGAAACTACTACCTTTCTGCGGTTGACGGCGAGTACACCTTGTCGATGTCGGTTGGTCAATGTACGCTTACGATTGGTAACGAAACGAAGTTTGGTACGTATCAAGAGTCGGGTGATACCTTGTCATTTGCATTTGAAGACGGCACGTCGGCAACGGCTACCGTAGCAAGCGGAAACGTAACGTTGACCTATAACGGTTCGACGTTGGTATTCCTCAAGAAAGTGGACTACACCGTTTCGTATAACGTAGACGGCGTGGTTGCGTCGACGAAAAAGGTGCTTAACGGCAAGACGGTTTCCAGACCTGATGACCCTGTGAAAGAGGGGCATGTATTCGTTGGCTGGTATAAAGACGCGGATTTCACGATGCCGTTCACGTTTGACGGCGCGCCCGTTTTAGCGGATACGACGCTTTATGCACGTTTCGTATCGACTGCGGTTGGTCAAAACGAGTATAAGGTAACTTATATCGTTGACGGCAAAGCGGTAAAAGAAGAAGAGACGAAGGGTGGCGTAATTTTCGATGCGGAAACGCCGACCAAAGAAAACGCGGCTTTTGTCGGTTGGTGGGTGAGCGACTATCAAGACGGCGAGAAATTGACCTGTCAATATACCGGACAGGTATTGACGGAAAATACCAACTTGTACGCGGTATGGGCAGACGACAAAGCGCAAGTATCGGTAGACGCAAACGGCGTGAAGTGGAATGCGTTAGGCGCAGGTACGAACTTTACGGTTGCGATTTACTATAAAGGCGCGAAAGTAGCGGAACAAAAGACGACGAGCTTGGAATTTGCTTACGACTTTGCAACGAAAGCGGCGGGTGATTATGAAATCACGGTAACGGCAAACAACCAAACGACGACCGCCTATTATCAAAATAAAGCACTCGACAGAGTATCCTTGTTTACGGTGGCAGAACCCTCCGTACTTGTTTACAATGCCGTTGAGAATGCTGAAAAGTACTTAATTACCGTCGATTGCGGTAATGACGAACACGCGCATATGGAAATCGACAACGGTACGTTCACGAGCTTTAACTTCGCGAACTGCGATATGCAAGAAGGCGGTATCACGTTCACGGTTAAAGCGATTGCAAACGGCTACGTAACGTCGGTATCTGAAGCGTACGCGTATAGCCGTGACCTTTCGGCAATCACGGGCGTAGCGTTTGACGCGGAAGACGGTTTGCTCCGTTGGAACTCCGTTTCCAGGGCGACTTCGTATAAAGTAGAAGTAAAAGTTGGCAATAATACGGACGTACATACGGTATACGGCACGACGCTCTCGTTGACGCAATACACGGGCGAAGTATCCGTGAAGGTTTACGCGGTAGCAGACGGCTATAACTATTCTTCTATTAATTATAACTATACCTGCGATAAACTCGTTGCGCCCACGGGCTTGAGCATGAATAATACTATGTTGAGGTGGAACGCAGTAGAGGGCGCTACGGGTTATAACGTACGCATCGGCTCGCAAGTATTCACTTCTAAGACGACGGAACTTGCTTTACCTGAAGATTATAAGGTAAGCGGGGAAGAGTTTAACGTATCCGTTCAAGCGGTAGGCGTGGACTCGGTGAAGTCGTATTATTCTAAGTCGATTTTTGTAAAATACGGCTCGTTCATGAACGTATATTACGGCAACGGCGCGTTGAACTGGGATGCAGTTGGTGGCGCAAACAGCTACGTAGTAACGATTAACAACAACAGCGTTGTAGACGGTTCGGAAACGACGTTTGCAGCGGGTACGACCTCGGCAGAGCTTACTTTCAAGACGGCTGGTACCAACAAAGTTGTTATCACGGCGTATAATAATATCAACAGGGAACTTGACTCTAAGGTTGTATACGTAGAAACGTCGGAAGTTATTTTCGACACCCGTACACCGGCAGGTGTAACCAAATTTTATAAGGCAGTCGGCGATAAACTTGACGTTGAAACCCCTGCATACACAGGTTACGACTTTGCGGGCTGGTATAACGTTCCTGCTCCCTTAGGCGAAGCAAACAACGGCGCAAAGCTTGAAGACATGGTATTCACGGGCGCAAATGCGAACGCGTTCTATGCAAGCTGGGCATCGAAAGAATTTGAAGTAACGCTGAAATCGGGCAACGAGACGGTAGGTACGGCAACCGTAAAATACGGTAAGAAGTATACGCTTGACGTCGTTGCGTCCGCTGACCCGACGAAGACGTTTGGCGGTTGGTATGCAAGCGATAATTCGCAAGGTCAACAATACACCAACCCTTACGGCGAAAGTGCAAATATTTGGCAGGCGGACAACAACGACATAACTCTTTACGCTGGTTGGATTGACGTATTGCAATTTGAAGAAATTCCCGTTGCAGGAGAACCGGACGGCAAAGCATATCAAGTTAAGTCTGCGGAAGGCATCAAATACGTAAAAGAGATAACCATCCCTGCAACGTATAACGGCAAGGCGGTAACGACGATTGCTCCGGAAGCGTTCTACTATTGCTCCAGCCTTGAAACGATTAATATCCCCGACACGATTAAATGGATTTCCATCAACTCGGGTAGTATTTACGCAACGGGTTCGTCCTTCTATCAATGCAAAAACTTAAAAGAAATTAACGTATATTGCGTAGACGGCGAGCATACGGAAGGCGCGAAACACGAAACCTACTATAGTTCGGTAGACGGTGTATTAATTCAACACGCTGACCCCAACGCAACGTTGGAAAAGGGCGTACAAATCGCGTTGTTCCCTGCAGCGAAAACGGGCGAATACGTTGTTCCTAGCAACGTAAAATACATTCCTAAAAATACCTTCTATAAGGCGAATATCACCAACGTTGTTATCCCTGCAAGCGTTGCGGCTATCGGCAAGGAAGCGTTTAGAGACGCAGACCTTCTCGAAACTGTCACCTTCAAGGAAGCAGAAACTGGCGTAGTTGAAGCTGACGAATTAGTGTTGGAAGACGGCGTATTTAGCTACTGTGGTGTGTTGAAGTCGGTTGTATTCCCGTCGAGATTAAAGGAAACCGCGTTTAAAGCGAAGAACATCTTCCTCTACGACTATAAACTTACTGAAATTAACATAACGAAGAATGCGGATGGCGACACGGCGTTCTATACCTCCAACAACGGTATGCTTTGCGATAGCTTTGGCGCAACGCTCTTGTATTGCCCGACGGGCCGTGTGGGCGAAGTGACCATTCCCGTAGCGATTGAAGAAATCGGTGCAGGCGCATTTGACGGTTGTACGAAGATTACGGACGTAATCATTGGCGACAACGTACGTAAGATTTACGAAAACGCATTCTACGGCTGTACCAAGCTTGAAACGGTAGATATGCGTGGTGAAACGGGTTCGCTTGAAATTGCAAGTCAAGCATTCTACGGATGTTCCGTATTGAAAGACCTCGTTATTCCCGTAAACGTAACGAAGATTGGTGCAAACGCGTTTGGTAACACCAACAACTTAAAGAACGTAACGTTGAACGGTACGAACATTGACTACGCAAACGGCGCGTTTGCAAACCTTGACGGCAAGGGCTACGTAACGCACTTGACGATTGGTAAAACGCTTGGCGCGTTTGAAATTAACGGCGTATTCCAAGGCTGTGAAATTCAAACCGTAACGGAAGAAGAACCTGGCGAAAACGCGAACTACGTAACGGAGAACGGCGTTCTTTATACGACGGGTAAGGCGAAACTTCTCTTCTATCCGTTCGGCAAGACGGAAACCACCTTCACGTTTGACGCGAACACGACGGAAATCGGCGCAGGTGCGTTCTATAATAAAACGAACCTTAAATCTATCAATATCCCCGCAACGATTGTTGCAATCGGCAACGATGCGTTTAAGGGTGCGTCGGCTATGGAAACCGTAACGTTTGACGCAAGAACTGCAAATCTCACCATTGGCAACAACGTGTTTGACGGATGTAGTGCGTTGAAACAAATTCAAGTTCCCGAAAAGACGACGGTGGTTGGTAATAACGCGTTTAACGGATGTATGGCGTTGACGTCGGTAGAACTTCCCGCGTCGCTTATAACCTTGGGCGATAACGTATTTACGGGCTGTTCGAAACTTGCAAGCGTAAGCGTAGTAAACGGCAACGAGCAACTCGCATCGAAGAGCGGTATCTTGTATTCGAAGACGGGTGACGTACTTACCGAAATCAAGTTTATCCCCGCTGGGTTAAAGGGCGAAATCGTACTTCCCAAGACGTTGAAGAACATTGGTGAGTCTCAATTCAAGAGCCACGCGGGTATTACGAAGATTAGCTTTGAAGATAATACCACGACGGATGCAAACTTCTCCATCGGCGCATCGGCATTCGAGGATATGAAAGCGCTTACGACGATTGTCCTTCCTAATAATTTGAAGGTAATCCCCAACTATGCGTTTAAGAACTCGAAGAAACTTCAAGCGGTAAAAGTACCTAAGACGGTAACGTATATCGGCGAAGCTGCATTCTTTAGCGCAACGGTTTGCGAAATCACCTTTGAAACGGGCGGTACGGAAGACCTTGTCCTTGGAGGTGCAATAGGTCAAGCGAGCGATGCGAAGACGAAGAGTGCGTTCTACGGCATGAAGGCTGCGACGCTTGTGCTTCCCGAAAGAATGACGAAGATACCTGCGTACATGTTTGCATACTCGTCGTTTACCGAAGTTACCATTCCTTCCACGGTTCAAGAAATTGGCGCAGGTGCATTCCAGGCTGCTACCATTACGAAGGTTACCTTCGCGACGAAGACGGACGGCACGAGAGCGTTGACTACGATGTATAACGCAGTGTTCAGCGGTTGTAATTCGCTTACCGAAGTAACCGTTCCCGGTGGTGTTACCACTTTTGGCTCTGCGACTTGGTATCAGTTGTTCTATAACTGTGCGGCACTTACAACCGTTATTATGGAAGAAGGTTGGACGAGAATTCCTTCCAGTACGTTTAACGGCTCGGCTATTACTACGATAAAGACGAAGAAAGCGGACGGCACGATAGTAGATGGACTTCCTTCCACGATTAAGACGATTGAAACGCAAGCGTTTATGAATTGTAGGTCGTTGACTTCGTTGAAACTTAACGAGGGATTGACCACGATTGCCAGCAGCGCGTTCAGCGGTTGCACTAGCCTTACGGCGATTGAAATTCCTGCAAGCGTAGAAACGATTGAAACGGGTGCGTTTAGCGGAGGTGCAACGGCTAAGTTAGCGTTGGCTACCCTTACCTTTGCGCCAAACAGCAAGATTACGAGCATTGGCAACGGCGCTTTCAAATATACGAGTATTACGACTGTGAACATTCCCGAAAACGTAGAGGGCAATGAAATTGTCTTGGGCACGGGTGTCTTTGAAGGCTGTGACGCTTTGACGTCGGCAACCGTTTCGGTAAACGTAAAAGATTTGAATAACGCGTTTGTAGGTTGTTCCGCGCTTATGTCGCTTAATTACACTGGTGCAGGCTTGACGGATGACACTGTAAACAAATTGCTTTTGAAAGAGATTGGCGAGGCAGGTTCGGGCCGTTATAGCATCGTATTCTACTACGGTACGGGGGCAACGCTTGATATCCCTGCAAACGTCGTAGAAATTGGCGCAAGCGCGTTCTCGGGTAAAGCAAACCTTAAGACGGTGAATATCCACCAAAACGTAACCACCATCCACGACGGCGCGTTTAAAGGTGCTGGTCTTACGGCGGTGAACTTCATCGAAACGGCAGAAACCCCCAGCAAGCTTAATATGATTGGCGCAAGCGCATTTGAAGGCACGCAACTTGTCGAGCTCGTCTTGCCCGCGTCGCTTGTTGTAAAAGAAGCAAACGCAGGCGTTGCGGTTGGCTCTGCCGCGTTTAAGGGTATTACCACCTTGACGACGGTTAACGTAAAAGGTACGGCGGTTGGCGTATCGATGTTTGAAGGTTGTACCGCGCTTACCAGCGTAACCTTGAACTCGAACATTACCACGTTGCCCGATAAGGCGTTTATGGGCGCAGCCTTTACCTCCATCACGTTGCCTACTGCGTTGACGACGGTTGGTCAATCCGTATTTGAAAATTGTACGAGTTTGACCTCTATTACCTTCCCTGAAAACTTGCAAGTCGGTAAATCTTACGATACGGCGGGCTATAAGTTGTTTGCTGGCTGTACGGCTTTGACGACGGTTAACTTAAATGCAAGTTTGAAGTATATTGCAGGCTGTATGTTCCAAAAATGTTCCAGTTTGCAAAACATTACCTTACCTCAAGGTTTGGAAGTAATTTCTACTTACGGTTTTGCGGAATGTACCAGCTTGACCACGCTTAACTTCCCCAGCTCGTTAACTTCGTATGAAGGATACGCGTTCCAAAAGGCTGGTTTGACGGAATTTGATATTTCTAATACGAAAATTACGAGTCTTCCTAGTTATGGTTTATCTCAAACGACGGCGCTTGCGACGGTTAAGTTGCCGACGTCGGTAACGAGTATTGCTTCTAATCAGTTCCCGAACTGTAATAATATCGTAACGTTTATTGCACCCGGTGTAACGAGCATTGGTGCTAACGCGCTTAAGAGCAGAGCGGAACTTACGACGGTGCAATTCTCCGACCAGTTGGCGACGATTGGGAATAGTGCGTTTGAAAGCTGTACCAAATTGGCAAACTTTGAATTCCCCGACTCCGTGACTTCGATTGGTAATAATGCGTTTAAGAGCACTGCTCTTACTGCAGCAGAACTTGGAAACAACGTAACGACAATTGGAAACGAGGCATTTGCTGGCACGAAGATTGCAACCATTACCATTTCTGCTTCGGTAGAAACGATTGGCGTAGGTGCGTTCAGTGGTTGTACTAACCTTGCAGCAATTACGGTAGATGCGAACAACACGAACTTTAGAAGCGGTGCGTACGGCGAATTGTACGACGCAAACAATAATACCCTTCTTGCGTTCCCTACCAAATCGACGGGTGAAGCAGGTTACGTAGAAATCGAAGAGGGTGTGGCAATCAACGCCAACGCATTTGAAGGCACTACGGGCATTCAATTCGTAAAACTTCCCTCCACGCTTGTAAACGTTCCTGATTGTCTGTTCCTTAACAGCTCGGTTGTTTCGGTTGAATTTGCTTCGGGTACGCGTACGCTTGGCGTAAGTGTATTTGAGGGTTGTACGAAGTTGCAAACGATTGAGTTCCCTGACACGGTTGTTGAATTTGGTAACTACACGTTTAAGAATTGTACTGCCTTGTCTAAAGTAGTGCTTCCTACGTATCTTACGGTGATTCCGAATAGAACGTTCGAAAACTGTGAAAATCTTAGCGAAGTCGTTATGCCGTCGCTTTTGAAGACGATTGAAGCAGGTGCGTTTATCGGTGCGGGTGTTACTACCTTAGATTGCGGTGATTACCTTGAAACGATTGATGTATTGGCGTTCCAAAACGCTAAGATTGAAAGCATTAATCTTGGTAACTCCTTGAAGTATCTTGGGGCAAATGCATTTGAAGGCTCGAAGATTAAGAGTATCGTTATTCCCGCATCCATCGTTGAAATCACCGGAGAAGATCGATATGGTGCTCCTATCTCTCAAGTGTTTATGAATTGTAAGGATTTGAAGACGGTTGTGTTCATGGGCGCTCCTCAAACTATGTCTAAGGAAACGTTCAAGGGTTGTACGGCGCTTGAAAGCGTAACCTTAAACGGTAACTGGGAAGAAATTCCCGAAGCTACCTTCCAAGGTTGTACGGCACTCAAGAGTATCGTTCTTCCCGAAACGCTTGAAACCTTAGGTAAGAATGCGTTCCAAGCATCCGGTCTTACGAGTGTGGTAATTCCTGCGTCTGTGACGACGCTTGGTGTGAAAGTTTCCACCGGTGGAAATCCTGGCTTTGGAAGAGCAGGTATACCTATGGGATCGACAACGACGTACGGTTCGTTGGTATTTGCAAACTGCACTAGCTTGAAGACGGTTGTATTCAACGGCGCTCCC